>JAGWIJ010000087.1 GCA_028873535.1 Pseudomonadota bacterium
GGGTGGACGCTAGCCGCGGCAGGGACGCCCGGCAGCGCAGCAGCGTCCCGGGTGGCATCGTGGTTGCAGCGGGCCTGCTGCTGGGCGCCTGCCTGGAATTTGTGGTCGAGACGCCACCGGGTGTGCTGCGCTGGCTCGCATTCAGCGCCAGCGCAGGACAGCTTGAACTGGCCGGCGCGCAGGGCGGCCTGTGGTCGGGCGCTGCGGACCTGCGCTGGCACGCCGCTGCGGCACCGGTGCTGGCGCTTGGTCGCTGGGACTGGCATTTCAGCGTGCACGGCCTGCTGCGACCTGCCTGGCAGGTCAAGGTGACACAAGGCCCGGTGCGGGGCAGCTTCATCGCCGTGCCGGGCATGGCCGGGGTCGGCCTCGATCAGCTCGATCTGCAGGCCCGCGCCGATACCCTGCCGGCCGGCTTGGGCATGCTCGACCTGGTCCACCCTTCCGGCCAGCTGGCCCTCCAGGCACCGCATCTGGAACTGCAGCATGGCCGCTGGTCCGGCGCCGGCACCGGCAGCTGGCGCAATGCCGCCAGCAGCCTGGTGGCACTGGCCCCGCTGGGCAGCTGGCGCGCCGAGTGGCGCCTGCAGGACGGCAGCGGCGACTACCGCATCAGCACCGAAAGCGGCCCCTTGCACCTCGATGGCAGCGGTCAGCTGCGCAGCGACCGCGCCCCCTCGCTGCAGGCGCGCGCCTGGAGTGATCCCGCCGATGCTGCCGTGCTCCAGCCCATGCTGCAGATGTTCGGCCCGGCCGCCCCCGACGGCAGCGTACTGATCCGTCAGCCTTGAGCCCGGCAGCCATTTGGTGGCGTCGCGGTCGCCGCGCGATAATGGTCGTTTTGGCCCGGCGGCGGCGCAGCCGCAACCGGCCCCGATGCACACCGAACATCCATCGAGGTTTGACTCCATGCAGAACGCGTTGCCACGGGAAATCTTCAAGGCCTATGACATCCGCGGTGTCGTCGGCCGCAGCCTGACGCCCGAGCTCGCGCGCCAGATCGGGCGTGCCTTCGGATCGGAGGCCCGCCATCGCGGCCTGCCTTCGGTCGCGGTCGGCCGTGACGGCCGGCTGTCGGGCCCTGCCCTGGCCGAAGCGCTGTGCGACGGCCTGCGCGCCACCGGCATGGAAGTCATCGATGTCGGCGCCGTCGCCACGCCGATGCTGTATTTCGCAGCACACGAACTGGCCGCCAGCACCGGCATCATGGTCACCGGCTCGCACAATCCGCCCGACTACAACGGCTTCAAGATGGTGATGGGCGGCGCGCCGGTCGCCGGTGCCGGCGTGCAGGCACTGCGCGAACGCATCGAAGGCGGCGATTTCGTGCAGGGCGCCGGCACCATCCGCAGCGAGTCGATCGACGAGGCCTACCTGCGCCGGATCTGCGACGACGTGCGCCTGGCGCGCCCGTTGCGCATCGTGGTCGATTGCGGCAACGGCATCCCGGGCGCCTTCGCGCCGGCCCTGTTCCGGCGTCTGGGCTGCGTGGTCGACCCGCTGTTCTGCGAAGTCGACGGGCGCTTTCCCAACCATCATCCCGATCCCTCGCAGCCCGAGAACCTGCAGGATCTGGTGCAGGCCCTGGCGCAAGGCCGCGGCGACATCGGCCTGGCCTTCGACGGTGACGGCGACCGCCTGGGCGTGGTCACCGCCAATGGCCGCATCATCTTCCCCGACCGCCAGCTGATGCTGTTCGCTGCCGACGTGCTGAGCCGCAACCCGGGCGCCGAGATCATCTTCGACGTCAAGTGCACACGCCACCTGTTCGACTGGATCCGCAGCCACGGCGGCAAGCCCACGATGTGGAAGACCGGCCATTCGCTGATCAAGACGCGCATGCGCGAGACCGGCGCGCTGCTGGCCGGCGAAATGAGCGGCCATTTCTTCTTCAAGGAGCGCTGGTTCGGCTTCGACGACGGCCTGTATGCCGGCGCGCGCCTGCTCGAATGCCTGAGCCGGGTGGCCGACATCAGCGCGGCACTCGAGTCGCTGCCCGATGCGGTCAGCACGCCCGAACTGCAGATCCCGACCGCAGAAGGCGAGAACGTCAGGGTGGTCGCGGCGCTGCGCGCGAACGGCGGCTTCGACGGCGCGCGTGAACTGATCGACATCGACGGCGTACGCGTCGAATACGCCGACGGCTTCGCGCTGGCGCGCCCCAGCAATACCACGCCGGTCATCGTGCTGCGTTTCGAGGCCGACGACGAGCCGGCTCTGGCACGCATCCAGGCCGACTTCCGGCGCGCCCTGCTGGCCGTGAAGCCCGACGCCCAGCTGCCATTCTGATGCGGCAGGGGGAGCGCAGCGCGACGGTCGACCTGGACGCGCTCGACCGCTTCGACAGCATCATCGACGTGCGCTCGCCGGGCGAGTTCCTGCTCGACCACCTGCCCGGCAGCAGCAGCCATCCGGTGCTCGACAACGACGAGCGTGCCGAGGTTGGCACACGCTACAAGCAGGATTCGCCGTTCACGGCGCGCAAGCGCGGTGCCGTGCTGGTGGCGCGCAACATCGCGCGCCATGTCGAGGCATCGTTCGCCGATCGGCCGCGCGAATGGCGGCCGCTGGTGCTGTGCTGGCGCGGTGGCCAGCGCAGCGGCGCGATGACCCACGTGCTGCGCGCGATCGGCTGGGACGCCGTGCAGCTGCCAGGCGGCTACAAGCGCTGGCGCGCGCACGTCATCGCGCGCCTTGCGGCGCTCCCGCAGGTCTTGCGCTTCCGCGTGCTGTGCGGTCCCACCGGCTCGGGCAAGAGCCGACTGCTCGATGCCCTGGTGCGCGACGGCGCCCAGGTGCTCGACCTGGAAGCGCTGGCGGCGCATCGCGGCTCGGTGCTGGGCGCCCTGCCCGGCATCGAGCAGCCGGCCCAGCGCCTGTTCGAAAGCCGCCTGATGGTCGCGCTGGCCGGATTCGACCCGGCCCGTCCGGTGTTCGTCGAGGCCGAGAGCCGGCGCATCGGCTCTGTGCACGTGCCGGAGCCGCTGATCGCCGTCATGCGCGCCAGTCCATGCCTGGCGCTGGAGGCCGATGAGGCCGCCCGGGTGGCGCTGCTGCTGGAGGATTACCGCCATCTGCTGCAGGATCCGGCAACGCTCGGCGCCATGCTCGGACGGCTGCTGGAACTCCACGGCGCGGCACGCATTGACCACTGGAATGCGCTGGCGGCACAGGGGAATTTCGGCCCGCTGGTCGAGGAGCTGCTGCGCAGCCACTATGATCCGCTCTACCGGCGCTCCAGCCACGGCAACTATAGCGGACTGGCGCAGGCCGAACGCCTCGACGGCGGCACGCTCGGCCAGCAAGACCTCGACCGCCTCGCCCGGGAGCTGCGCCATGTTCCGTGATCTGCAGGAAGTCATCGGCGACTACGTGCTGCTGCGCGAGCTCGCGCGCGGCGCCTCGGCAGTGGTGCACCTGGCCGAAGACCGCCGCAGCGGCAGCCAGGTCGCGCTCAAGGTGGCGCTCGAAGACCCGGCCTGGAACGCCGAAGAATCGTCGCGCTTCCGCCGCCTGTTCGCCAACGAGGCTTCGCTGGTGGGCCGGCTGGTGCATCCCAATGTCATGCGCATGCTCGCTGCACGCCTGGATGCCGAGCCCAACTATCTGGTGCTGGAATACGTGCAGGGTGTGCCGCTGCGCGCATTCTGCCAGCCGGGCAGCCTGCTGCCGCCGGCCCAGGTGGTGCAGATGCTGTTCCTGTGCGCGCGCGCGATGGACTACGTGCACGGCTGCCAGGTGCTGCATCGCGACCTCAAGCCTTCCAACATCCTGCTGTCGGGCAGCCGCGACGTGAAGATCATCGACTTCGGCGCCGCCCAGATCGACTGGGCACAGCGCACCCAGGTGTCCGGTTTCGTGGGCTCGCCCGCCTATATGGCGCCGGAGCAGCTCGAGGCGCGGACCACCAGCCGCGCCACCGATGTGTATGCGCTGGGCGTGATCCTGTACGAACTGCTGAGCGGCGTGCATCCCTTCGCGACGGCCGACGCCGGCGCAGGCGGCATCGTGCACCGCATCCTGCACGAGGATCCGGCGCCACTGGCGGAACTGGCACCGCAGCTCGCGCCGGCCCTCGCGCGCGTGGTGCATACGGCGATCGCGCGCGATCCTGTCGCGCGCTATCCGGATTGCTTCAGCCTGGCGCGGGATCTGATGGCATGCGCGCGCTGAGCAGGCACACCGCCTCTGCCGCGATGCCTTCGCCACGACCGGTAAAGCCGAGCTTCTCGGTGGTGGTGGCTTTGACGTTGACGGCATCGGCCGCCAGCCCGAGGTCCGCTGCCAGGTTCGCCACCATGCCGGCAATGTGGGGCGCCAGGCGCGGTGCCTGGGCGATCACTGTGGCATCCACGTTGTGCACGCGCCAGCCACGCTCGGCTGCCAGGCGCACCACCTCGCGCAGCAGCACGCGACTGTCCGCGCCCTTCCAGCGCGCGTCGCTGTCCGGGAAATGGCGGCCGATGTCACCGAGCGCGGCCGCGCCCAGGATGGCATCGGCGATCGCGTGCAGCAGCACATCGGCATCGGAGTGGCCGAGCAGGCCACGCGGATGCGGAATGTCGACGCCGCCGATGATCAGCGGCCGGCCTTCGACCAGCGCGTGGACATCAAAGCCGTGACCTATGCGCATGGTTGCTCCCGGGCGGCCAGCAGCGCCGCGATCAGTGCCCCGTCACCGGGGCGGGTCAGCTTGAGATTCTGCGGATCGCCTTCGACCAGGCGCGGCCGCAGACCGAGCGCCTCGACCGCGCTGGCCTCGTCGCCGGCGTCGGGCCCTGCCATCGCCAGCGCGCGCCGCAGCAGCGACAGCCGGAAGGCCTGCGGCGTCTGCGCCTGCCACAGGCCGCTGCGCGCCACGGTTGCTGCGACCCGGTCATGCGCGTCGCCGCGCTTGAGCGTGTCGGCCACCGGCAGCGCCAGCAAGGCACCGACCGGCTCGTCCTCGAGCGCCAGCAGCAGCCGGTCGAGTGCCGCCACGGGCAGCCCCGGACGCGCGGCGTCGTGGACCAGGATCCAGGGATCAGCGGGAATCTGCGCCGCCACCGCTTCGAGGGCGCCGGCCACGGTCAGCGCACGCGTGGCTCCGGCGCAGGCGAGCCGGTGGATGCGTGCCGGGTGCGCCTGCTGCAGGCGGTCCAGCATGTGCGCAGCGGCGGCCGGAAGTCCTTCGCCGAGCGCCAGCCAGATGGCGCTGACGCGCTTCTGCGCCAGGAACGGCAGCAGCGCCCATTCCAGCACCAGGCGGCCCTGGAGCGCATGGAATTGTTTGGGGACCGGTGCGCCGAAGCGGCTGCCGGTGCCACCGGCGGGGATCACGACGTGGATCGACACGGGGTGCGGATGGTGCGAAAGGACACGATGATAACGCATGGACGGCGCCGCTGCCTGGCCGCCCTGGGTGGTCTGGCCCTGGGTGCCTGCAACCAGGCGCCGATGCCGCCGGGAACCTTCCGTCTGGTACGTGGCCCGGCCCAGGTGGCCGCTTCGGACGACAGCAGCGAGCTGGTGGTGGCGACGCGCGCCGCCACCTCGATCTACCACGTCGACCCGGACGGCGGCGTCAGCGGCCTCGAAGCCGATCTGGTGCGGCGTTTTGCCGAGGAGCAGCGCAAGCCGGCGCGCTTCGTGGTCCTGAAATCGCTGGCCGAGGTGCGCTGGGCCCTCTACACGCGGCGCGCGCATTTCGCGGCGGCCGGGCTGATCGACAATCCGCACTGGCGCTCCGACGCGCGCTTCACAGGCCCCTACCGCCGGGTCACTCCCGAAGTCGTGTACAGCGTGCATCATCACCGCAAGCTGGACGATATCGAGGAACTCGACGGCCTGCAGGTGGCGGTGATCGCCGACAGCGCCCACGCCGAGATGCTGGAGGACCTGCGCCGGCGCGCGCACCTCGACATCAAGGTGGTGCGTGTCGATGCCGGCATCGATCCCGTCGATCTGCTTGCGCGCGTCGAAGCGGGCGAGATCCCCTACGCCGTGGCCGACTCGCAGCAGGTCCAGCTGGCGCAGCAGTACTATCCCTCGCTGGCGGTGGCTTTCGAGCTCGGCCCGCCGCAGCGTCTGTGCTGGGCCTTCCCGCTCGGCCGCGAGGACCGGCTGTACCGGCGCGCGAGCGACTTCTTCGTGCGCATTTCAGCCAACGGCGAACTGACGCGACTGGCCGAGCGCTACTATGGCCATCTCGGCATGCTGAGCTACCAGGACGTGGCGGGCCTGCTCGAACGCCGCCTGAGCGTGCTGCCGCGCTTCGCCGCACTGTTCAAGCGCGCGCAGCTGCGCACCGGGCTGGACTGGCGCCTGCTGGCAGCACTCGCCTACCAGGAATCGAAATGGGATCCGCACGCCACCAGCGTCACCGGGGTGCGCGGCATCATGATGCTGACCGGCGACACGGCCGACGAACTCGGCGTCGGTGACCGCCTCGATCCGGAACAGGCGATCCCGGCGGCGGCGCGCTATCTGGCGCAACTGATCGAGGCACAGCCTTCGCGGGTGGTCGATCCGGACCGCCTGTGGCTGGGGCTGGCCGCCTACAACGTGGGCTGGAACCACCTGGAGGACGCGCGCATGCTGGCGCAGCGCCAGGGCCTGAACCCGGCCAGCTGGCTGGACATCAAGCGCATGCTGCCCAATCTGGCGCATCCCGAGATGTTCAGCGAACTCAAGGCCGGCTATGCACGCGGTGGCGAGCCGGTGAGTTTTGTCGACAGCGTGCGCGGCTACTTCGACATCCTGCGGCGCTTCGAACCCGAGTACCAGGCGCCGCTCGCCAGCACGCTCAGCGCGACGTCGCCACGCTGAACGCCCGCAGCGCAGGCTGCTTCACACGGCCTGGATGCGCTCCAGCCCGCCCAGGTAGGGCCGCAGGACCGCCGGCACCAGCACGCTGCCGTCGGCCTGCTGACCATTCTCGAGGATCGCCACCAGCGTGCGACCGACTGCCAGGCCGGAGCCGTTCAGGGTATGCAGCAGTTCCGGCCGGCCCTTGTCATTGCGGAAGCGCGCCTGCAGCCGACGGGCCTGGTAGGCCTCGAAGTTGCTGCACGAGGAGATCTCGCGGTAGGCGTTCTGCGCGGGCAGCCAGACTTCGAGATCGTAGGTCTTGGCCGACCCGGCACCGATATCGCCGCTGCACAGCGCCATCACGCGGTAAGGCAGATCGAGCCGCTGCAGGATCGATTCGGCGTGGCCGGTGAGCTCCTCGAGCGCCTGGTAGGACAGGTCCGGATGCACGATCTGGACCAGTTCGACCTTGTCGAACTGGTGCTGACGGATCATGCCCTTGACATCGCGGCCATAGGAACCGGCCTCGGAACGGAAGCACGGCGTGTGGGCGGTCAGGCGCAGCGGCAACTGCTCGGGCGCCAGGATCTGGTCGCGCACGAAGTTGGTCAGCGGCACTTCGGCCGTCGGAATCAGGTAGAACTTGCCCTGCTCGCCGCGCGGCACGCCGAACAGGTCCTCCTCGAACTTGGGCAGCTGGCCGGTGCCGCGCATCGAGTCGGCATTGACCATGTAGGGCACGTAGGCCTCGGTGTAGCCGTGTTCCGAGGTATGCACGTCCAGCATGAATTGCCCGAGCGCACGATGCAGACGCGACAGCGCGCCCTTGAGCACGGTGAAGCGCGCGCCCGAGATGCGGGCAGCGGTCGCAAAGTCGAGCAGGCCGAGCCGTTCGCCCACATCGGTATGGTCGCGCACGCCGAAGTCGAACAGGCGCGGCGTGCCCCAGCGGCGTACTTCGACATTGTCCTTGTCGGAGCTGCCGATCGGCGTCGAATCGTGCGGCAGGTTGGGCAGCCCGAGCAGGATCTCCTCAAGCCGGGCCTGGATCTCGTCCAGCCGCGCCTCGTCCGCCGTCAGCGCGTCGCCAAGCGTGGCCACCTCGGCCAGCTGCGCGCTGACGTCCTCGCCGCGTCCCTTGGCGGCACCGATCGCCTTCGACGCCGAATTGCGCCTGGCCTGCAGTTCCTGGGTGCGCGTCTGGACGGTCTTGCGCTCGTCCTCGAGCGCGCGGAACGCGGACTGGTCCCACTGCAGGCCACGGGTGGCAAGCTTTCTGGCGACCAGATCGGGATTGGTGCGGAGCAGCTGGATATCGAGCATGGCAGGCGGCGGGTGGGTTCAGGTAAGCCTGTAAATCTAACCTGAGGATGCTGCAATTGCACGTCTTTCGGACATGCTGCGCCGCCATGCGCAGCCTCTGCTGCGGATGCTGCACCAATCGTGTGCACCGGATCGGGTACTGGCGCGTTGACCACCGGGTCGGCCCCGGCAGCAGCCGCCGGAACGGCAATCAGACCGCAAGACCTCCATGGGTGCGCTTCGTGCTGCGTCTGGTCAACGTGGCCGGCGCGCCCGCCACCGGGCGCAAGCAGCTGCGCTCAGTCCTCGCCCTCGCCGCTGCCGCCGTGGGCGGCATCCAGGCCGCGCAGGAAAGCCAGCTTCTCGGCGATCTTCTGCTCCAGCCCGCGCGGCACCGGGCGGTACCAGCGCGGCTCGTGCATGCCCTCCGGCAGGTAGCTTTCGCCGGCCGCGTAGGCGTTGGGTTCGTCGTGTGCGTAGCGGTAGGCATGGCCGTGGCCGAGCTGCTTCATGAGCGCCGTCGGCGCATTGCGCAGATGCATCGGCACGCTGCGCGAGCCGTCCTGGCGCACGAAGGCGCGCGCGGCATTGTAGGCCTGATAGCCGGCATTGCTCTTGGCGGCGCAGGCCAGGTAGATCACCGCCTGCGCCAGCGCCAGTTCGCCCTCGGGCGAGCCCAGCCGTTCGTAGGTCGACGCCGCATCGTTGGCGATGGTCAGCGCGCGCGGATCGGCGATGCCGATGTCCTCCCAGGCCATGCGCACGATCCGTCGCGCCAGGTAGCGCGCATCGGCACCGCCGTCGAGCATGCGGCACAGCCAGTAGAGCGCGGCGTCCGGATGCGAACCACGCACCGACTTGTGCAGGGCCGAGATCTGGTCGTAGAAGTGCTCGCCGCCCTTGTCGAAGCGGCGCACATTGAGCGCCAGCGCCTCACCCAGGAACGCTGCATCGAGCACCGCGCGGCCGGCGGCCGCCGCAGCGGTATCGGACTGTTCGAGCAGGTTGAGCAGGCGCCGGGCATCGCCGTCGGCATAGCCGACCAGCAGGTCGATGGCGTCATCCGCCAGCGTCAGATGGGCCAGCGCACGTTCATGCGCGCGCAGCAGCAGTGCGCGCAGTTCCGCCGCCTGCAAGGGCTGCAGCACATAGACCTGCGCGCGCGACAGCAGTGCCGAGTTGACCTCGAAGGAGGGATTTTCGGTGGTGGCGCCGACCAGCGTGACCAGGCCCGACTCGGTGTAGGGCAGCAGGGCATCCTGCTGCGCCTTGTTGAAGCGGTGGATCTCGTCGACGAACAGCAGCGTGCGCTGGCCACGCGCCAGGTACTGCTCGGCCTGCTCCATGGCGGCGCGGATGTCCTTGACGCCGGAGAACACCGCCGACAGCGCGATGAATTCGCAGCAGAAGGCCTGCGCCGTGAGCCTGGCCAGCGTGGTCTTGCCGACGCCCGGCGGCCCCCACAGGATCATCGAATGCGGCTTGCCGGACTCGAAGGCGAGGCGCAGCGGCTTGCCGGGTCCGAGCAGATGCGACTGGCCGATCACTTCGTCCAGGGTGGCGGGTCGCAGCAGCTCGGCCAGCGGCGCGCGCGGTGCGGCGCGGAACAGGTCCGTCGTCATGCCGTGGCGCCGGATGCGCTCATTCGCGGATCTCGTCCGCTCCCGCCGGGGTATGGAACTCGAACTGTCCACGCTCGCGGCCGGCCTGGTGCTCGAAACGCCCGAAGCGGATACGGGTCAGCTGCCCGAAGCTGTCGCGCAGGTCCATGCGCGCCAGCTCGTGGCCGGCGAAGCCCAGACGGATGCTGTCGAAGCCGACGTCCTGCGCGCGCGGGACCGCCTCCACCCATTCCAGCCCTTCGCTGCTGCCACGGTCGTGCAGTTCGAAATCGTGCTCCAGCCGGGCATCGTCGCCTGCGAGCAGGGCGGCCGGGCTCGCCCCGAGAGCCTTGGCCTGGCTTTTCACCGTGACCTGGTTGAGATCGGGATCCCACAGCCAGACGTGCTCGCCGTCTGCCACGATCAGCTGATGGTAGGGCTTGGCAGCCTCCCAGCGGAAACGGCCGGGCCGCTGGAACGCGAGACGGCCGCTGACCGGCGCCGGTGCGCGGCCTTCGCGCGGCACCACCTGCTGGGTGAAGTCGGCCTGTCCGGCCTGGCTGCCGGTCATGAAGGCGTGCAGGCTGGCCAGACCGTCGGCGCGTGCCGTGCCGGCAGCCAGGGTCAGCACCAGCGCTGCAGTGCATTTCAGGCGGCTGCGCAGCCGGCGCTTGCGGGTTTCGATGTTCATTCCTCTCCTCTGCCGCCCGGCACCAGCACGTCGCGATTGCCGTTGGTGGCCATGGCGGACACCAGCCCGGCGCGTTCCATCTGCTCGATCAGACGTGCCGCGCGGTTGTAGCCGATGCGCAGATGGCGCTGCACCAGCGAAATCGAGGCGCGCCGTGTCTTGAGGACGATGGCGACCGCCTCGTCGTACATCGGATCCGCTTCGCCGTCGGCCTCGCTGCCAGCACCTGCAGCGCCGGCACCCGCCGCGCCGCCGTCGGCAGGTTCGTCGAGCAGGCCGTCGATATAGTCGGGCGGACCCTGCGCCTTGAGCGCCTCGGCCACGCGGTGCACTTCCTGGTCGGCCACGAAGGCGCCATGCACGCGCACCGGATAGCCGGTTCCGGGCGCCAGGTAGAGCATGTCGCCCTGGCCGAGCAGCGCCTCGGCGCCCATCTGGTCGAGGATGGTGCGCGAATCGATGCGGCTCGACACCTGGAAGGCGATGCGCGTCGGGATGTTGGCCTTGATGAGGCCGGTGATGACGTCCACCGAAGGGCGCTGGGTGGCCACGATCAGATGGATGCCGGCAGCGCGGGCCTTCTGCGCCAGACGCGCGATCAGTTCCTCGACCTTCTTGCCCACCACCATCATGAGGTCGGCCAGCTCGTCGATCACCACCACGACCATCGGGAAGCGGCTCAGCGGTTCCGGCGCGTCGGGCGTGAGGCTGAAGGGATGGGCGATGCTGCCGCCGTCACGTTCGGCGTCGCTGATCTTCTGGTTGTAGCCCGCCAGATTGCGCACGCCGAGTGCCGACATCACCTTGTAGCGCCGGTCCATCTCGCCGACGCACCAGTTGAGCGCCGCGGCTGCCTGCTTCATGTCGGTCACCACCGGGGTGAGCAGGTGCGGAATGCCGTCGTAGACCGACAGCTCGAGCATTTTCGGATCGATCAGGATCAGCCTGACCTCGGCGGCGGTCGATTTGTAGAGCAGCGACAGGATCATGGCATTCATGGCCACCGACTTGCCCGAACCCGTGGTGCCGCCGACCAGCAGGTGCGGCATGCGCGCCAGGTCGGCCACCACCGGATTGCCGGAGATGTCCTTGCCGAGCGCCATGGTGAGGGGCGAGGACAGGTCGGCGTAGGCCTTGCTCGAGACGATCTCCGACAGACGCACCATCTGGCGGCGCGGATTGGGGATCTCGAGCCCCATGCAGGTCTTGCCCGGGATGGTTTCGACGACACGGATGCTGGCGACCGACAGGGAACGCGCCAGGTCCTTGACCAGGTTGACGATCTGGCTGCCCTTGACGCCAGTGGCCGGTTCGATCTCGTAGCGCGTGATGACCGGCCCCGGGTAGGCCGCCAGCACCTGCACCTGCACGTTGAAGTCGAGCAGCTTGCGTTCGATCAGGCGCGAGGTGAACTCCAGCGTCTCGGCGCTGACCGTCTCGCGATGCACGTCAGGCGGATCGAGCAGCGACAGCGCAGGCAGGTCGGAATCCGGCAACTCCTCGAACAGCGGCACCTGCTTTTCGCGCACGGCGCGCTCGGACTTGGGGATCTCGACCACCGCCGGCGCGATCATCACCGGCTCGGCGTGCTCGGTCTGCAGCTTTTCGCGCACCTCGCTCACCGCGACCTGGCGCGCCTCCTGGGCTTGGCGACCGGCGCGCCGGTCCTGCCAGGTCTGGACGCGCTCGATCGCACGGCGCACCGCGAATTCGCCGTTGCGGCCCACCACCTCGGCTGCGGTCAGCCAGGAAATGCCGGTGAACAGGCTGAAACCGACGGCCATCAGCGCCAGCGCCAGCAGCAGCGCACCGACCAGGCCGGTGCCCCCCGCGGCGGCGCCACCCAGCACCTCGCCCAGCACACCGCCGGCGGTGCCGGGCAAGGCCAACTGGTGATGCGCCAGACGCAGGTATTCGATCATGGCACTGCCGGCCAGCAGCACCGCCAGTCCCAGCGGTGCGAACAGCAGCCACCAGCGGCTGGCCTCGATGCGCGACTCGCGGTGGCGCCAGCCCTGCCAGGCGGCAAAGGCCAGACCGACGACGCACCACCACGCGGAATAGCCGAACACCAGGAACAGCACATCGGCCAGCCAGGCCCCGGCCGTGCCGCCCAGATTGGCGACCTGCACGTCGGTGCCGCGCGTCGACCAGCCGGGGTCGCTGCGCCGGTAGCTTACCAGCGCGATCACCAGGAACAGCGCGAGCAGCGTGCGCAAGGTCCACCAGGCCTCGCGCAACAGGCGCGCGAGGCGCGGGTCGAGCGGGCGGCGGGAGGGCGTGGCTGCGCGCTTGGGCGCCGGATCTGGCGCCTGGGGCGCGGCGGCGGGCGAGGGACTGCGGCGCTGGAAGAAGGAGAACATGAACTGGCGCAGCAGGTGCGCTGTCGGAACGGCTCGTGAGATTATAGCGGCAGATCACACTACCGGACTTTTCGTTCCATGAACACCACGCCTCCCCGTCACGTCAAGCTGCTCATCCTGGGTTCCGGCCCTGCCGGCTACACCGCGGCGGTGTATGCCGCACGCGCCAATCTGCAGCCGCTGCTGATCACCGGCCTGCAGGAAGGCGGACAGCTCACCACCACCACCGATGTGGAAAACTGGCCGGCCGACCCCGAAGGCCTGCAGGGCCCGGCGCTGATGGAGCGCTTCAAGGAACACGCCGGCCGCTTTGGCACCGGCATGGTGTTCGACACCATCCACACGGTGGATTTCAGCCTGCGCCCCTTCCTGCTCCAGGGCGACAGCGGCAACTTCAGCTGCGATGCGCTGATCATCGCCACCGGCGCCTCGGCGCAGTACCTGGGCCTGCCCTCGGAGGAGCAGTTCGCCGGGCGTGGCGTCTCGGCCTGCGCCACCTGCGACGGCTTCTTCTATCGCAACCAGGATGTCGCGGTGATCGGCGGCGGCAACACCGCGGTCGAGGAAGCGCTCTACCTCAGCGGCATCGCGCGCACCGTCACGCTGGTCCACCGCCGCGACAAGCTGCGCGCCGAGCCGATCCTGATCGACCGCCTGCTGGCGCGTGAACGCGAGGGCAAGGTGCGGATCATCTGGAACCATACGCTGGACGAGATCCTGGGCGACGACAAGGGGGTGCATGGCGCACGCCTGCGCGCCACCGCCGACGGCAGCACGCAGGACATCGCCGTGATGGGCGTGTTCATCGCCATCGGCCACAAGCCCAATACCGGCCTGTTCGAGGGCCAGCTGGAGATGGAGAACGGCTACATCGTGACGCGCAGCGGGCGCGAAGGCGGCTTCACCGCCACCAGCGTGGCCGGCGTGTTCGCTGCCGGCGACGTGCAGGACCACGTCTACCGCCAGGCGATCACCAGCGCCGGGACCGGCTGCATGGCGGCACTGGACGCACAGCGCTACCTGGAGAGCCTGGCCGGCTGAGGCCGCCGGGGCGGCGCGTCCATGCAAGGCGACGACGACCACGAGCTGTTCCGCGAAGCGGTGGCGGACGCCCGGCCGGTGCGCGATCCCGGCAAGGTGCTGCCCGAGCGACCCAAGCCGAGTCCCTTGCCGATCCACAGCCGGCGCGACGAGGATGCGGCACTCGAGGAAACACTCAACGGTCCTGACGGTCTGTCCGACGAGATCGAGCTCGGCGATGCGCAGAGCTACCTGCGCGACGGCTTGCCGCGCAAGGTGCTGCGCGATCTTGCGCACGGGCGCTGGACGGTGCAGGACCGCCTCGACCTGCATGGCCTGCGCGTCGACGAAGCGCGGCGCGCGGTGGTGCAGTTCCTTGCCGCGGCCAGGCGTCGCGGTCTGCGCTGCGTGTGCGTGATCCACGGTCGTGGCCTGGGCTCGGCGGCCGGCGAGCCGGTCTTGCGCAGCCGTGTCCGTGCCTGGCTGCTG
>JAGWIJ010000189.1 GCA_028873535.1 Pseudomonadota bacterium
TGGCAAGGGGCTGCTGATGGCGAGGTGCCCATCCTTGGAGGCCAGCCGCGGACCCGCCACCAGCTGGGCCGGGCAGTGCGCCAATCGTTCGGCCAGGGCCGGCCCGACGTGCAGCACGGCGGGCAGCACCACCAGTGCATAGCCTTCCAGCGCGGCTGCGCTGCCGACCACGTCGACATCCAGCCCCAGGCTGCGGGCGGCGGCATAGGCCTGGAAAGTCTCGTGCAAGGCGCTGTAGTCCGCGCCCTGTGGCTGGATGCTGCCGATCCAGTGCGAGGGGTAGTCGAAGACCACGGCCACGCGCGCGCGCACCTTGGGCGCGCTGTCACTCAGGGCGGCAGCCAGCGTCTGGAGTTCGCGTGCCACCGTGGCCGCCTCCTGGCCGCCCTGGTCGAGCACGCGGTCCGGCCGTTGCAGGCCGGCGTGCATCTGCTCCTGTCCATAGGGCACCTGGCGCCAGCGGAAGTAGCTCACCACCTCGGCGCCATGCGCGAAGGCCTGCCAGGTCCACAGCCGCACCACGCCGTCGGCTGGCGCCGGATTCCAGGGGGCCCAGTTGACCGGTCCCGGCTGCTGTTCCATCACCCACCAGCGCCCCTGGCACATGCCGCGGTAAAGGTCATGATGGAAGGCCGGGATATCGGGATGGCCGGTGCGCAGCCAGCGCCGCCTGCTGTCTTCGTCCAGGCCGGCGCGATCCTGGGTGAAGCCCAGGGGATAGCTGTCCCAGCTCGCGATGTCGAGGTCGCGCGCCAGCACGTGGTGATCGAACTCGGTGAAGAAGCCCATGAAGTTGTGCGCGACCGGGCGCCCCGGCGAATGCTGCCGGATGCTGTCGACCTGCATGCGGTTGTAGCTTGCCACCTGGTCAGAGCAGAAGCGGCGATAGTCCAGGCGGTGCGCCGGGTGGGTCTCGGTGACGGCACCCACCGGCGGGTCGATCTCCGCAAAGCTGCGATAGTGCTGGCTCCAGAACACCGTACCCCAGGCCGCATTGAGGGCTTCGATGCTGGCGTGGTGCTGCTCCAGCCAGCTGCGGAATGCCAGCCGGGCGGCCCGAGAGTAGCTCAGCACCGTGTCATGGCAGCCGTATTCATTGTCGGTCTGCCAGGCGGCCACCGCCGGATGGCGACCGTAGCGCTCGGCCATGGCATCGACCATGCGGCGGGACTGCTCGCGCCAGACCGGGCTCGAAAAACAGTAGTGCCGCCGCGAGCCGAAGCCGCGCGGGCGACCTTCGGCATCCACGGCCAGGATGTCCGGGTGCGCATCGACCAGCCATTTCGGCGGTGTGGCCGTGGGCGTGCCCAGCACGACTTTCAGGCCGTGGCGGTGCAGGGTGTCGATGGCGCGATCCAGCCATTCCCAATGCAGTTGACCGGGCTCGGGTTCGATGACGCTCCATGCGAATTCGGCGATGCGTACCCAGCGGATGCCTAACTCCGCCATCGCGCGTGCGTCGTCCTCCCACCAGCTGGCCGGCCATTGCTCCGGGTAGTAGCAGACGCCGAGTTCCATGCGCGATCTCCGGGGGCAGGCCTCAGGCGGCCTGTGGAATGGTGAGGTCGCTGTCTTCGATGCAGCGTGGCAGGGCATTGCCCTGATCGTCGAACACGTGCAGCACTTCGGCACGCAGATGGATGGCGATGCGCTGGCCGGTACCGGCATGGGTGTTGCCGGGCGCCTTGAGCACCAGGGGCGCGTCCGCCGCGGGACCGGCCAGATACAGATAGGTGGCTTCGCCCAGACGTTCCTGCCACAACACCTCGCGCACCAGCGCATGCGCACCCGGCGCGAGCGTGATGTCCTCGGGGCGCGCGCCGACGGTCACCGCGCTGCCCGGTGCCAGACGCTCGGCGTCGACCGCCGCTTCGAGGGTCTCGCCCGAGTCCAGCGTCAGCACCGCGCGCGCGGGGGCGGCCGAGACCAGGCGGGCGGGCAGGAAGTTCATGCACGGCGATCCGATGAAACCGGCGACAAAGCGGTTGCGCGGACGATGGTAGAGCTCGAGCGGTGCGCCGCACTGCGCGATGCTGCCGTGACGCTGCACCGCCTCGCCGCTGTTGAGCAGCAGGATCCGGTCGGCCAGGGTCATGGCCTCGACCTGATCGTGCGTGACGTAGATGGTCGAGGCGCGGCCGAAATCGCGGTGCAGGCGTGCGATCTCGAAGCGTGTCTGGACGCGCAGCGCGGCATCGAGGTTGGACAGCGGCTCGTCGAACAGGAACACCCCGGGTTCGCGCACGATCGCGCGACCGATCGCGACGCGCTGGCGCTGGCCGCCGGACAGGGCCTTGGGAAAACGATCGAGCAGGTGCTCGAGTTGCAGGATGCGCGCCGCCGCCAGCACCTTGGCGGCGATCACCGTGCGGTCGACCTTGGCGAGCGACAGGCCGAAGGCCATGTTCTGGCGGATGGTCATGTGCGGAAACAGCGCGTAGCTCTGGAACACCATGGCCACGCCGCGCCGCGATGACGGCACACGGTTCATTTCCCGCCCGCCGATGGCAAGCGTGCCGCGGCTGATGTCCTCCAGGCCTGCGATCATGCGCAGCAGGGTCGATTTGCCGCAGCCGGACGGCCCCACGAACACGCAGAACTCGCCGTCGGCGATGTCCAGGTCGACGTTGCGGATCACGTCCGCGCCGCCGGCGTAGCTCTTGCAAACGCCGGAAAGACTGATGCCAGCCATGCTGCCTCCTCGCTCGCGCCGGTCCGGTGGCCGGCGCTTTTGTCGTTGACCTCAGCTTAGGGGGACGGGATATTCCCCGCAAATGAAATTTATGCCAAG
>JAGWIJ010000190.1 GCA_028873535.1 Pseudomonadota bacterium
GGCCGCCGGTGCCGCCGGTGCTGCTTCTCTTGCCTGCTGTTGCTGCCATCCGCTGTCTCCCTTGCGCCGTGGACGCCTACATCCGGTCGGGCGCGCTGACGCCCAGGATTTCAAGCCCGCTGCGCAAGGCCACCCCGGTGGCACTGACCAGCGCCAGCCGCGCCCGGGTCAGCCCATCGTCATCCGCCACCAGGAACTGCTCGGCGTTGTAACAGGAATGCAGGGCTGCAGCGAGTTCGCGCAGATAGAACGCGACACTGTGCGGCGCGCGGTCGCGCGCTGCCTGGCTGACCAGATCGGGAAACGCGGCCAGTTGCTGCGCCAGCGCCACCTCGCTGTCGCTGCCCAGGCGCGACAGGTCGGCGTCCACCAGGCTGGCGCGGTCGCCGCCCCAGCGCTCGAGCACGCTGTGGATGCGCGCGTGCGCATACTGCACGTAGTAGACCGGATTGTCGTTGCTGTGGCTGGTGGCGAGCGAAAGGTCGAAGTCCAGGTGCTGGTCCGACTTGCGTAGCACGTAAAAAAAGCGCGCTGCGTCGCGTCCGGTCTCGCCGCGCAGTTCGCGCAGGGTCACGAACTGGCCCTTGCGCGTCGACATCTGCACTTTCTCGCCGTGCCGGAACAGGCTCACGAACTGCACCAGCGGGATCTCGAGCCGCCTGGCGTCGTGCCCCAGCGCGGTCAGTGCAGCGCGCACGCGCGGAATGTAGCCGTGGTGGTCGGCGCCCCAGACATTGAGTACGCGATCGAAGCCGCGGCCGAATTTCTCGTCGTGATAGGCGATGTCGGACGCGAAGTAGGTGAAGATGCCATTATCGCGCTGGACCACACGGTCCTTCTCGTCGCCGAAGCTGGTCGAGCGGAACCACAGCGCGCCGTCGCGCTGGTAAAGGTGACCACGCTCCTGCAGGCGCGCGACCACCGCCGCCACGCGTCCGGAGTCATACAGGCTCTGCTCGGAAAACCAGCAGTCGAATTCGACGCCGAATTCGGCCAGATCCTCGCGGCAGTCTTCCAACTGCTCGGCCAGCACCTCCGCGTGCAAGGTCTTCCACTGCTCGCCCAGCTGCGCCTTGGCGCGCGCGATCAGCGCATCCATGTAGGCCTCGGTGCGCGCATCGGCCGCTGCGGGCTCGCGCTCGCGCAGGGCGGCGTCGGGCAGATCCGGCAGCTCGCGCAGGATGTCGCTGGCATTGCGCAGCAGGGCCTTGCCATGACGCTGCGCGATACCGGCCGCCATCTCGCCCACGTAGTCGCCCTGGTAGCCATTGGACGGGAAAGTCAGCGGCACGCCTTCCAGATCCAGGTAGCGCAGCCAGGTCGAGACCGCCAGGATGTCCATCTGGCGACCGGCGTCGTTGACATAGTACTCGCGCTGCACGCGCCAGCCCGCGAAGGCCAGCAGATTGGCCAGGCTGGCGCCGAAGGCGGCACCGCGGCCATGACCCACGTGCAGAGGCCCGGTGGGATTGCTGGAGACGAACTCCACCTGCACGTATTCGTCGCCGCCGATGCCGGTGCGGCCGAAATCCCGCGGCGCCGCCAGCACCTGGCGCACCACCGCAAAGCGCGCCGCGGGATCGAGACGGAAATTCAGGAAACCGGGGCCGGCCACTTCAACGGCCGCGATCAGCCCCGAGGTGGGCAGCGCTGCCTGCAGCTCCACCGCCAGCTGACGCGGATTGCGGCCGGCCAGCTTGGCCAGCTGCAGCGCCAGGCTGCTGGCGAAATCGCCATGGTCGGCCTGGCGCGGCCGTTCGAGCGGAATCTGGTCGATCGGGTGCCCCGGCACTACGGTGGCTGCCGCCTGCCGCAGCAGGTCTTCCAGTTGCGTCTTGAGATCCGGCAAGGTCTGTGCTCTTGGCAAAACGCCGATTATATCGCGGCGCTCAGACCTCCAGCGGATCGACATCGAGCACCCACTGCAGCTGGCCGGCCGGCAGCTCGCGCAGCGCTGCGATCCAGGCGCCCAGGAAGCGCTGCAGATCGGCACGCTGGGCTGCCTGCACCAGCAGCTGGTAGCGGTACTTGTGGGCCACGCGCGCCAGCGGCGCCGGCACCGGATCGTACATCTCGACGCCGGCCGGCACCGGCAGCAGCTTGCACGCCTGGGCGAGGAACGCCTCCACTGGCGCTGGCGCCGGGCCGCTGGCGTGCAGCATGGCCTGATGCACCTCGGGAGGAAAGCCGCAGATGCGGCGCTCCTCCAGCAGGCTGCGTGCGAAGCCGCTGTAGTCGTGACGCACCAGGGCCTGGAACAATGCGTGCCCAGGCTGCGCAGTCTGCACCAGCACCTGCCCGGGCCGCTCGGCGCGCCCGGCGCGTCCGGCCACCTGCAGCAGTTGCGCGAACAGCCGCTCGGAGGCACGGAAATCGGCACTGAACAGCGCGCCATCGGCGTTGACCGCGACCACGCAGGTCAGGCCGGGAAAATCGTGGCCCTTGCTCAGCATCTGGGTGCCGACCAGGATGTCGGCGCCGCCTTCCAGCATGGTGGTGCGCAGTTCGGCGAACTGTCCCTTGCCGGCCATGGTGTCGGCATCCACGCGCAGCAGGCGTGCTTGCGGAAACTGCTGACGCAGCAGGTCCTCGAGCTTTTGCGTGCCTTCGCCGGCCGTGCGCAGCGCCTGGTTGCCACAGTCGGGGCAGACGCGCGGGATCGACTGCTGCCAGCCGCACAGATGGCAACGTGCCTGGCGCACGCGCAGGTGCACCACCAGGCGCGAACTGCAACGGGGGCAGGGTGCACTCCAGCCGCACTCGGCACACCACAG
>JAGWIJ010000088.1 GCA_028873535.1 Pseudomonadota bacterium
AAAATCCCGGTGGCTCCAGGTACGTGGCGTGCGCGGCCCAGCCAGCCGCCCAGCACGGCAAATTCACCCGACAGAGCGCGCTCGCGGTGGGCCCTCACCGCAGCACGTCGTGCAGCGGCACGAAGATTGGCAACGGGACGACCGGAAACCTGCGTGCCCTGGCTGGCAGGGTAATCCCCCCTGCATGCAGGGTGTAAAGTCGCTTGAGGGGATGCCAATGACCGCCACCCGCATGAACCATCAAGAGTCGAGGTGTCCGTGGCCAGCGAACTGATCAGAAGAGATCCTGAAATCATGAGCGGTGCACCGTGCTTCTCCGGCACGCGCGTGCCGGTCCAGCATTTGTTCGACTATTTGGAGGGCAAATCGTCACTGGATGACTTCCTGGAAGACTTTCCGTCGGTAACACGCGAAGTTGCGGTCGCCACCTTGGAAGCAGCAAAGGCTCGGCTGCTTGTTGATGCGGCTACTTCTTGACGAGTCCGTGCCGCGGCGGCTCCGTCGGTACCTCCCCGATCACGCGGTCAGTACCGTCGTCGAGATGGGATGGGGCGGCACCAAGAACGGCGCGCTGCTGAAGCTGGCGGCGGTACGGTTCGACGCATTCATCACAGTAGATCAGAATCTTCCGTATCAGCAGAATGCGATGCACCTTCCCTTACCAGTTATCGTATTGGCAGCAAAGTCGAATGCCTTGGCGGATCTGCTGCGCGTCGTGTCGGGGTTGAAAAACGCGCTTGCTGGGCTCCAGGCCGGACTGTGCCTGGCGGTCAGCGGATGATCGCAAGTGTCGAGAGGCCATAGAGGAATGACGGGATTCTGGCATTCTAGCGTCTGGTCGAGTGCGGCCCTGAGCGGCCGTCCGAAGGCAGTATCCGAAGGACCACCACCATGCGGGGCCAGTCGCTGATGAACCCCGGGGCGGCGACGGGTAAGCTTTGCATCGTATGCCAACAGTCCTGGTGCTCGGACCTTACCGATTCTTCTTCTACTCCAACGAGTATGGGGACCCCGCGCATATCCATGTTCAGAGAGACAGCGCGGCGGCAAAATTCTGGCTGGATCCCTTGGCGCTTGCGAGGAGCAGGGGCTTCGCCGCCAGCGAATTGAACATCTTGCACCGGCTGGTGGCCGCGCATCGGACGACATTTGAAGAGGCCTGGAATGAGTATTTTGGCGGTTGACGCAGACGCCCGCGCCGTAGGTGTTTATTGCACAGAAGATGAACTGGTGGTGCAGATTGCTGATGGCCGGACGCTATCGGTCCCGCTTGTCTGGTTCCCGAAGCTTCTCAATTCCAGCGCAGCTGCGCGCGGCGACTTTCAGCTCATTGGAGATGGAGAAGGCATTCACTGGCCCGGTATTGACGAGGATATTTCCGTCGCCGGGCTTTTGGCTGGAAGACCATCAGTGCAGCATGCAAAGGCGCTGGATTGAACGGACCCGGACGTAAGCCGTCTCGCCTCGCCACGAGGCTCGCCTTTGGCCTCGTATTGATGATAGCCATTAATGCAGAGGCCGCTGACTACCCGCTGCCAGTGGACCGAATCCGGAAGTTCGTCGCGGAATTCTTGAAGGAAAGCCAGGGCTCGTCCGCGGTAAGCGTGGCTTATGCAAATCTTGGCGGCGAAAAGGAGCCTCAGGTTTTGCTGTACTTCAGTGGTTCGGAATGGTGCGGCTCGGGCGGTTGCACCTTGATTGTGCTGCAAAAGTCTGCAGGTGCGCTGGAACCTGTCGGCCATACCACGGTCACGCGACTACCAATTTCCGTCCTCTCCAGTCGCTCTCACGGTTGGCACGATCTTGCAGTGTGGTCTGCAGGAGGTGGGGGGGTGCCGCACCAAGCGTTGCTGGCGTTCGATGGAAAACACTACCCAGGCAACCCCTCAATGGCTCCTCCTATTGTCGCTCCGGACGACGACTTCCTGGTCGGGGATTTGCTGGTCTGGAAGGAGGCGAAGCCCGGGGCTCTTCAGGCCTCTACGTTCGAAGCCGCAGAACGCGATTACCGCCAGCGCGAAATGGAACTGGCGGCAGCGGGAAATTGCGACGCCAGCCAGGCAAGCATGAATCTCTGCAGCCTTCATCGCTTCAAACAGGCAGACGTCCGACTTAATGTAGCATATGACTGGCTACGCGGGCGCGGAGAAGGTGCGGTGGCCGGTAAGCGTCTGCAAGAGTCCCAGCGCGCTTGGCTGCGCTTCGTCGATGCCGATTGCCTTTATCAAGTGGGGCCCCGGGAGGACTCAGGGACAACTTGGCCACTTGAGCAGAACAATTGTATGGCTGACCATACGCTGGCGAGGGTTCGGCACCTCAAGAAGCTGCTGGACTGCAGTAGTGCGGGATGTCCTGGCCACTGAGGTAGCGCGTGCACGAGTTCAAGCCGTTGGCTCGCAAGCGTCGGCTCCGGCGTGTCAGCGAATTCCTCTTTTGAATTCGCGCATTGATCTTGTCAGCCAAGTATGACCGGCGGTATCGGGCATTCCAGGGATATTAGCGCGGTAGCCCCGAAAGGCTGGTGTGGGTCGAGTTCGGTCCTTCCTCGATGGCGACTTCGGAGTGTTTGAGCTCGACCTTTGTGGTCATCCCTGTGCCGACTACAGATGGGCCTTGTTCGCAATGTCCGCCAGCTTGTCCGCCAGCCAAAGCTTGATTAGCGATTGCCGGGTAACACCGACTCGCTGTGCTTCATGGTCAAGGGATTCGACCATCCAACTCGGAAAGTCAACATTGACGCGTTTCACATCCAATCCGGCGCGCTTGGCGCGACCGAGATCCAACTGGTCCAGGACGGACCCACCGGCATCGAATTCCTGATCAAAGTCCCTTGCTTTCATACAGAGCAACCTCTTCGTCTCGTGACCGGCGCACGGAAATCGATCGAATGCTTGCGCCGCGCCGTGTTTGGCAAGGTTTCCGGCGCTTTTCTCTGGATCGAACTCGAAGGTCATGTGTGACCCGTGAAAGTTCCGTAAAGAGTATAAAAATTATACATCACGCGGCGTGGAACGCAAGCCGCCGCTGTGCCGCGCCGCTGGTGCCGACCGGCCGCTTCGGGTCGTGAACAGACGGCCAGCTGACGAAAAGCGGCCGGTGGCGCCGGCCAGCCAGCCGCGGCTCGCAGCGGGCAATCGTCCAAGCCGGGCGCATCACCCCCCGCGCAGCCACTCCGCAGCATCGAGCGCAAAGTAGGTCAGGATGGCGTCGGCACCGGCGCGCCGGAAGGCCAGCAGGCTTTCCATCACGCAGGCACGCTCGTCGATCCAGCCGGCCTGGCCGGCGGCCTTGAGCATGGCGTATTCGCCGCTGACCTGATAAACGAAGGTCGGCACCTTGAAGCTGTCCTTCACGCGCCGCACGATGTCCAGGTAGGGCAGGCCGGGCTTGACCATGACCATGTCAGCGCCTTCGGCCAGGTCCATTGCCACTTCGCTCAGCGCTTCATCGCTGTTGGCGGGATCCATCTGGTAGGTGTACTTGTTGCCCTTGCCGAGCTGGCCGGCCGAGCCGACAGCGTCGCGGAAGGGGCCGTAGAAGGCCGAGGCGTACTTGGCCGAATAGGCCAGGATGCGCGTGTGGATATGGCCGTTCTGCTCGAGTGCGGCGCGGATGCGTCCCACGCGTCCGTCCATCATGTCGGAGGGGGCCACCATGTCGGCGCCGGCTTCCGCCGCCACCAGGGCCTGGCGCACCAGCACTTCGATGGTCTCGTCATTCATCACGTAGCCGCTTTCATCGATCAGGCCATCCTGGCCGTGGCTGGTGTAAGGGTCGAGTGCCACGTCGGTGATCACGCCGATTTCCGGGAAGCGGTCCTTGAGCAGGCGCACGGTGCGCGCCAGCAGGCCGTCCGCGTTGTACGCCTCGCGCGCATCCAGGCTCTTCAGGCTGGCATCCACCACCGGGAACAGTGCCAGCGCCGGCACGCCGAGTTCGCGGCAGCGTGCTGCCACCGCCAGCAGGGCCGGTGCGTCCAGGCGTTGCACGCCCGGCATCGACGCCACGTCCAGCGTGCCCGGCTGATCGTGCACGAACACCGGCAGGATCAGGTTGTCGGCCGACAGCCGGTGCTCGCGCACCAAGCGGCGCGAAAAGTCGTCACGACGCAGCCGGCGCAGTCGCCGGGCGGGATAGCCTCCAGGGATCTGGATCATTGCGGTCTCCTGCGGCAGTCACGGCCAGTGCCGCGCGCCTGTCGGTTCAAAAACGTGCCGGCCAGCGTGCCGGGAACAATTCCATGCCTTGGCAGTCCATGCCCATGGATGGTGTGTGACTCTCCCCCGCTTTTCCTCCCTGAGCGGGTGCCTTGAAGGTGTTAAGGCTCTTCCATCCCCCGGCCTAGCTCGGTCGGGGGATCCTTTTGGATCCCGCTGGCGTGCTCCGCGCCTGGCTGCGCCTCGGCAGCCGCGCCGGATCCGGCGCCTTCTGCCGCCGCCGCGCTGGCGGCTTCCGCTTCGGCCAGTGCCGTGCCGGCCGCGAGCCAGCCGTCGACGACGGCAATCGTCTCTTCCAGCCCTTCGCGCGACACGCTCGAAAACGCCACCACCGACAGATTGGCTGCGCGTGGTGCAACGGCGGCGCGCACTTCACGCACCACCTTCATGCGCTGGCTGCGCGACAGCTTGTCCGATTTGGTCAGCAGCAGCAGCACCGGCCGCCCGCTGGGCAGGAACCAGTCCAGCATCTGCTGATCGAGGCGGGTCAGGGGATGGCGGATGTCCATCAGCACGGCCAGACCCAGCAGCGGACCGCGCCGCTGCAGATAGCCCGACAGGAAGTTTTCCCAGTGGCGGCGGATTTCCAGCGGAACTCCGGCAAAGCCGTAGCCGGGCAGATCGACCAGATACTGGCCGGGCCCGGCGGTGAAGAAATTGATGTGCTGGGTGCGCCCGGGCGTCTTGCTGGTGAAGGCCAGCCGGTTGCGGTTGGCCAGGGTGTTGATGGCGCTGGATTTGCCGGCATTCGAGCGGCCGGCAAACGCCACTTCGGCCAGGCTGTCCTGCGGAAAGCCCTGGGGATCGTTGGCGGTGGTAAAGAAGGCAAGTTTCTGAAAACGGTTCAGCGACAAGAAGGCTTCACTCGACAGGGCTTGGCTGCGGCGCTGCAGCATGGATGGCTATGGTATTCTCCCCTGGTTTTACCATCGTTTACGGATCACGGAAGGAGCTGTGCACATGAAAGCAATTCGGATCGCGCTCGCCTCCTTGGCGCTCGCCATCATCGGTTCTGCACATGCCGAGGGCGACCCGGCCAAGGGGCAGGCAACCGCAAGCCAGATCTGCGCCGCCTGTCACATGCCCGACGGCAACAGCATGGTTCCGCAGAATCCCAAGCTGGCCGGGCAGCACGCCGATTATATCAGCAAGCAACTTGCCGCCTTCAAGGCCGGCGAGCGCAAGAACCCGATCATGATGGGCATGGCCGGGGCCCTCTCGCCCGAGGACATGAGCAATGTCGGCGCCTGGTTCGCAAGCCAGAAGCCGGCCGTGCTCGGAGCCAAGGACAAGGCGCTGGCCGAAGCCGGACAGCAGTTGTACCGCGGCGGCAAGCTGTCGGCCGGCGTGCCCGCCTGCGCCGGCTGCCATTCGCCCAGCGGCGCAGGCATCCCGGCACAGTATCCGCGCCTGGCCGGCCAGTATCCCGAATACGTGCTGGCCCAGCTCAAGGCCTTCCGTGCGGGCGAGCGCGCCAACGGCAACGCTGCGCAGATGGTTGCTATCGCCGCGCGCCTGTCCGACAAGGATATGGAAGCGGTCGCCGAGTACGTGGCCGGACTGCAGTAAGGCCTGCCACAAGGCACGAGCGGCCGCCTTGAGGGCGGCCGCTCGTGCTTCAGCTCAGGGACGGCGGCGTCGCCGCCTGCACCACGCTCAGGTCGCCAGCTGGTCGCGGATCGGCAGGCTGCGGATGCGCTTGCCGGTGGCCGCGAAAATGGCATTGCACAGCGCCGGCAGGATCGGCGGCACGCCGGGTTCGCCCACCCCACCCAGCGGATCGGCATAGTCGCCGCCGATGATGTGCACGTGCGTCTGGCGCGGCGCCCCCTCGATCCGCGTCACCTGGTAGTTGTGGAAGTTGTCCTGCTCCACCCGGCCTTCGCGGAAGGTGATTTCGCCCAGCGTGGCAGCACCGATGCCCATCACGGCAGCACCTTCCATCTGCGAGCGCACGCGATCGGGATTGATCACGGCGCCGCAGTCGACGGCAATGTCGACGCGCGGAATGCTGAGCACGCCCTTGCTGTCGACAGCCACTTCCACGATGGTCGCGACATAGGTGACGAAGCTGTAGTGCGCGGCAATGCCCAGGCCATGGCCCGGTGGCAGCTTGCGACCCCAACCGGCTTCGCTCGCCACGCGCTCGATCACCGCGCGCAGGCGGCCGGTGTCGACCGGATAGCGCTCGGGTGATTCGCCGTGGTTCCAGTGGTCGCTCAGCAGCTCGGGGCTGACCTTGCGCGCCGGTCCGATCACGTCGAGCAGATAGTCCTTGGCATCGCGGCCCGCGGCCACGGCGAGTTCGTTGACAAAGGACTGCACCGCGAAGGCGTGTGGAATGTTCGACACCGAGCGGAACCAGCCGATGCGCGTGTGCGCCTTGGCCGGCGGGTTCTCGATGCGCACCGCCGGAATCGCGAAGGGCACGTTGATCACGCCCATGCCCAGTTCCACCGGAAACTCCTGCTCGGCGGTCGGATTGAAGGTCGAGAGGATGGTCGGTGCCACCGTGCGATGCAGCCAGCCCACCGGCAGTCCGTGCTCGTTCACCGCGGCTTCCAGGCGTTCCACCGACACCGTGTGCAGATAGTCGTGCTGCAGGTCGTCGTCGCGCGTCCAGCTCACCTTGACCGGCCTGCCATCCATGGCGCGCGACAGCAGTGCGGCCTCGACGCCGAAGTCGGGTTTGGACTTGCGGCCAAAGCCGCCACCGAGCAGGGTCACGTGCACGGTCACGTCAGCCGGTGCCAGTTCCAGGCGCTTGGCGACGTTGTCGCGCGCTGCCTGCGGCGACTGGAAGCAGCCCCAGACCTCGCACTTGCCGTCCTTGATGCGCGCGACGGCTGCCGGCGGCTCCATCGAGGCATGCGCCAGATGCGGAATGTAGTACTCCGCGCTCAGCGTGCGCGCCGCGCCCGCTGCTGCTGCCGCATAGTCGCCGTCCTGGCGCACCACCGGTCCGGCGGCGCGTGCCGACTGCTCCAGGCTGGCGCGGAATGCCGCCGAGTCGTAGTCGGCATTGGGGCCGCCTTCCCAGTCCAGCACCAGGGCCTTGCGGCCCTGGATGGCTGCCCAGGTGTTGGTGGCGATCACCGCCACGCCACCAAGAGGGTGGAACACCGGCGGCGCCGGCATGCCATCGATGGTCACCACCTTGAGCACACCGGGCACCTTGAGCGCAGCGCTGGCGTCGTGGCTGCGCAGCTTGCCGCCGTAGACCGGCGGGCGTGCCATCACGGCATAGAGCTGGCCGGGCAGGCGGGTGTCATAGCCGTAGCTGGCACGGCCATGCACGATGTCCTGCGCATCGACCAGCGTGGTCTTGCCCTTGCCGATGTAGCGGAACTGGTCGGGCGTCTTGAGCCGCAGGGTGTCGCGCGCCGGCACCGGCAGCGCAGCGGCGGCCTTGGCCAGCGCACCGTAGGACAGCGTGCGTCCGCTGCGCACGTGCACCACCTTGTGCAGTCGGGCCTGCACTTCGCTCACCGGCACGCCCCAGCGCGCTGCGGCAGCGCTTTCCAGCATCATGCGGGCAGCGGCGCCGCAGCGGCGCATCGGCATGAACCAGTGGCGCGTGCTGCGCGAGCCGTCGGTGTCCTGGTTGCCGTAGCGTTCCTCGTCGCCGGGCGCCTGCACCACGCGCACGTGCTTCCAGTCGGCATCGAGTTCGTCGGCCACGATCATCGGCAGGCCGGTGCGCACACCCTGGCCCATTTCAGAACGATGGCACACGATCGCCACCGTGCCGTCCGGCGTGATCGCCACGTAGACCAGCGGACTGTCGACCCAACCGTGCGGCATGCCGTCGGCACCGTACTTCTTCGGCTCGTCATCGGCGGCGGCAACACCTGGCAGGCCGGCGGCCAGCACCAGGCCGCCCAGCGCGGCCACTTCCTGCAGGAAACCGCGCCGGGCGGGCTGCGCCGGTGCGCCGCCAGCAGTGCCGTCGAGAGCCTGTTGCAGCGGATCGCGCGGCATCATGACTGCGGCTCCTGCATGCCGGCGGCCTGGTGGATGGCGCTGCGGATGCGCCCGTAGGTGCCGCAGCGGCAGATGTTGCCGGACATGGCGGTGTCGATGGCCTGATCGTCCGGGTGCGGATTGTGGCGCAGCAGCGCAGTGGCCGACATGATCTGGCCGGCCTGGCAATAGCCGCACTGCGGCACGTTGTTGGCAACCCAGGCCTGCTGCACTTTGCGACCGACCGGGTCGGCGTCGACGCCTTCGATGGTGGTGATGTGCTTGCCGGCCACCGTGGCCAGTGTCGTGATGCAGGCGCGCGCCGGCGCGCCATCGACGTGCACCGTGCACGCGCCGCACAACGCCACGCCGCAGCCGTACTTGGTGCCGGTCATGCCGAGTGCGTCGCGCAGGGCCCACAGCAGCGGCGTGTCTTCAGGCAGGTCCACCGGATGCGGATGGCCGTTGATGTTCAGTGTGATCATCGCTGCTCCTTGCGGGCATTGTTCGACGTGGTCCCGTTGTCGTGTGATTGAGAACGGGAATCACCATTAAACCACAGCGGATCCGGGCCAACTATGCGTCGCGAGGCTCAGGCCTTGATGCGTGCGAAGGCGCGCTCGGCCGCTGCCAGCGTCTGCTGGATTTCGACACTGCCGTGCGCGCCCGACACGAAGCCCGCCTCGTAGGCCGAGGGTGCCAGGTAGACCCCCTCGTCGAGCATGGCGTGGAAGAAGCGGTTGAAAGTGTCGCGGTCGCATTCCATCACTTCAGCCAGATTGCGCGGCGGCGCGGGTCGGAAAAACAGTCCGAACATGCCGCCCACCGACAGTGCGCACACCGGGAAGCCGGCAGCCTGGCCGCGCAGCGCGATGCCTTCGGTGACCTCGCGCGTGCGCTCGCCCAGCATGTCGTAGAAACCGTCCTGGCGTGCCAGCCGCAGATTGGCGAGGCCGGCGCTGACCGCCACCGGATTGCCCGACAGCGTGCCGGCCTGGTAAACCGGACCCATTGGCGCCAGCCGACCCATGATGTCGCGGCGGCCACCGAAGGCCGCCACCGGCAGCCCGCCGCCGATCACCTTGCCCAGGGTGGTCAGGTCCGGCCGGATCCCATACAGCGCCTGCACGCCGCCCAGCGCCACGCGGAAGCCGGTCATCACTTCGTCGAAGATCAGCACGGCGCCGTGCTGCGTGCACAGTTCGCGCAGGGTCTGCAGGAAGCCGGCGGCGGGCAGCACGAAGTTCATGTTGCCGGCGATCGGCTCGACGATCACGGCCGCGATTTCGTTGCCGTAGTCGGCGAATGCGCGGCGCACGGCGGCCTCGTCGTTGTAGTCGACCACGCTGGTCAGCGCCGCCACTTCCGGCGGCACGCCACCCGAGCTGGGTTGGCCGAAGGTCAGCGCACCGCTGCCGGCCTTGACCAGCAGCGCGTCGCCATGGCCGTGATAGCAGCCATCGAACTTGAGGATGCGCGAGCGCCCGGTGAAGCCGCGCGCCAGACGGATCGCGCTCATGGTGGCTTCAGTGCCCGAGCTGACCAGCCGCACCTGCTCCAGGCTGGGCATCAGCGCGCACAGCGTTTCGGCCATTTCGAGCTCGAGGCCGGTCGGCGCACCGAAGGACAGGCCGCGATCGACCGCGGCGTGCACCGCCTTCAGCACATCCGGATGGGCGTGACCGTGCAGCAGCGGGCCCCAGGAACAGACGTAGTCGATGTAGGCCTGGCCGTCGGCGTCAAAAACGCGCGCGCCCTCGCCGCGCTGGAAGAAGCGCGGCACGCCGCCGACGCCGCCAAAGGCGCGCACCGGCGAATTGACACCGCCGGGGATGAGTTTGCGGGAGCGTTCGAACAGTTCCTCGTTGCGGCTCATGGGCGTCGTCCTTGCGAGATGCGGTCGGCAAAGGCGCGCGCCTTTGCGGTGGGATCGGGGTCGTCGAACAGCGCGCTGATCACCGCCAGCGCATCAGCGCCGGCCTGCGCGATGGCGCCGGCATTGTCGAGCTGGATACCGCCGATGGCGACCAGCGGCAGCTCCAGCGCGCGCGCTTCGGCAAACAGCGACAGCGGCGCGGCGCTGGCGGCGGGCTTGGTGGCCGAGGGCGCGACCGAGCCGAAGGCCAGGTAGTCGGCGCCGGCAGCGCAGGCCAGGCAGGCGCGGTCCAGATCGGCATAGCACGACACGCCGACCAGCAGCGCCGGATACTGCGCGCGCACCGCGCCGGCCGGCGCATCGTCGCGCCCCAGGTGGACACCGTCGGCAGCGCAGGCGACCGCGCAGGCGGTGTCGTCATTGATGAACAGCAGGGCGCCGAATTCGCGCGTGAGCGTGCGCAGGGCCTGGGCCTGACGCAGGCGCGTGGCGGCATCGGCATCCTTGCTGCGGTACTGCAGCAGGCGCACGCCGCCAACGAGCACGGCGCGGCAGCGCGCCAGCAGGCTGGCATCGTCAAGCCCGTCCGGCGTGACCGCATAGAGGCCGCGGATGCGCGCGCGGATGCGCTCGCGGTCGACCGGATCGGCGCTGCTGGAAGCGTTCATGCCAAATGCCTGTCCTGGACTATTCGGTGCCGTTGCCCGGCAGGTCGTCGCGCGCCCAGAACATGCGATCGGGGATGAACTGGCCCATGCCCAGGCGGTACCCGGCGCGCAGCGCCTGCCAGGTGTATTCCTGGCCTTCGCGCACCGCGTCCGGCAGTTCCAGGCCCTGCGCGATGCCGGCGGCAATCGCCGAGGCGAGCGTGCAGCCGCTGCCGTGATAGCTGCCGATCAGGCGTTCCCAGCTGTCCTCGCGCACCTTGCCTTCGCGATGGTAGAGCGTGTTGATCACCTGCGGCGTGGGATGGTGGGTGCCGGTGACCAGCACGTATTCGCAGCCCATCTCGAGCAGGCGTGCCACGCAGTCGTCGATGCTGCCCGGCTCGTCGTCGCCATCCTCGCCGTGCTCCTCGTCGTGCGCCAGGCGCAGCAGCTCGAGGGTGTTGGGCGTGATCAGCGTGGTCTGCGGAATGATCAGTTCGCGCAGCGCCGCGATCATGTCCTCCGACGCGAGTTCGTCGCCGCGGCCGCTCGACAGCACCGGATCCAGGATCAGCGGCACTTCCGGATAGTCCGACACGATCTCGGCGATGGCCGCGATCGATTCGACGCTGCCCAGCACGCCCAGCTTGAATACCGCCACGGGCACGTCTTCGAGGATGCAGCGCGCCTGATCGGCGACCCACTCGGCGTCGAGCGCCATGACGTCGTCCACACCGGTGGTGTCCTGCACGGTGAGGGCGGTGAGCACTGACAGGGGATGGCAGCCCATGCTGGCCAGGGTCAGCAGGTCGGCCTGCATGCCGGCGCCGCTGCTCGGGTCGGAGGCGGAAAAGACCAGCACGGCGGGAGGAGCGGGAAGGGGACGGGAGGCGCTGGTGTTCAAGGTTGATCCGTGCAGGTCCGCCCTATATCATCCGGCGTCGCCTTCAGCCTGGATTTGGGGTGCGCGACCACGACAAAAGAACGACAGTCTATCACTCCCGACGAGAACCCGGCATGAGCAGCGACACCCCGATGCAGACCTGGATGTGCCTGATTTGCGGCTATATCTATGACGAATCCAAGGGGGACCCCGAGCACGGCCTGCCGCCCGGCACGCGCTGGCAGGATGTTCCCGTCAACTGGACCTGCCCGGAATGTGGCGCGCGCAAGGAAGAGTTCGAGATGGTCGAGATCTGACGTGATGAACTGAATCACCTTGCGCACGTAAAACATTGTGTCACATATGATCTTGTCCTAATCTCCTGGGGCCGGGAGGCGCCTCCCGGCACGCCCGTCCGCCATGTGCGGACCCGCCAGGAGAGTACGCCATGCAAGTCCCTGCCGCACCGCCGACCCTGAGGGTCCTGGTGATCGACGACAGCCCCACCATCCGGCGCAGCGCCGAAATGGTGCTGGCACGTGCCGGTCTGCAGGTTGACCTGGCCGAGAACGGATTCGCCGCCCTGGCGCGCATCAGCGACTGCCGGCCCGACCTGATCCTGCTCGACGTGATGATGCCGCGTCTGGATGGCTACCAGACCTGCAGCCTGCTGCGCCGCAATCCCGCCTTTGCCGACGTGCCGGTGATCATGCTGTCCGGCAAGGACACCGTGTTCGACCGCGTGCGTGGTCGCCTGGCCGGTTCCGACCTTTATCTGACCAAGCCCTTCACGTCCGAGACCCTGCTGGAAGCGGTGCATGCGCACCTGCCGGCACGCGGCTGTCTGCAAGGAGAGGCCCAGTGAGCATCCATCGCATCCTGGTGGTCGAGGACTCGCCCACCGAGCAGTTCGTGCTGCGCGAGATCCTGACGCGCAGTGGCTATCAGGTGGCGCTGGCCGATTGCGGCGAGCGCGCGCTCGAACTGGCACGCAACGATCCGCCTGACCTGATCCTGATGGACGTGGTGATGCCCGGCATGAACGGCTTCCAGGCCACGCGCCACCTGCGCCGCGACAGCGTGCTGGGGCAGATCCCGGTGATCCTGTGCAGCAGCAAGCGCCAGGACACTGACCGCGCCTGGGGCTTGCGCCAGGGCGCTGACGACTATGTCACCAAGCCGGTGCACGAAGCCGACCTGATCGGCCGCATCCGGGCCTTGGGCTGAGACCATGGCCTGGCTAGGCGTCAGGGCAGGTGCGCTCAACCTGCTCGTTCCGGTCGGCGAAGTCGCCGAAGTGATCAATCCTGGCATGTGCACGCCGGTGCCCTTGACCTTGCCGTGGTTCCGCGGACTGCACAATGTGCGCGGCACCCTCTACAGCGTCATCGACCTGCCGGCGCTGCTGGGGTTCGCGCCGGTGCAGCAGGGCACCGAGTCACGCCTGCTGCTGCTGGGGCCACAGCGCATCCGCAACACGGCGCTGCTGGTCAACCGCCTGGCCGGCATGCAAGCGGCCGATGATCTGCAGCAGGCGGAGCCCGCTCCCGATCATGCCAGTCCTCTGCGCCGCGCGGGCATGGCGGCGGCATTGGAAGCCCGCTATCGCGATGCGGCCGGACTCGAGTGGCAGGTGCTCGACACCACCGTTCTGGTCGCATTGCCCGAATTCCTCGACGTGGCCGCCTTGCCGGCCCAGGGAGCCTCTGCATGAACGGACCTGTCCCGATCACCCTGCTGTCCAGCGCCGACAACAGCGCCTGGCAGGAGCAATCCGGCCCGCTGCGCGCGCGCAAGGCGACGGCGCTGCCGGCGGGTGGCGATGCTGTCGACCCGCCGAGCTTCTGGTCGGGCGGGCCGGTGCAACGCGCGCTGCCAGCGCTGCCGTGGATCGGCCACCGGTCGCTGGGACTGCAGACCGCCGTGTTCGGTGGCGCCGGCCTGTTGCTGCTGCTGGCATCGGCCGCCCTGATGCTGATGGCGCGCGGTTCCGAGATGGTGCTCAGCATGGGCCTGTTGCTGTTCGTGCTCGCCTTTCTGGCCATCTTCGCGCTGGCCTATACCTGCGTGGTCGAGGCGCGTCGCCAGGCGCTGGCGAGCGAGGCCGAAAACCAGCGCAACCAGGCGGCGATCATGCGGCTGCTCAACGAAATGGGCGATCTCGCCGAGGGCGACCTGACGGTGCGCGCCCAGGTCACCGAGGACGTCACCGGCGCGATTGCCGACTCGATGAATTTTGCCGTCGAGGAGCTGCGCAACCTGGTGGTCGGCATCGACCGCGGCGGCCGCCGTCTGGCCGACAAGAGTGCCACCGCCTATTCGATGAGCGGACAGATGATGCTGGCCGCGCAGCGGCAGTCGCAGGGTATCCAGGACGCCGGCCAGGAAGTCGCGCATCTGGTCGACTCGATCCGCACCGTGTCCTCGGCCGCCGCTGATGCCGCCGGAGTGGCGCGCCGAGCGCTCGGC
>JAGWIJ010000089.1 GCA_028873535.1 Pseudomonadota bacterium
CCCCGCGCGCAACGAAGCCGGGGGCTTGCGTCAATTGCTGCCGCGCCTGCGCGACGCCTGGCCGGAAGCCGAAATCCTGGTGGTGGATGACGGCTCGACCGACGATACGGTCGCGGTGTGCCGCGCCGCCGGGGTCGATGTGGTCTCGCATCCTTCCGGCATGGGCAATGGCGCGGCCGTGAAGACCGGCGCGCGGCGTGCACACGGACGCGTGCTGGTCTTCATGGATGGCGACGGGCAGCACCGCGCCGAGGATGTGGCACGCCTGATCGAGACCTTCGAGCGCGGCTACGACATGGTGGTCGGTGCGCGCACGCGTGCCGGCCAGGCCGGCATGCACCGCGCCGTCGCCAACGGGCTGTATAACCGCATTGCGAGCTGGATGGTGGGCAGCACCATCGAGGACCTCACGTCGGGATTCCGTGCCGTGCGCGCCGACCGCTTCCGCAAGTTTCTCTACCTGCTGCCCAATGGATTCTCCTATCCGACCACCATCACCATGAGCTTCTTCCGTGCCGGTTTCCCGGTGGCCTACGTGCCGATCGTGGCGCCGCCGCGCATCGGCCGCAGCCACCTGCGCATCTGGCGCGATGGTGGCCGCTTCCTGCTGATCATCTTCAAGATCGGCACGCTGTATTCGCCGCTCAAGATCTTCCTGCCGATCAGCGCGGCAATGTTCTGCACCGGCCTGGGCTGGTATGCCTATACCTTCCTGACCATGCACCGTTTCACCAACATGTCGGCGCTGCTGTTCATCAATTCCGTTCTGGTGTTCCTGATCGGTCTGGTGTCCGAACAGATCACGGCACTCAACTACAAGGACAGCGATGGATGAGTGCACGCGGCCTGCTGATCCTGACCCGGAACTTTCCGCCCCTTCGCGGTGGAATGGAACGTCTGGTGCATCAGCTGGTACTTGAGCTTTCCACCAGGACGACGTGCACCTTGATCGGACCAGAGGGTTGCGAGGCGGCCGTGCCTGCGAGTATCGACGCCACTGGCCTGCCTCTCCGTCCGCTGGGTGCTTTCCTGCTGCGCGTGCTGATGACAGGGTTCAGGATTGCGCGCCGTCGGCGTCCTGCGGTCATTCTGTGCGGCAGCGGCCTGATGGCGCCAGCGGGCTGGTTGATTGCCCGTAGCTGTGGAGCAAGAGTGGTATGCCTGCTGCACGGGCTCGACGTGGTGGCCAGACACCCCCTCTACCGCGCCTGCTTCCTGCCGGCCATCCGCCGTTGCGACCGGCTGGTCGTCAACAGCCGGCACACCGATATGCTGGCGCGGGCGGCGGGCGTTGATCCGCAGCGGATCAGCGTGTTGAACCCGGGCGTCGCCGGCGGCGCAAGTATAGCGCCGCACGAGTTGGCGTCGTTCCGTGCGCGCCATGGTCTGCAGGACAGGCCGGTGATTCTGAGCGTCGGCCGGATGACGCGGCGCAAGGGCCTGCTCGAGTTTCTGGACCTGGCGTTTCCCGCGGTCCTGCAGCGTCATCCGCATGCCGTGCTGCTGATCGTCGGCGGCGAAGCCACGCACGCGCTGGGCAAGGCGCACGATCGCGTACAGCCGGCGCTGAAGCAAATGATTGAAACGCGAGGCTGGAGTGACGCAGTCCGCTTGATCGGCGAGGTCGACGAAAGGGAACTGGCCCTGGCATACGCCGCTGCTGACGTGCACGCGTTCCCGGTCGTCGCTCTGCCAGGCGACGTGGAAGGCTTCGGCATGGTCGCAATCGAAGCTGCCGCGGCCGGCGTCCCCACTGTTGCCTTCGCTGTGGGGGGCGTGCCTGATGCCGTCGCTGACGGCCGCTCGGGTCGGCTGGTCGAGCCGGGCGACTATGCCGGCTTCGCCCAGGCACTGTCCAGCCTGCTCGCGCGCCAGCAGCCGGAGCTTCGATCTCAGGCCTGTCGCGCATTCGCCGATGGCTTCTCCTGGGCGTCTCGCGGGGACGCACTCTATCGAATTGTCACGGAAACAGTGGACCATTGCTGACGATGGGCAGCGAGCATGATCCTGTGACGGGGTCCCCGTCGCCGCCGCTGGTCAGCGTGACGGTGACCTATCATCCCGACCTTGGCATGCTTGCGCAGCAGATGGGCCGTCTGCCCGAAGATTGCCTGAAAGTCGTCGTCGACAATGCCTCCCCGCCCCACGTGCAGATTGCCATCTCTCAGTTGCTGGCGAAGTTCGCCAATACCATGCTGCACTTGAACCGGCACAATGCCGGCCTTGCGGCCGCGCTCAATCAGGGGGTCGGGCTCGCAGTCGCGACGCGACCGGGTGCGAGCATGCTGTTGCTGCTCGATCAGGACAGCGAACCTGCCGTGGGAAGCATCGCCACCCTGCTTGCGGCGTACGAACGGCTGGCGCGCGCTGGAGTGCGAGTGGGCTGCGTCGGCCCCGAGCTGTTCGATCCGGCAACCGGAATGACCCACGGCTTTCATGTGGCCGACGGTTGGTTCTGGCGGCGGGTGCTGCCTGGACCGGGTGCCAATGAGCCGGTCTGCTGCACCAATCTGAACGGCAGCGGGACGTTGATGTCGGTCGAGCTCTTCCGCGAACTGGGAGGGCTGGATGAATCCCTGTTCATTGACCATGTCGATACCGAATGGTCTTTCCGGGTGCTGGCCCATGGCCGTCTGCTGTTCGGTATCCCAGCGGCGCGATTCATTCATCATATCGGCATCGGCAGCCGCCGCATCTGGCTGTTCGGCTGGCGGATCTGGCCGGAGCGTGCGCCGCATCGCCATCGCTTCCTGTTTCGCAATACCGTCACCCTGATGCAGCGCTCGTATGTGCCCGCAGTGTGGAAGTTCTGGGCGGGCATCAAAATGCTGCTCACGCTGCACGTCGTGATGATCGTCGGGCCGCAGCGTCGGGCGCAGCTGCTTGCAATGGTGCGCGGCGCACTCGACGGCATTCGTTCCAAGAGGCGTCATGGAACGCCCGGCTGACGTTGTCGGCATCATCCTGCATTTCCGCACGCCGCTCATGACCGGTGCGGCCCTGGAGTCCCTGCGTGCCGAAGGGGTGCCCAGAGCGGTGCTGGTGGACAATTCCGAGGACGACGGCCGTTCGCTGGCGTCGATGCACGCGGCGCTCGCGCGGCTGGAATCGCAGGGGCTGCGCATCGATCTCGTGAGGCCGGGTCGAAATCTCGGTTTTGCGGCCGGTGTGTCTGCCGGATTGACGGCCATGCTTGCAGGTCCAGGCCGGCATGCCCTGCTGCTCAACTCGGATGCCATCCTGCAGCCCGGTTCGCTGGCCGCCATGTGCCAGTTGCTGGAACGCCACGGACTGATCGTGCCACGCATCTGCCGCGGCCGCGGCATGCCGCCGAGCAGCGCCTTCGACTACTACCAGCCTGCCACCGCCATCATCAGTCGCACGCGCCTGCCAGGCCGCAGCATCGCCGTGCCGAGCGGTTGCTGCCAGTTGATCCATCGTGATCTTCTGCTTCCCGATCTGTTTGATTCCGAATTCTTCTTCTACTGCGAGGACATCATGCTGGCCTACCAGCTTGGTCGGCGACAGGTGTCGGTGACCGAATGCCAGGACGCGCTCGTGACCCATGCAGTCTCTGCCAGCGCACGCAAGGGCTCGCTGTTCTACGAATACCATATTGCGCGCGCCCACTGGCTGCTCGGAAGCAAACTGGCGCGTGGCTTCGGCGAGAAGACGCTTTACCAGCTCATTCGCTGCCTGGTCCTGCCGGCACGTGCGCTGCTGCGCGCCGTTCGATTGCGTTCATGGGCGCCGCTGCGTGGTCTCTGCATGGCCACGAATGACGCGCTGCACGGGCATTGCCGCCCGCTCACCCCGGCGCCGGAGGACTGAGGTGTCATCGACCGGCCGGCCAGGACGGTGGCATGCGCGCGTCGCGCGACGGCTGTGGCCGAACACACCGCGCGGACGCGCGGTGTTGTTCACCTCGCTTGCGATGGCGACCGCCAAGGCGGTTTCGCTGCTGACCATCGTGATTTCGGTGCCGCTGACCCTGGCCTATCTTGGGCCGGAGCGCTACGGCATCTGGATGGCGATCAGTTCGGTCACGGCACTGCTGGGTATCGCGGATCTTGGCATGGGCCTGGGCCTGATGACACTGGTGGCCCGGGCTGCCGGTGCGCACGATGACGTCGGGCTGCGTCAGTACCTTGTCAGCGGCATGCTGGTCCTGATGCTGGTGGCGCTGTGCGCTGGCATCGCCTTCGCTGCCGTCTTCCCGCTGATTGCCTGGAGCCGGGTCCTGAACATCCGTGATCCGGCGATGGCCAGTGAAGCTGCCGAGGCGATCACCGTGTTTGCCATCTGCTTCCTCGGGGGCATCGCCTCGAGTTCGGTCGTGCGCATCCAGATGGGCCTGCAGAAAGGCTTCGTTGCGAATCTTTGGCAGGCTGCCGGAAGCGTTGGCGGCCTGTGCGCGGTGCTGGTCGCGATCCGGCTGCGCCTGGGGCTGCCCGCGCTGGTGCTGGCGCAATCCGGGATTCCCTTGCTGATGACGCTGGCAAACGCGGCCGTGTTCCTGCCGCGCCTGGACCTGCGATTGCGACTGGCCGATGTCCACTGGACAGCCATGCGCCGGATATTCGCAGCAGGCGCCGGGTTCTTCGTCCTTCAGATGGATGGCATCATCGGCTATGCAAGCGATGGCATCATCGTCGCGCACGTGCTGGGGCCCATTGCCGCGACCGAACTCTCGATTCCGGCGCGCATGTTCTCGGTGGTCGGGATCGTGCTATCCACTTTGCTGGCACCTCTCTGGCCCGCCTACACCGAAGCCAAGGCGGCTGCCGATCACACCTGGATCCGGACCACGCTGTTGCGTTCGCTGCGCATGAGCCTGCTGGTGGCGCTTCTTGCTTCCGTGCTGCTGTGCGCTGGTGGCCGCAGCATACTGGCATTGTGGGTAGGGAATCGCGTGCACCCTGACGCCGCACTGCTGCTTGCGTTGGGCGTCTGGACCGTGCTGGAGTGCATCGGCGTGTCGCTCTCGATGTTTCTCAATGGATTCGGCGTGGTCCGGGCGCAACTGTATATCGCTACGCTCTTTGCCGCCTCGGCGCTGGTCCTCAAGTTCTGGCTGGTCGGCCGTCTCGGCATCGTGGGCATTCCGGTCGCGACGACGCTCGCGTACTTGCTGACCACCCTGGTGCCATACGCACTGATCATTCCAGGCATGGCCGCATGGACCGGGCAGGCGCCAGCGCAGCGAGCGGGAGCTTCCCCGTGACAACAGGACGAGCCCGGGTCAAGACCTTGACCTCGACGCTGCGTCGCCGTGTGCGCTTCCTGCTGTATCGCGTCCACTCGGCCTGGGTCTTGCGCGATCAGCGTTGCGCTGAAGCGCGTGCGTCCGCTGAAAGCCATGTGCTGCTGGTCCGTGCCGACCTGATTGGTGATTTCCTGCTCTGGGCTGCGGCCGGACAGGCACTGGCGGCCTGCTACCGTCGCATGGGATGGCGGATCACCCTGGTGGTCAACCAGGACTGTGCGGCGCTGGCGGCGGCATTCGAAATAGCCGACGAAGTATGGCCGCTCGATCGTTCCCGCTTTGTCGGCGACCCCGGTTATCGCGCGGCCTTCCTGCGCCGAATCGCGCAACGTGGCTTTGCCGAAGCGCTGCAGGTGGCCTACTCGCGCGAGGCATTCATCGACGACGGCCTGATCGGGGCGAGTGGCGCAGCTCGTCGCCTGAGTTGTTCGGTCGAATGCTACAACATCGCGGCGGTTGACCGCGCGCGCAGCGATGCGACCTACACCGGGCATATCCAGAGTCGCGCTGGACCCTGCATGGAGCTTGTGCGCAATGCCGAATTGACGCGCGCGCTGGGCCAGACCGATTTTCGTGCTGCCGTGGCACGCTTGCCGGAGAATTCCGGACTGTTTCCGCATGAGCTCCACGGGCTGCGCTATGTGGTGCTGATCCCAGGCGCCAGTGGCGCAGCCAAGCGCTGGCCGGCAACACGTTTTGCCGCGATCGGCCAGCGCCTCGCTGGGCACTGGGCCATCGTGATCGCAGGCGGTCCGGATGACGTGGAGCTGGGGCGCGAAGTCGCGGCGGAAATCGGGCGCCCGGTGATCGATCTCAGCGGCAAGACCACCTTGCTGCAACTGGCCGAGGTACTGCGCCACGCAAGTCTGGTACTTGGAAACGACAGCGCTGCGGCACATCTGGGCGCGGTGGTCGGCGCCCCCGTGGTGTGCATTGTCGGTGGCTGGCAACCACACCGCTTCATGCCCTACGAGGTCGAGGTGCGCGATGAGCGACCGCTGCCCGTGGCAGTGGGATATCCCATGGAGTGTTGGGGATGCAATCGCAACTGCATCCACCCGGTGCATCGCGACAGGGCGCTGTACTGCGTCGATCAGGTTTCGCTGGATGCGGTATGGGCTGCGGTCAGCGCCTTGGCGGTCTGATGAGCCCTCACGCGCGGTTGCGCCGACAGATCATGACCATGTTCGTTGCGCAGAACGCGACGTTGACCCCGGGAAAGAAGATCAGGTTGACCAGGAAATTGATCGCGGCCTTGACGGGCACTGCCACCAGGCGGTGCAGGATCTGCCGATGGGTGGCACCGCGCAGCGGTTGCGCCGCGCCACCCAGATAGAGCAGTTCAAAGCCTGCCCGGCCGGCAAAATAGCGGGCCTTGCCGCTACCCAGGATGGTGACGTGTGTGACATCCCCGTGCTGATTGAGCAGGCCGAACGGCGAGTCGCCATTGGGAAAACGCGCCAGCAGGCAACCATCGACGCGTAGCAGCCGCTTGGCCTCGATGAGGAACTCGATCATCTGTGTCTGGGGAATATGTTCCAGCACGTCGAACGCAGTGATCAGATCGAAGCTCTGGTCCGCGATTTCACCAAGGCTGTCGGCAGCATGTGCCGTGAAGCCGTGATCGCGAGCAATTTTCAGCAATATCGGGTTGACCTCGGCCCCGTGCATTTCCCAGCCCTGGCGACGGCCGTAGCCCATGAATGGGCCGGATCCGTAGCCGATGTCGAGCACCCGTGTGCCGGGCGGAAAGCGCCTCCCGGTGCGTCTGAGCTCGGCGGCATAGCAGGCGCTTTCGGACTGGGTGAGCTGCCCGAAGTTGCCACCCTTCCAGTCTTTCCACTCAAGGTAGCTGGCATCATAGGGGTTCTCTTCAGGGACCAGTGACTCACTCGGTCTGGCGGTGGGGGCAACGGGCCCAACAGGCGCCTTCTCGCGCATCAGCCGCGGCGCCCGCCACGCTGCTGGCGGTCGTAGTCCATGATGGCGCGCAGTTCCTTCAGCCGCGCTTCGGTGCTCGACAGCGAGTAGAAATCGCCGTCGGGGCTGCGCAGCGCGATCTGCAGCTGGTCGACCGCGGCCGAGATGTTGCCGCGGTTGACATAGGCCTCGGCCTGCGCGCGGTGCTGCAGCAGTTCCTTGTGGAGCGCGGCGTAGGCGCGCGCCTGCAGTTCGTACAAGTAGTCGTCGCCGTGGGTGATCTGCAGGCGCTGCGAGACGAAGTCCAGTGCGGCCTGCGCCTGGCCGGCCTCGAGCAGGGTCTCGACATAGCCGTAGTGCAGGCCGCGACTGTCGGGCTGGTGCGCCAGGGCATCCTTCCAGGCGCTGATCGCGCCGTCCAGATCGCCCTCATCGTGTCGCAGCTGGGCTGTCAGCTGGTAGACCAGCAGATGATCGGGCACCTGCTTCTTGAGGCGTGCCAGTTCCTGGTGAGCCTCGGCGAAGCGGCGTGCACGCACCAGCGCCAGGGTGCGTCCGTACAGGATGGTGGGCGTCAGCGGGTCGGCACCTTCGGTGATGCGGCTGTCGTACCACTGCACTGCGTCGCGCGGTGTCTCCAGCAGCACGCGCAGGCGCGCGCGCATCAGCTGGAAGTCGATGCTGTCAGGCACTTGGCGATAGGGCAGGCCCTGCAGGCGGTCCTCGATGTCGGCAATGCGCTCGTAGGTCAGCGGGTGAGTGCGCAGGTAGGCGGGCGCATTGGTCTCGTAGAAGCGCGTGTACTTCTGCATGCGCTCGAAGAACGAGGCCATGCCGCGCGGATCGAAGCCGCTCTTGACCAGGGTTTGCAAGCCCATCCGGTCGGCCTCGCGCTCGTTGTCGCGCGTGAAGTTGATCTGCGACTGGATCGCACCGGCCTGGGTGCCGACGATCGCCGCCTGGGCGCCTTGCGGGCTGTTGCGCGCTGCCAGGATTGCCAGCGCCAGTGCCGCGAGCATGGGCAGCGTGTTGCGCGACTGGGCCTCCATCATGCGCGCCTGGTGGTGCTGGGTGACGTGCGCGATTTCGTGGGCCAGCACGCCGGCCAGTTCGGACTCGCTCTCGGCCGCCAGCAGCAGGCCGGTGTGTACGCCGACGAAACCGCCGGGCAATGCGAAGGCGTTGAGCGTGCTGTCGCGCACCACGAAAAACTCGAAGGCCTGCGAACCCCCGCCGGCATTGGCCACCAGTTTGTAGCCGAGTGCGTTGAGGTAGTCGGCCGTGAACGGGTCGCTGAAGTAGTCGCGGTCGCTGCGGATCTCGAGCATGACCTCGCGCCCCAGCGCCTGTTCCTGCTGCGGAGACAGCGTGGCCGAGCTGATGTCGCCGAGCTCGGGCAGGTCGTCGGGGCGTGCCGGTACGGTCAGGGACAGCAGCAGCAGTGCGGAGATCAGGCGTTTCATGCGCGATATCATACAATGCCCGCTTCACTTGTCAGGTGTCGGCAATGTCTGCTTGCTGCCGGCCGGCTTGCCGCACTCACAGGATTCCGAATTGAGCCAGGTTTTTACACATTTCGATGGCACCGGGCAGGCGCACATGGTCGATGTCGCCGGCAAGTCCGAAACCCATCGCATCGCGCGCGCGGTCGGCATGATCCGCATGGAAGCCGCCACGCTGGCGCTGATCCGCGCCGGACATGCCGGCAAGGGCGACGTGCTGGGGATTGCGCGCATCGCGGCCATCCAGGGCGCCAAGCGCACCGCCGAGCTGATCCCGCTGTGCCATCCCCTGCCGCTGACGCGCGTCGAGGTCGAGTTCCGTCTGCATGACAGCCCGCAGCCTGCCATCGAATGCGAGGTACGCGCCGAAACGGTCGGCCGTACCGGTGTCGAGATGGAAGCGCTCACTGCGGTGCAGGTGGCGCTGCTGACCGTCTACGACATGTGCAAGGCGGTCGATCGCGGCATGTGCATGGATGGGATCCGGCTGCTGGAAAAACAGGGCGGCAAGAGCGGCCACTGGATCGCTGCGCCAACCGCCGACCGGGGGCTGCCATGAGCGAGGCCCCGCCGCCGGCCTATGTGCGCGAACTTGATACGCGCGGCCTCAACTGTCCCTTGCCCATCCTGCGCACCAAGAAGGGACTGGTCGACCTGCTGAGTGGCGAGGTGCTGCGCGTGATGGCAACCGACCCGGGCTCGGTGCGCGATTTCGAGGCCTTTGCACGCCAGACCGGCAACGTGCTGGTGCACGCCGACACGGCCGGACCGGAATTCGTGTTCTATCTGCGCAAGCGCTGAATGCCTGCCGCGACGGGGCGCGATGGTGCCCGGCGGCGCGGTTCAGCGCAGCGGCATCGGCGCCGGATTGCCATGCAGGCTGCCGGTCTGCAGATGAATGTCCAGCGCCAGCAGCGTGGCGGCCTGCTGCGGCGTGTCGACGTGGTCGGCGATGAGGCCGATGCCGAGGTCGCGAGCCATCGACACCACGCCGGCCAGCACGCTGCGGCGGCTGCGGTCGGTGGCGATCTCCCCGGTCAGGGCCGGGCTCAGACGCAGCAGTTCGGGTGCTGCATCCAGCAGATCGTGACCCAGTTCGCAACCATCGCCAAACCCGGCAATGCAGATGGTGAAACCATGTTCACGGAACAGTCGCGCGATGCGGCGGGTGTGGGCCGACTCGCCCGGTTCACGCGAACCTTCGAACTGGATCACCATGCGGCCGGCGCTGCGCGCGCCGAGCGCGGCGGCCGCCAGGCCATCGCGCAGCTGGATGGACAGTGCGTCGGCGTGTTGCGCGGCGCGCCCGACGTGGACCGGTAGCACGATCCAGCGCCGGTGCGCGGTCAGGCCAGCCAGATGCGCCGCCTCCAGCCAGCGTCGCCGCAGCGCGACATCCTGGATGAAACGGTCATGTGGATAGTCAGCGGCCGGGTCTGGCGGCGCCAGACCTTCCGGCGGCAGCAGGTCGAAGCCGCACACGCGTTCGGCGTGCAGGTCGAACACCGGGCGCTGGCGCGGCAGCGGCACGCCGTCCGGCACGCGCGCGGCGGGTGGCGCGAGGACGGATGAGGCGCCGCCAGCAGGCCCGCCGCGGGGGATGTTTCCCTGTTCCAGATGTGGTTTTGGGATCAAGTTCCTGGCCCGATGCTGCGCTGCACACCGAACCGGACACTCCGACGGTGGTGAGTACTGTAGAACCCAGGTCAGACTACGCCTGAACAAAACCCCGGGCAGATGGGGTCTTCACCCTAATTGCAGGCCGCGCCAACCCCGTTTCACACTCGCGAAATGGTCCATTTCAGCTGTCAGCCCATCAATCCCCCGCGGGCGCCGGAAAATGCGGGTCATTGACCAGGCTGTCGAGTGCCGGCCGCGCGAACAGATAGCCCTGCTGCAGGAAGATGCCGAGGTCGCTCAGGCAGTGCGATTCGGGCTCGCGCTCCACCCCCTCCGCGATGATCTCGCAGCCGAGGTCATCGCAAGCCTGCTTGAGTCCGCGCACCACCGCTTGACGTCGGCCATCCTCGTCGATGCGCTCGACCAGGGCCAGGTCGAGTTTGACGAAATGCGGTCGGAACTCGGCCAGGAGCTTGAGGTTGGCCCAACCGGCGAGCAGATCGTCGAGCGCGGTGCGGAAGGCGAACTCGCGAAAATCGGCGAACAGATCGCGCAGGCTGGCCGGGTCGCTGACGCATTCGCCCTCGGTGACCTCAAGCACCAGCCTGCTGGTCGGCAAGCCTTCGGCAGCGGCGACGGCAAAGGTGCTGAGCAGGGTACGGCCGCCGTCGCCCAGCGCGTTGGGCAGCAGGTTGATGTTGAGCGCCTGCTCGCCACGATCGAGTCCCAGGCGCGCGCCGGCGCGCACGGCATCGTTGCGGCAGTCGAGGTCGAAGGCATGGCGATCGTCGCGCGCCACCTGCGCCAGCATCTGGCGCGCCGGTTCGCCTGCCGGGCCACGCAGCAGCGCTTCGTGGCCAATCACGCGGCGCAAGGCGGTGTCGACATAGGGCTGGAAAGCGAAATTGAGGAGGGTGCGGGCGCCAGCTCCGGGCAGGCGGCTTTGCTCGGGCGGTGGCGGCGAGTCGTTGTTTGACATGTATCCCTTGTTCTACGCCCCGCAGCGACGCCGCCCCCCGACGACCCTCTGCGTACAGCGCAGTGTTGCTGCAATCCGACGAAGTTTCAAGCGATCCTGCTTGCCGATTTCAGCGCTCGGCCAGCGCCCTTACAATCGCGTCAGCACGCAGCCGGAACTGCACGCTGCCGGCCACGCACAGCAGGCCGGCGCAGCTCAGGGTGGCCGGTGCCGACCAGATCTCGGCCAGATGGCCCAAGGCCAGGCTGCCGAGCGGCGCCAGTCCGAGGAAGGTCATGGTGTACAGGCTGAGCACGCGGCCACGCTTGTCCTCCGACACCGTGTGCTGCAACAGGGTGTTGGTGCTGGCGGCGGTGATGATGATGCCGGCTCCGACTGCCACCATGAGCAGCACCGAGAGCATCAGCGACCGCGACTGCGCGAAGGCGGCCAGCGCAGCGCCGGCGGTCATGCCGCCCGTCGCGATGAGTCGCGGCAGCACCGCCACGCCGTGGCGCGTTGCGAGGAAAATCGTCGCCGCCACGGCACCGGCGCCCGCGGCGCCGATCAGCAGACCGAGCGTACGTGCGTCACCGCCGAATACCTGGCCGGCGAAAATCGGCATCAGCTGCACGTAGGGCGCCACCAGCAGGCTGACCAGAGCCAGTTGGCGCAGCAGCGGGCCGATCACGGCGTGGCGCGCAGCATAGCGCACGCCGTCCAGCAGATCCCGGCGCAGGCCCTGCGCCGGGCGGACGCCGCTGGCGGCGGGCAGCTCCAGCGTCGACAGCACCACCAGTACGCCGGCATAGCTCACCGAATTCACCAGGAAGCAGGCGGTCTCGCTGAAGGCATTGATCAGCAAGCCGGCGATCGAGGGACCGAGCAGGCGTGCCAGGTTGAACATGAAGGAGTTCATCGCGATGGCGCTGGGCAGGTCCTGCCGGTCGGTTACCATGCGCACCGTGAAGCTCTGTCTGACCGGCGTGTCGAAGGCATTGATGCAGCCCAAGGTGCCGGCCAGCACCACGCAATGCCAGGCCTGCACGGTGCCGCTCAGCACCAGTGCCGCCAGCAGCAGGCTCTGCAGACAGGACAGGGTCTGCGTCACCATCAACAGGCGACGCCGGTCGAAACGGTCGGCCCAGACGCCGGCGAATGGCGCCAGCAGCAGGATCGGCACCTGCGCCGCGAATCCCGTCCAGCCCAGCCAGGCCGGCGAATGGGTGAGGCGCCACACCAGCCACGACACACCGACCAGCTGGATCCAGGTGCCTACCAGCGAGCAGCTCTGCGCCACGAAAAAGCGCCGATAAGACGGGTGGCGAAGCGCGCGCACGGCATGGCGCAGACGATCACCCACGATTCTCAGTCCGGGATGTGGGTGGAAGCGGGCAGGGCCGAGGGCGGGTAGTGCAGGTCCATGGCCTCGAGATGCGCCACCAGCAGCTCCGACACCATCAGGTCACGGCTGAAGCGCGAGTCGGCCGGCACGACATACCACGGCGCCGTGTCACTGCTGGTGGCCGGCAGGGTTTCCTCGTAGGCGGCGCGATAGTCCTTCCAGAGCGCGCGGTCGGACAGATCGGAGGCCTGCAGCTTCCAGCGCTTGGTGGGCTCGCGCAGGCGCTCGCGCAGGCGTTCGCCCTGCTCTTCGCGCGAGATGTGCAAGAAGCACTTGATGATGGCAGTGCCTTCGTCGGCGAGCAATTCCTCGAAGGCGCGCAGATGGACGTGGCGCCGCCGCACCTGCGCCAGCGGCACCAGCTTGCGCACCCGGGTGGCGATGACGTCCTCGTAGTGGCTGCGGTTGAAGACGGTGATCTCGCCCCGCGCCGGCGCCTGGGAATGGATGCGCCAGAGGAAATCGTGCTGGGTCTCGCTGCCCACCGGGACGCCGAAGGCGTGCGCGCGCACGCCGAGCGGGCTGACCGAGGAGAACACGCGCCGCACCACGCCGTCCTTGCCGGCGGCGTCCATGCCCTGAAGCACCAGGAGCAGGGCGCGTTCCTTGCTGGCATACAGGCGCGCCTGCAGCTCGCCCAGACGCGCGCTGAGTTCAGCCAGACGCGCTTCGTCACGCGTGCGGTCGCCCGTGCTGCCCGGCCTGGCGTCAGTGGCGTAGTCGTTCAGGTGCAGGGTGCCGCCTTCCGGCACCCGCCAATGGGACAGGCCATCCAGGTGCGGTTTCGCCATGACCGGATCAACCCTGCGCCTTGCGCGCCGCCAGCCTGGCGTGCTGCGCCTCGATTTCGGCCAGCGTCGATACAAAGCCCGCCAGGCGTTCGCGCTCCTGTGCCACCACAGCTTCCGGCGCGCGCGCCACGAAGCCCGCGTTGTCGAGCTTGGCGCGTGCGCGTCCGATCTCGCCCTGCAGCTTTTCGGTCTGTTTGGCGAGGCGCGCGAGTTCCTCGTCGAGGTCGATCTCGATGCGCAGCATCAGCTGCAGGCCACCGATCACCGACACCGGCGCCCCTTCGTCGGGCAGGCTGCCGTCCAGCAGCTGCACCTCCGACAGGCGCGCCAGGGCCTTGAGCCAGGGCGCCAGCTCGGGCATGGCGGCGCGCTCGGCGGCGTCGCCTGCCACCAGCAGCGGCACGCGCTCGCCGGGCGCCACGCTCATCTCGCCGCGCAGCGTGCGGCACGCGTTGACCAGGTCCTTCAGGCGCACGA
>JAGWIJ010000090.1 GCA_028873535.1 Pseudomonadota bacterium
CGGCCGACGCCTACATGGGCGCCACCGCCGTCACCGCAGCCGCCGCCTGGGGCGCGGTGATGTCGGTGCGCGTGACCCTGACCTTCAACAACCCCCTGGCGGGTCAGGCCGGCCAGCCTGCCACCCTGCCGGCGATCACGCAAGTGATTCCCGTGCTGAGCATCATATGAACCGCCCCCCCCAAGTCCGCCGAAGCAAGCGCCGCTCGCCACGTCAAAGCCTCCCGACGCGGCTGCGCGGCACGGCGCTGGTCGTGGCCCTGCTGATGATGCTGCTGGTGACCCTGCTCGGCGTTTCGATGATGCGCTCGGTCGGCGTCGAGGCGCGTCTGGTCGGCGCCACCGGTGACAAACAGCACGCCTTCCAGGCCGCACAGACCGCCCTGCAGTATGGCGAATGGTGGCTGTCCCAGATCGACAATGCCAGCGAGGGGGTGCCCTGCACGACGACCACCGCCACGCCCCTGGTGTGCGCCGCGCCGCAGACGCAGGCTGTCTATCGCACGGTGCCGTGGGCCGGCTTCGGTGCGCCCTACCTCGACCCGTCCATCGGCGGTGGCCAACTGTTCGCGACCTCCAACATCGTCACCACCGGTGGCGCGGGCACCTATGCCGGAGTGCCGATGGTCGACATCTCGTTCGTCGGCCTCTCGGGGAACGCCAAGCTCTACCAGATCACCTCCGTTGCTTACGGTGGCAGTCTCAATTCGATTGCGGTGGTGCAGAGCACCGTTCAAGTCAGCGATGCTGTCAAGTGCACCACATGTGACCCCAACTAAAAGTGAAGGGCTCCATTCCATGAATCCTCGTGCCTGCCGCCGCCTCCTGAAGAATGTGCTTGCCGCCAGCGCACAGCTGGCGCTGATGCAGCATGCGGTTGCCGTGAACATCCAGGATGACCTGACCCAGTCGAGCGCCTCACTGGCATGGATCCCGATCAACGGCGCCTGCATGACAGCCGGCTCCAGCACCGCGATCAGCAGCAGCAATCCGGTGCCGGCCTGTGTCGGTCTGCCCTATTACGCCGGCGATCCCAATGCGCTCAACGGCGGATCGACCGGCACGCTGCCCGATGTCGCCGGCAAGGGGGCGCTGCGCTTCACCGACTGGTTCAGCCAGAACGGTGCGGTGATTTCCGGCTTCACCTTCCCGGCCAACCAGGGCGTCAGCGCCACCTTCACCACGGTGACCTACCAGGGAGATTCGGGTGGCAGCGGCAAGGACGGCGCTGACGGCATCTCCTTCTTCCTGCTCGACGGCAGCCAGCCGGCACCGAGCAACGTCGGCTCCTGGGGCGGCAGCCTGGGCTACACCTGCTCCAACGTCAACACCCCCTATATCGGCATGGTCAACGCCTATGTCGGTCTGGGCATCGACGAGTACGGCAACTTCCTCAACCAGGGCGACAACACGGCCACCGGCAAGAACTACGTGCCCAACCGCATCGGCATGCGCGGTGCCGGCAACGTGGCGTGGAGTTGGCTGAACACCAACTATCCCGACTACTATCCGAATGGCCTCAGTAGCACCACGCAGAATCAGGCGGTCCAGAACACCTGCAAGACCGGCACCTTGTGGAATTACGGCAGCGGCAGCGGCAGCAACACGGGCAAGACCTCGGTCGGTGGCGGACCGCCGCTGCTCGATTACGCGCTCATCCCCAACGCCAATACCGTGCTGAGCGGCCTCAAGATCGCCAACGAGTCGGCCGTGACGCGACTGCAGGGCACGCCGATCACCTACAACCTGCAGATCACCTCGGACGGCCTGCTGAGCCTGCAGTACAAGCTCAACGGCGGCACTTACCAGCCGGTGCTGACCAGGCAGTCGATCACCAACGCCAACGGGGCGCTGCCCACCTCGCTGCGCTTCGGCTTTGCCGGTTCCACGGGCGGCTCGCGCAATATCCACGAAATCACCTGTTTCCAGGCCACGCCCGCCGATCAGTCCGACTCCTCGGCCGGCGTCAACACCCAGCAGGCGGCGCAGGTGCGCATCGGCACCCAGGTCTACCTGGCCTTCTTTCATCCGTCCAACTGGTGGGGTCAACTGACCTCGCAGTACCTGGTGACCGGACTGGGCGGTGCCGTGTCGATCAGCAACACCGTGAACTGGGATGCCTCCTGCGTGCTGACCGGCGGCACCTGTGCCAGCACCGGGGTCACTGGCATGAGTGCCGAAGCGCCGGCCTCGCGCACCATCCTGAGCTATGACCCGGCGGCCGCCACCGGCATCCCCTTCGAATGGAGCAGCCTGAACAGCAGCCAGCAGGCTGCGCTCACGGCGGGCGATGCGAGCGCGACGGCCAATCGCCTGAACTTCCTGCGCGGCGATCGCAGCAACGAGATCACCACCAGCGGCAGCGGCCTTTACCGCACGCGCACCAGCGTGCTGGGTGACCTTTGGCATTCCAACCCGACCTGGGTGGGCCCCCCGTCGGCACCTTACTCTGCCACCTGGGCCGACCAGCTCAACCCCGGCGCCACGATGCCCGAGAACGCCAGTACTGCGCAGACGTATACCGCCTTTGCCAGCAGCCTGATGACCCGCATGAACGTGGTCTATGCCGGCGCCAACGACGGCCTGCTGCATGGCTTCCGTTCCGGCCACTACGACGGCAACAACAGCTCAGGCGCACCCTACGGCAATTTCGTCGCCAACAGCAGCTATCCCAATGACGGCCAGGAACTGCTGGCCTACATGCCGGCCGCCGTGGTGCAGACCATCCACAACGCCAGCACATCCACCTCCGACTACTCGTCGTCGCTCTACGCACACGCCTTTTCGGTCGATGCCACACCGGGTACCGGCGACCTGTTCTACAAGGGCGCCTGGCACACCTGGCTGGTCAGCGGCCTGGGCGGCGGCGGCAATTCGGTGTTCGCGCTCGACATCACCGACCCCAGCGCGTTCTCGGAGGCGAATGCCGCCACGCTGGTGCTACGTGAATACAGTCCTTCCAACTTGCCCTGCTACGCCAGCGGTTGCGGCAACAACCTGGGCAATACCTACGGCACGCCGACCATCCGGCGCTTCCATAACGGCATGTGGGGCGTCGTGTTCGGCAATGGCTACGGCAGCAGCAGCGGCCACGCCGGTGTCTACGTGGTGACCATCGACCCGGCCACCGCGGTGCCGACAGCCTACTACCTCGATGCCGGCGCCGACCCCAGCGGGGCCGGGCGCGCCGACGGCATTGCCTATGCAAGCCCGGCAGACCTCGACGGTGACCATGTGGTCGACTACATCTATGCCGGCGACCAGCTCGGCAACATCTGGCGCTTCGACGTCACCAGCAGCAACCCGGCCAACTGGGCGGTCAGCAATTTCGGCGGCACGAGCGCCAAGCCCCTGTTCACCACACCGGCGGTGGCTGGCGGGAGCCAGCAGATCAACACCAAGGTTCAAATGCTGATCGTGCCCTCCAGCACCGGCGCGGCGCGGGCCATTGTGGTGGCGGGGACCGGCCAGGAAATCCCGCCCACGGTGAACGGCGCGATTTCCTACGCGGGCGGCCAGCAGGCTGTCTACGGCATCTGGGACTGGAACATGTCGGCCTGGAACACCCTCAACCCGTCCGCCGCATTGGCAGCGCTGAGTGGCACCAGCGCACCAGGTCCTCTCAGCTACTCAAGCGGCTCGGGTTCGCCAACCCTGGCCAGCCAGACCATCAGCCTGATTTCGGCAGGCTCGGGCAGCACCTTGGCCACGCGCACCATCAGTGCCAACAATGTGTGCTGGGCCGGCACCAGCGGCTGCACCGGCAAGCAATACGGCTGGGTAGTGAACCTGCCGGCCGCCGGCGAACAGGTGATCTACAACCCCACCATCTACAATGGGGCGGTGATCATCAACACCACCGTGCCGCCCAACAATTCGCCCTTCGCCTGCAGTTCCACGCTGGCGACCGGCTGGACCATGGCCTTCGCGCCGGGCACTGGCGGCGCTTTCACGCAGTCCTTTTTCCCCAACAACACCGGAGCGTTCACCCAGGTGGCAATGCCGGCCAGCGGCGCGCTGGTCTCGATCATGGGGACTGCGCTCAACGCCACGGGCACCGGCAACGTGGTGGCCAACAACAACAACTCCTATCTGGTCAATCAGACCACCAGCGGCGTCGGCAACGTGACGCGCATCAACCCGCCGAAGAACACCACCACCAAACGTCTCAACTGGACGCAGCTGCGCTGACATGACCTGCCCAAGCCCTCGCAGCGCACGCCGCAGCCGCGGCGTGACCCTGATGGAACTGATGGTGACACTGGCGCTGGTGTCGGTGCTGGTGATGATCCTGGTGCCCACCTATACCAGCCATGTGCAGAAGTCGCGCCGCGCCGACGCCAAGAATGCGCTGCTCGATCTCGCGGCACGTGAGGAGCGCTTCAACGCCACCAACAACACCTACGTTGCCAGCGGCACCAGCCTGGGCTACACCAGCGCCTTCCCGCTCACCATCATGAGCAGCGGCGTGGGCAGCTATACGCTGACGGTCACCCAGGGCGTGACCACCTTCAGCGCCACCGCCACCGCGATCGGGCCGCAGGCCAGCGACCCCTGCGGCAATTTCACGCTCAACGACCAGGGCACGCAGACCAGCAGCGGCAGCCAGACCGCACCGCCCTGCTGGTAGGCGCCGCGCCGGCCGGCGGCCGCCGTCGCGCGGCCGGCCACTGCACGCCCGCTCAGGCCGGGCTCATCGGCACCGCGTCGGTGCGCACGCAATCCACGAAATACGCCACCTGGCCGTCGACCGCCGACTTGGTCAGGCCATGGATGTCGGTCTCGAAGCCCGGGAAGCGCGCATTGAAGGCGCGCGCGAAGCTCAGGTAGCGCACGATCGTGGCATTGAAGCGCTCGCCCGGGATGAGCAGCGGAATGCCCGGCGGATAGGGCGTCAGCAGCATGGCGGTGACGCGCCCCTCGAGCTGCTCGATCGGCACGCGTTCGATATTCTTGTGCGCCATGTGGCTGAAGGCATCGGCGGGCTTCATGGCCGGCACCATCTCGGACAGGTACATCTCGGTGGTCAGGCGCGCCACGTCGTTCTCGCGGTAGACATGGTGGATCTGGTCGCACAGATCGCGCAGTCCGATTTTCTCGTAGCGCGGGTGCAAGGCCAGGAATTCCGGCAGCACGCGCCACAGCGGCGCATTGCGGTCGTAGTCGTCCTTGAACTGCTGCAACTCGGTCACCATGGTGTTCCAGCGGCCCTTGGTGATGCCGATGGTGAACATGATGAAGAAGGAATACAGGCCGGTCTTCTCCACCACCACGCCGTGTTCGGCCAGGTACTTGGTCACCACCGAGGCCGGGATGCCGGTGTCGGCAAACAGGCCGTCGACATTGAGTCCGGGCGTGATGATGGTGGCCTTGATCGGGTCGAGCATGTTGAAGCCGGGCGCGACTTCGCCGAAGCCGTGCCAGTGGTCGTCGGGCTTGAGCATCCAGTCCTCGCGCGAGCCGATGCCTTCCTCGGCCAGGTGATCCGGACCCCATACCTGGAACCACCAGTCGGCGCCCCACTCGGCATCGACCTTGCGCATGGCGCGACGGAAATCCAGCGCCTCGCCGATCGACTCCTCGACCAGCGCGGTGCCGCCGGGCGGCTCCATCATTGCGGCTGCGACGTCGCACGAGGCGATGATGGCGTACTGCGGACTGGTGCTGGTATGCATCAGGTAGGCTTCGTTGAACACATCGTTGTCCAGGCTGCGCGCCGTGCTGTCCTGGGCCAGGATCTGCGAGGCCTGCGACAGGCCGGCCAGCAGCTTGTGGGTGGACTGGGTGGAGAACACCATCGACTCGCGGCAGCGCGGACGGTCACGGCCGATGGCGTGCATATCGCGGTAGAACTCGCTGAAGGTGGCGTGGGGCAGCCAGGCCTCGTCGAAATGCAGGGTGTCGATATGGCCGTCAAGCAGGCCCTTGATGGTCTCGACGTTGTAGACGATGCCGTCGTAAGTGCTTTGCGTGATGGTGAGGATGCGCGGCTCGCCCTTGGCACCGCGCGCAAAGGGATTGGCCGCGATCTTGCGGCGGATGTTGTCGATATGGAATTCGGACAGCGGGATCGGTCCGATGATGCCGTAGTGGTTGCGCGTCGGGGTCAGGAACACCGGGATCGCGCCGGTCATCATGATGGCGTGCAGCACCGACTTGTGGCAGTTGCGGTCGACCACCACCACGTCGCCCGGCGCCACCGTGCTGTGCCACACGATCTTGTTGGAGGTGCTGGTGCCGTTGGTCACGAAGTACAGGTGATCGGCATTGAAGATGCGCGCGGCATTGCGCTCCGATGCCTGCACCGGCCCGGTGTGGTCGAGCAGTTGGCCGAGTTCGTCGACCGAGTTGCACACGTCGGCGCGCAGCATGTTCTCGCCGAAGAACTGGTGGAACATCTGGCCGACCGGACTCTTGAGGAAGGCGACCCCGCCGGAATGGCCCGGGCAGTGCCAGGAATAGGAGCCGTCCGAGGCGTAGTGGGTGAGCGCGCGGAAGAACGGCGGCGCCAGCGAATCGGTGTAGACGCGCGCCTCGCGCACGATGTGGCGGGCCACGAACTCCGGCGTGTCCTCGTACATGTGGATGAAGCCGTGCAGTTCCTTCAGCACGTCGTTGGGGATGTGGCGCGAGGTGCGCGTTTCGCCGTACAGGAAGATCGGGATGTCGCTGTTGCGGCGGCGTACTTCCTGGACGAAGGCGCGCAGGTTCTTCAGCGCCGCGCCGATCTCCTCGGCGCTGCCGCCGCCGAATTCCTCGTCGTCGATCGACAGGATGAAGCCCGATGCACGCGACTGCTGCTGGGCGAACGAGGCCATGTCGCCGAAGCTGGTCACGCCGACCACTTCGATGCCTTCCTCCTCGATGGCCTTGGCCAGGGCGCGCACGCCGAAGCCACTGGCGTTCTCGGAGCGGAAGTCCTCATCGATGATGACGATGGGAAAGCGGAATTTCATGGGCGGCAGGCTCCGGGTTCAGGAGGGTTGGGTGGCGCCGGCGGCGTGCGCCGGCATGAGGATCAGGACTTGCCCGGCTCGGGAAAGCGGTAGTCGCGGTACTGCTCGCGCAGCGTCAGCTTGGAGAGTTTACCGGTGGCGGTATGCGGCAGGCTTGACACAAAAATGACATCGTCCGGCAGCCACCAGCGTGCCATGCGTGTCGCCATGCACGCCAGGATATCGGCGCGGTCAGGCGCACTGCCCGGCCGTGCCACCACCAGCAGCACGGGACGCTCGCCCCAGCGCGGATGGGCGAGGCCGATGGCGGCGGCTTCCTGCACGTCGGCGTGCAGCAGGGCGGCGTTCTCGAGCTCGATCGAACTGATCCATTCGCCCCCCGACTTGATCACGTCCTTGGAGCGGTCGGTGATGCGCACCAGGCCCTCGGCGTCGAGCTGCGCCACGTCGCCGGTCGCGAACCAGCTTTCGCGCAGCGCGCCTGGCTGCGCCGTCTCGCCGAAATAGGCGCTGGCGACCCAGGCGCCACGCACCAGCAGCTCGCCCTGGCTGGCGCCGTCGTGGGCCAGCGCCCGGCCGTCGCCGTCGACCACCTCGAGATCGACGCCGAACAGCGGCCGCCCCTGGCTTTCGTGGACGCGCGCCGCCACATCGGCCGGCGTGGCATGCCGCGCGCGTGCCACTGTCGCCACCGGACTGGTCTCGGTCATGCCCCAGGCGTGCAGCACCTGGATGCCGAATTCCGCGCCCAGCGCATCGGCCAGCATCGGCGGGCAGGCTGCGCCGCCGATCACCAGACGCTGCAGTGCGCGTGGTGCGCGACCGACACGCCGCATGGCTTCCAGCACCGCCAGCCACACGGTAGGCACGCCGGCCGCCACCGTCACGCCCTCGCCGTCCATCAGCGCGAACAGGCTGTCGGCATCGAGCCTGGCGCCAGGCAGCACCAGCGCGGCACCGTGCATGGCAGCGGCATGCGGCAGGCCCCAGGCGTTGACGTGGAACATCGGCACCACCGGCAGCACGGTATCGCGCGCCGACAGGCAGAAGGCGTCGGGCTGGCTGATCGCCATGGCGTGCAGCACGATGGAACGCTGCGAGTACAGCACGCCTTTGGGCAATCCGGTGGTGCCCGAGGTGTAGCACAGCGACGCTGCCGCCTGCTCGTCCAGGCGCGGCCAGGCGAACGTCTCCGGATGGCCCGCCAGGAAACTCTCGTAGTCCTGCAGGCCCTGCAGCGCCGCCACACCATCGCCCTGCCCGGCCGCCTCGGCGGGATGTTCGACCGCGGCCAGCCCGGCGGCAGCCAGCGCCAGTTCGGCGGCGTCGCACAACACCACCCAGCGGCGCACGCCGGCCAGCGAGGGCGCCAGGCGCGCCGCCAGACCCAGCAGTTGCGGATCGAGAAACACCACGCGGTCGCCGGCGTGTTGGAGGATATGGCGCAGCTGTTCGGGAAACAGGCGCGGATTGACGGTATGCAGCACCGCCCCCATGCCCGGAATGGCGAAATAGAGTTCCAGGTGGCGCGTGCTGTTCCAGGCCAGGGTGGCCACCCGTTCGCCGGGCTGGACACCCACCGCCTGCAGCGCGCCGGCCAGCCGGGCGGCGCGCCGGGCGCAGTGCGACCAGTCGCCACGTCCCAGGCTGGCGTCGGGCAGACGCGACACCAGCGGCGCGTTGCCGTGCCAGCGCGCGGCGTGTTCCAGCAAGGCGGACAGCAGCAGCGGCTGGTCCATCATCAGGCCCTGCAGCCCGGTGGCGACGGTGGTCAAGTGGCTTGCGCTCCAGCGATCAGCGCCGGCAGGACCGGCGGGGTCGGCTCTCCGGCAGAGAGTTCAGGCGCAAGAATAGCAAGAAGCGGGGCGGCGGCGCCGCTCAGATCACCTTGGAGTACTGCGCCACCCGGTTGTGCGCGAGATGACTGTCGAACACCATCGCGACGTGCCGGATCAGCATGCGCCCGCGCGGCATCACCTGGATGCCGTTGGGCGAGAGGCTGATCAGACCGTCGCCGGCCAGCTGCTCGAGGGCTGGCCGGGTGTGACCGAAATACTCCCAGAAGCCTTCGCCGAAGCGCCGGCGGAAGGCGCTGGCGTCCACCTCGCCGCGGCACATCAGTTCCTGGATCACGTAGCCGCAGCGGCGGTCGTCGTCGCTGAGCACATAGCCACGCTGCACCGGCAGCTGCCCGGCACGCACCGCCTGCTCCCAGGCGTCGATGCCCTTGAGGTTCTGCAGGAAGGTGTCACCGACGAAGCCGATCGAGCTGACGCCGAAGCCCAGCATGTCGCAGTCGCCGTGCGTGGAATAGCCCTGGAAATTGCGTTGCAGGGTGCCGTCCTGGAGCGCCAGTGCGAGTTCGTCGTCGGCGCGTGCGAAATGGTCCATGCCGATGTAGACGTAGCCGGCGGCCGTCAGGCTCTCGATGGTGTGCTGCAGGATCGCGAGCTTGGTATCGGGGCTGGGCAGGGCCTCGGCGGGCATCGCCGCCTGCGCCGGGAAACGGTCGGGCATGTGCGCGTAGTTGTAGACCGCGATGCGATCGGGGTTGCTGGACACGATCTTGTCCAGCGTGGTCGCGAAGCGCGCGACATCCTGGTAGGGCAGTCCGTAGATCAGGTCGACCGAGATCGAACGGAAGCCGGCGCGGCGCGCGGCGGCCAGCGCCTCCATCGTCTGCTGTTCGCTCTGCACGCGGTTGACCGCCTTCTGCACCTCGGGATCGAAATCCTGCACGCCCATGCTGAGACGGTTGAAGCCGATCTCGGCCAGATGGGCAATGCGCCCGGCATCGACACTGCGCGGATCGATCTCGATGCCGCACTGCGCGTCAGCGCCGATATCGAAGCGGCGCCGCGTCTCGACCATCAGCCGCGCCAGATCCTCGTCGCTGAGGAAGGTGGGCGTGCCGCCGCCCAGGTGCAACTGGCGCACATGGCGCGCGCGCTTGAGGTGTGCGCTGACCAGTTCCAGTTCGGCCACCAGCACGTCGACATAGGCCGTGCCGCGCGCACGCTTGCGCGTCGGCACGCGATGGCAGCCGCAGTAGAAGCACAGCGTTTCGCAGAACGGGACATGGAAGTAGAGCGACAGGTCGCGCACCGGATTGCTGTTGGCCAGCGCGGCTTCGGCCTTGGCCTGCGGGAAGTTGGACAGGAAACGGTCGGCGCTGGGGTAGGAGGTGTAACGCGGCCCCGAGCGGTCGTAGCGACGGATCAGGTCGAGGTCGAACTGCAGCGGGACGTTGAACATGCCGGCTTTCCTCGCGTCTTTGTCGTATTGAGAACGAATCATGCGCGTCGGAAATGCTGAAGGCGTTGACCTGGATCAAACACGCGTCAGCGCAGCAGGCGTGCCGCGCGGTCGATGCCGTCCGGCGTGAGCGGCAGCATGCGTTCGTCGAGCACGCGGCGCATGATGGCCACCGAGGAACAATACTGCCACTCCTGCTCGGGGATCGGGTTGAGCCACACATGGCGCGTGAAATGCGCGGTCAGGCGTTCGATCCAGACGCGCCCGGCCTCCTCGTTCCAGTGCTCGACGCTGCCGCCCGGCTCCATGATCTCGTAGGGGCCCATGTGCGCGTCACCGACCAGGATCAGGCGCCAGTCGCGGCCATAGCGATGGATCAGGTCGAGCACCGGGATGCGTTCGCTGTTGCGGCGCGCATTGTGCTTCCACACCGATTCGTACACGCAGTTGTGGAAGTAGAAATGTTCCAGGTGCCGGAACTCGCTGCGCGCCGCCGAGAACAGCAGTTCGCAGGTGCGCACGTGCTCGTCCATCGAGCCGCCGACGTCCAGGAACAGCAGGATCTTGATGCGGTTGCGCCATTCCGGCATCAGGCGGATGTCGAGCCAGCCGGCATTGTCGGCGGTGGCGCGCAGGGTGCCTGCCATGTCGAGCAGTTCGGGCGGGCCTTCGCGCGCAAAGCGGCGCAGGCGCCGCAGCGCGACCTTGAGGTTGCGCGCGCCGAGTTCCACATCGCCGTCGAAATCGCGGAACTCGCGGCGGTCCCACACCTTGACCGCGCTGCGCTCGCGCGAGGCGGCCTGACCGATGCGCACACCTTGCGGGTTGTAGCCATGGGCGCCGAACGGCGAGGTGCCGCCGGTGCCGATCCACTTCGAGCCGCCCTGGTGGCGCTCCTGCTGTTCGGCCAGGCGCTGGCGCAGCGTCTGCATGAGCTTGTCGAAGCCGCCCAGCGCCCGGATGCGCGCGCGCTCGTCTTCGCTCAGCACGCGCTCCGCCAGGCTTTTCAGCCACGCTTCGGGAATCTGCGCCGCGGCGGCGGGATCGGGCGATCCGGCCTGGACCACGCCGCGGAAATACGCCGCGAAGGCACGGTCGAAGCGGTCGAAGTGCGCTTCGTTCTTGACCAGCGACAGCCGCGCGAAATGATAGAAGTCCTCGACGTCGTAGCCGCACACCCCGGCCTGCAGCCCCTCCAGCAGCGTCAGGTATTCGCGCACGGTGGCCGGAATGCCGGCCTGCCGCAGCGCGTCGAGGAAGCCTGCCAGCATGACCGTCAGCGTCCGCGCCGGTTCATGAACACCAGGCGTTCGAACAGGTGCACGTCCTGCTCGTTCTTCAGCAGCGCGCCATACAGCGGCGGGATGCTGGGTCCGGCCTCGGCACTGCGCAGCGCGTCAGGCGGGATGGCCTCGGCCAGCAGCAGCTTGAGCCAGTCCAGCAGTTCGCTGGTCGACGGCTTCTTCTTGAGGCCGTTCATGGCACGCAGGTCGAAGAACACCGCCAGCGCCTCGGCCAGCAGGCGCTGCTGCAGACCCGGGAAGTGCACCGCGACGATGCGCTCCATGGTCTCGCGGTCGGGAAAACGGATGTAGTGGAAGAAGCAGCGGCGCAGGAAGGCATCCGGCAGCTCCTTTTCGTTGTTGCTGGTGATCACGATCAGCGGACGGTGGCGCGCCTGCACCGTGGTGCGCGTCTCGTAGACATGGAACTCCATGCGGTCGAGTTCGCGCAGCAGGTCATTGGGGAACTCGATGTCGGCCTTGTCGATCTCGTCGACCAGCAGCACGCAGGGCTCTTCGCTCTCGAAGGCCTGCCACAGCGTGCCCTTGACGATGTAGTTGCCGATGTCGTGGACGCGCCCGTCGCCCAGCTGCGAGTCGCGCAGCCGCGACACCGCATCGTATTCGTACAGTCCTTGCTGGGCTTTGGTGGTCGATTTGATGTGCCACTGCAGCAGCGGCCGTCCCAGCGCGCGCGCCACCTCCTCCGCCAGCAGGGTCTTGCCGGTGCCCGGTTCACCCTTGATCAGCAAGGGGCGCTCGAGGGTCAGCGCGGCATTGACGGCCAGCGTGAGGTCGGGGGTTGCAACGTAGCGGTCGGTGCCGGCAAAGCGCATGTGAGGATCTCCCAGGGTTGTCCTGATCATACCCAATTGCGGCCCTCTGTCTTGGCGGGGGCCGGCGATGGTACGCTTGGAGGCTGAACACCTGCTGCCTGTGACTTCCTTGAGCGTTTCCGAACCCGTGCCCAGCGATACCCTGCGCGACAGTCGCGGACGGCCGCTGCGCGATCTGCGCATATCGGTCACCGACCGCTGCAATTTCCGCTGCACTTATTGCATGCCGCGCGACTTGTTCGGTCCTGATCATCCCTACCTGCCGCATGCGCAGATCCTGAGCTTCGAGGAAATCAGCCGCATCGCGGGCGTGCTGGTCGGCCTGGGCGTGCGCAAGATCCGGCTGACCGGCGGCGAACCCCTGTTGCGCCGCGACATAGAACGTCTGGTGGCGCAGCTTGCCCGACTTGGCGTCGATGACCTGTCGCTGACCACCAATGGTTCGCTGCTGGCCAAGCGCGCAGCCGCCCTGCACGATGCCGGCCTGCAGCGCGTGACGGTGAGCCTGGACGCGCTCGACGACGCCACCTTCCGGCGCATGAACGACGCCGACTATCCGGTCGCGCGCGTGCTGCAGGGTATCGATGCCGCCGCCGCCGTGGGCCTGGGACCGATCAAGATCAATGCCGTGGTGCAGCGCGGCGTCAACGAACACGCCGTGCTCGATCTGGCGCGCCATTTCCGCGGCAGCGGCCATGTGGTGCGTTTCATCGAATACATGGACGTGGGCAGCAGCAACGGCTGGCAGCTCGAACAGGTGGTGCCATCGCGCGAGGTGCTCGACCGCATCGACGCCGTGTTCCCGATCGAGCCGCTGGAGGCGCACTATGCCGGCGAAGTGGCGCAGCGCTGGCGCTACCGCGATGGCGCTGGCGAGGTCGGCGTGATCTCGTCGGTCAGCCAGGCCTTCTGTTCCAGTTGCAGCCGGCTGCGCCTGTCCACCGATGGCCATCTCTACACCTGCCTGTTTGCCCAGCACGGCACCGATCTGCGTGGCTGGCTGCGCGAGCAGGGCGTGGACGACAGCGCGCTGGCGGCACGCCTGACCGCGTTGTGGCAACTGCGCAGCGATCGCTATTCCGAGCTGCGCACGGCGGCGACTGCCGGCCTGCGCAAGATCGAGATGCACTACATCGGCGGCTGAACGGCGCCGCTTCCAAGGAGTTCCCCATGACTGCCCCGAACGCGCCGGCCGCCATCTTCGGCGACGACTACGATCCTGCCGCCCTGTCCATCGACGAGGCGCGCCGACGCCTGGGCGAGGCCATGGCGGCAGCGGTCGGCTGTGAGTGGGTGGCGCTGCGCAGCGCACTCGGGCGCGTGCTGGCGCAGGACCTGCACAGTCCCTGCGACGTGCCGGCGCATCGCGCCTCGGCCATGGACGGCTACGCGCTGCAGAGCGGCGGCGTGGCCGCCGCCGCGCGCGCGGCGGACGGCCGCCTGCGCCTGCCGGTGGCCGGCGTCGCAGCGGCCGGACATCCCTTCGAGCAGGACTGGCCCGCCACGGCAGCCGTGCGCATCATGACCGGCGCCGTGGTCCCGGAAGCCGCCGACACGGTGGTGATGCAGGAGCGCGTAAGCCGCGACGGGGACAGCGTGCTGATCGCC
>JAGWIJ010000091.1 GCA_028873535.1 Pseudomonadota bacterium
GATCGCGCCACGGGCGGATCGTCGAGCGGATCGGCGGTCGCCGTCGCGATCGGAGCCGCCTTCGCGTCGCTCGGATCCGACAGCGGCGGCTCGATCCGCACGCCGGCATCGTGGTGCGGCATCTGTGGCCTCAAACCGACGCGCGGCGCGATTCCGACCACCGGCGTGATGCCCTTGTCAGCGACCATGGACAGCGTCGGCATCATGGCGCGCACCGCGGCCGATCTGGCGGCGGTGTTCCCGCTGCTGACGGGAGCGGACGGCATGGATGCGCAGGCGCGTGGCGCCGTAGCGTGGGAGGAGAGCGCGCTCGAGCGCGCGCTGGCCACGCAGCCGCGCCTGGGCGTCATCGATCGCTGGTTCGAGGAGGACCTGTCCGAGGATGTCGCGAGCGGGCTCGACGCCATTCGCCGGACCTGGGCCGAGGAGCTTGGCGCGCGCGTGGTGTCGGCCGACTTCAACCGCATCGCCGAGACCGTCGCGCACGCGCGCACGGTGCTGCTGCGCGAGGCCTGGGATACCCACGAACCGCTGCTCGAACATCACGACAGTCTCTATTCCGCGGGCGTGAAGGCGCGCCTGCTGGCCGGCAGCGAGATTGACCCGGCGGCGCTGCGCGCGGCGCTGGAGGCACTGCCCGGCCTGCAGCAGGCCCTGCTGGACCAGGCTTTCCGCAATGCCGACGTGCTGCTGCTGCCCGCCACACCGACCACTGCGCCGCGCATCGACCAGACCGATCTTGCTGCGATCACCGATCCGGCGCCGGCCATCCTGCGCCAGGTGGATGGCATCACGCGCTGCCTGCGTCCGTTCAACCTGCTGGGCGTGCCCAGCCTGGTGCTGCCGGGCGGCATGGATCGCGAGGGCATGCCGTTCGGCTTCCAACTGGTCGGCCGTCCCGGCGCCGAAGCGAGCCTGCTTGGCCTGGGGATGCGCTGGCAGGCCGCCACCGACTGGCACCAGCGGCGGCCACCGGGCTGGGAGGCCGAATGAAGGGACGGGGGCTGTTGACGCGCGCCGGCCTGGCGCCGGTCCTGCTGGGCCTGGCGCTGCTGGCGCGTGCCGATGCCCCGGCAGCGGCCGCGCGCGACCTGGTTTCCGATCCGCAAGCCGTGCTGCAGGACGACGCTGCGGCCGACACCGCCGGGTCCGGGGGGCGTTCGCGCAGCCTGTCGAGCGATCGCGCGCGCAGTCCGGTGCGCCCGCTCCCGGCGCCAGACCCGGTGCGCGTGCTGCCGCCGGTGGTGATCCCGCAGATCAACCTCCCGGCTGGCAATGGCAGCGCTGCTGCCCCCTGGCAGGCGCCGCTTGCGCCTGGCGCCTGGCCCGCCGCCGCTGCGCCGGCTGCCCCCGCGGCAGCGCCAGCCACGCCCGGCCCCTGAATTCCGATCCCAGCTGAAAGAGTCCCTCCTCGATGCAATTCAAGAACGTGCGCATGCTGCGCTGCGACCCCGATCACTTCCCTGCCACCGAACTGCTCGAAGATCAGCTGGCCAAGCGTGGCCTCGAGCCGCTCGCGGCACTCGAGCGGGAGCGCCACGGCTTCGTGCCGGCCAGTCCGGACGGCACCCTGGTGCATGCACGTGAAAGCTATCGCCTGATCGCGCTGGGCAGCGAACGCAAGCTGCTGCCGGCCAGCGTGGTGCGTCAGACCGCCGACCAGCGCGCCGCCCGGCTCGAGCAGCAGTTGGGGCGTGCGCCCGGCAAGCGCCAGGTGCGCGAACTGCGCGAACAGGTCGAGGTGGAACTGCTGGCGCGCGCGTTCACGCTGCGCCAGAGCACGCGTGTGTGGTTCGATCTCGACAGCGGTTTCGTGCTGCTCGACAGCGCCGGCGCCAAGTTCGAGGAGACCTTCATCGAGGTCTGGCACCAGACCGTCAGCGATGCGCCGCTGCAACGCGTGGATTTCGAGCGCAGCCCCTTGTCGGCCATGACCGAATGGGTGGCCAGCGGCGAGGCCCCCGAATTCTTCAGCATCGACCAGGAAGCCGAACTGCGCTCCGCCGCCGCTGGCCAGGCCACCGTGCGTTACCTGCGGCACACGCTGGACGGCGGCGAGATCCGGCGGCACGTCTCCAACGGCAAGCAGTGCACCCGCCTGGCCCTGACCTGGCGCGAGCGCCTGTCGTTCCTGCTCAACGAGGATGGCAGCCTGAAGCGCCTGCAATGGGTCGACGCCGAAAGCGATGGGAATGGCACCGAAGTGCCCGAGGACGAGCGTTTCGACGTCGATTTCGTGCTGTCTTCCGGCGATCTGGCGGGCCTGTGCAAGGATCTCGTGGCGGCGCTCGGTGGTCTGGCGAGCTGAACGCGCGCTTGCTGCCGGCGCAATCCTGGCCGCGGCGATGGCGCTGTGCGCCTGTGCCACGGCACCGCCATGGCAGCCGCCGCAGGCGGCATTTCCCGCGGATTTCGCCACGGCCCGGCCCGCGACGCCGCTGCCGGACGCGCTGCAGACGGCGCGCCCCGAGTCGCCGCAGCACCTTGTGGCTGGCGCAGCGCCGCCTGCCGACTGGTGGCGTGAATTCAACAGCGTCAAGCTCGAAGCACTGATCGACGAGGCGCTGGCGCGGCATCCCGACATCGACGCTGCGCGCGCGGCCCTGCAGCAGGCGCAGGCCGAACTCGCGGCAGCGCGCGCGGAGCACCTGGCACCGCTGGTGCGCGCGCAGGGTTCGGCAGCGCGCCAGCGGGTGCCCGCTGCGGTCACCGGGCTCCCCGTTCCGCTCGTCTACAACCTGTTCCAGACCTCGGTGGCGGTGAGCTACAGCCCCGACCTTTCCGGTGCCGTGCGCGAGGCACTGCAGGGGCTGGGTGCGCAGGTCGACGTGCAGCGCTACCAGCTCGAAGCGGTGCGTCTGGCGCTCGGCGGCAACATCGCCACCACCGCCTTCCGCGAGGCCGGGCTGCGCGCCCAGATCGAAACCACGCGTGCGCTGCTGGGCTATCTCGCCGAGCAGCGCGAGCTGGCCCGCGCCAGGCTGCGGGCCGGCGCCGTCACCGCCGCCGAAGTGCTCACCGCCGAGGTGGAACTGGGTTCGGCGGCGGCGGCACTGCCGGCGCTGGACAAGGCCCTCGCGCAGACGCGCGACCAGCTTGCCCGCTACGTGGGACGGCCCAGCGGCGACGGCGATGGTGATGGTGAGCTGCCGGTGTTCGCGCTGGCCGATTTCGAACTGCCCGTCAGCCTGCCGCTCAGCGTGCCCAGCGAGCTGGCGCGCCAGCGGCCTGACCTGCGTGCCGCCGAGGCGGCGCTGCAGGCAGCCAATGCCGCAATCGGGGTGGCGCATGCCAACCGCTTTCCGAGTCTCAACCTGAGCGCCGCGCTGGGTATGGGAAGCCTGACCCTGCCCGGGCTGTTGCGCGCTGCCGGCCTGCAGTGGAGCTTCGGTGCCAGTGCCGCGGCCACGGTCTTCGACGGTGGCGCACTGGCTGCGCACGAACGTTCGGCGCAGGCCGCCTACGCGCAGGTGGAAGCGCAGTACCGCAGCACCGTGCTCAACGCCCTGCAGAACGTCGTCGACGTGCTGGCAGCGCTGCAGCACGATGCACGCGCGCTGGATGCGCAGCGCAGCACGCTCGACAGCGCACGCGCAGCGGTGTCGCTGCTCGAGCAGCAGCAGGCGCTGGGCGGCGCCACCCGTCAGCAGTTGCTGGTGGCGCGCATCAATGCCCTGCAGGCCGAACTGCCGCTGGGGGGCGAGCGCGCTGCGCGCCTGGCCGATACGGCCGCGCTCTACCAGGCGCTCGGCGGCGGCTGGTCGGGGGACGGCGCTGCTGCCGACACGGATGCCCGGTCCGCGCAGGACCGGGGCTGGCGCGGGGAGGCGCAATGAACCAGATCACAGGCCGACGGCCTTCGCTGTGGCTGCGTTTCATCATCATGCTGGTGCTGGTCGCGGCGCTGCTGGGCGGGCTGGTGTGGTTCAACCTGTTCAAGGACCGCATGATCCATCAGTTCATGGGCGGACAGTCCGAACCTGTGGCGACGGTGACCGCTGCCACGGTCGCCAGCCAGGACTGGAATCCCGGCATTGCCGCCGTGGGCTCCCTGCGTGCCGTGCGCGCGGTCGACCTGAGCAGCGAGGTGGCCGGGCTGGTGCGCCGTGTAGGCTTCGTCTCGGGGCAGGGGGTCGTTGCCGGGCAGCGCCTGATCGAGCTCAACGACGATGTCGAGCGCGCCCAGCTGCGCAGCCTGGAAACGGCACACCAGCTGGCGCGCCAGACGCTGGAGCGCGATCGTCAGTTGCTGGCCATCCAGGCCGCCACCGCGGCCCAGCTCGAGTCCGACGAAGCCGACCTGCGCGCGAAGGCCGCACAGGTCGAGGCGCAGCGTGCGTTGGTCGACAAGAAGACCCTGGTGGCGCCGTTTGCGGGACGCATCGGCATCTCGACGGTCGCACCGGGCCAGTACGTCAACCCGGGGGACCACCTGGCCAACGTGCAGGACCTGGATCGGCTGGTGATCGATTTCGCGGTGCCGCAGGGACTGGCACCCCAGGCGCGGCTGCGCGCACCGGTCGAACTGCGCATCGATGCGTGGCCGGAGCGCGTGTTTGCTGGCGAGGTCAGTGCCATCAATGCGACCGTGGATACCGACACGCGCAATCTGCAGGTCGAGGCACGCGTGCAGAACCCGCGGCACCAGCTGCTGCCCGGGATGTTCGCGCACGTGACGCTGCTGTCGACGCGACCCCAGACCCTGGTGACCGTGCCGCAGACGGCGGTGGCTTTCAATCCCTACGGCGCCATGGTGTATCTGGTGAAGGAAGCGAAGGGGGCGGATGGCAAGGTGCTGCTCAGTGCGCAGCAGGTGGTGGTGAAAACCGGTGCCACGCGTGGTGACCAGGTGGCGATCCTGCAAGGGCTCAAGGCCGGCGACCGCGTGGTGACCAGCGGCCAGCTCAAGCTGCACAACGGGACGCCGCTCGTCATCGACAATTCGGTGGTGCCGGCCAACGATCCCGATCCGCATCCGCAGGACCTCTGAGGACCCCGGGATGCGCTTCACCGACCTGTACATCCGCCGCCCGGTACTGGCAACCGTGATCAGCCTGCTGATCCTGGTGCTGGGCTTGCGCTCGCTCCACAGCCTGCCGATCCGCCAGTTCCCGCGCATCGAGACCGCCACGGTGACTGTCTCCACCGCCTACTACGGTGCCGACGCCAGCACCATCGCCGGCTTCATCACGCAGCCGCTGGAAATCTCGATTGCGCAGGCGCAGGGCATCGAATACCTGTCCTCGCACAGCGTCGCCGGCGTGTCCACGATCACCGCCACGCTGCGCCTCAACCGTTCTGCCGATGCGGCGTTGACCGAGATCACCACCCAGGTCAACGCGGTGCGCAACCAGCTGCCGCCGCAGGCACAGATCCCGGTGATCACGGTCGAGATGGGCGGGCAGACGGTGGACCCGATGTACCTGCACTTCGAAGGCACGGCGATCGAGAACAATGCCGTGACCGACTATGCCGAGCGTGTGGTGCGGCCGAAGCTGAACGGTGTCGATGGCGTGCAGAACGCCGAGGTATTCGGTTCGCGCCAGTTTGCCATGCGCGCCTGGCTCGATCCCGCGCGCATGGCCGCCCACGCCATCACGCCGGCCGAAGTCGCGACCGCGCTGGCCAGCAACAATTTCCTGGCAGCGCTCGGCAGCACGCGCGGCCAGATGATCACCATACCCTTGACGGGCGGCACCGATCTGCACAGTGCCGACGAGTTCCGCGCGCTGATCGTCAAGCGCCAGGGCAACGCGGCGGTCCACCTGGGTGACATCGCCAACGTGATGCTGGGCTCCGAGGACTACGACATGAACGTGGCCTTTTCGGGACGGCAGGCCATCTTCATCGGCATCAAGGTGGCACCGTCAGCCAACTCGATCGACGTCATCCGCGCCGTCAAGGCGGTGATGCCGGGCATCGTGGCGCAGTTGCCGACCGGCCTGACGGGTGGCATCGCCTACGACGGAACCGAGTACATCAACACCTCGATCCACGAGGTGGAGAAGACCCTGCTCGAAACCCTGGCCATCGTGACGGTGGTGATCTTCCTGTTCCTGGGCAGCCTGCGCGCGGTGCTGATCCCGCTGGTCGCGATGCCGCTCAGCCTGGTCGGCACCTTTTTCGTGATGCTGCTGCTGGGCTACTCGGTCAACCTGCTGACCCTGCTGGCGCTGGTGCTGGCGATCGGCCTGGTGGTCGACGACGCCATCATCGTGGTCGAGAACGTGGACCGCCACATGCGCGAGGAGGGCCGCGGTCCGCTCGATGCCGCCCTGCAGGCGGCACGCGAACTGGGCAGTCCGATCATCGCGATGACCATCGTGCTGGTGGCGGTGTACCTGCCGATCGGCTTCCAGGGCGGGCTGACCGGGGCGCTGTTCAGCGAATTTGCCTTCACGCTGGCTGGCGCCGTGGCGGTCTCGGGCGTGGTCGCACTGACGCTGTCGCCCATGATGTGCTCGCGCCTGTTCGTGCCCGGCCAGGGCGAGGGCGGCCTGATGGGCTGGGTCGAGCATCTGTTCCTGCGCCTGCGCGGGCGCTACGAACGCGTGCTGGCCAGCGCACTGGCGACCTGGCAGGTGATAGCGGTGATGGGACTGCTGCTGCTGGGGGGCGCGGTCTATCTCTACGGCACGGCGGCGCAGGAACTTGCCCCGCAGGAAGACCAGGGCGTGGTGCTGGGATTCATGACCGGCCCGCCCAATGGCACGCCCGAGCAGTTGCTGACCTATGCCGATCAGACCTACCGCGCCGCGGCCGCCATACCCGAGTTCGACTTCTCCTTCCAGCTGACCGGCATGCCCAGCGTCAACCAGGGCTTTGCCGGCATCGTGCTCAAGCCCTATGCCCAGCGCCAGCGCAGCGCTGCCCAGGTCCAGGAGGATCTGCAGAAGCGCTGGAGCGGCATTGCCGGGGCCCAGGTGGCCGCCTTCCAGGACTCGCCGTTGCCGGGGGCCAACGGCCTGCCGCTGCAGTTCGTGATCACCACCATCGAATCGCAGGAACGCCTGCGGCAGGTGGCGGACGAAGTGTTGGCACGCGCGCGCAAGAGTGGCCTGTTCTTTTTCATCGACTCCGATCTCAAGATCGACCAGCCGCAGATGGTGCTGAAGGTCGATCGCGAGATGCTCGCCAATGTGGGCCTGACCGGCGCCGATCTGGGCAATGCGCTGGGCGCGGCACTGGGCGGCGGCTACGTGAACTACTTCGCCATCGACGGGCGTTCGTACAAGGTGATTCCGCAGGCGCGCCAGCGCGACCGTCTCAATCCCGAGCAGGTGCTCGACTACCCGCTCAAGGCCCCCGACGGCCACATGTTCCAGACGCGCACCATCGCGCATTTCGAGCGCGAGATCGTGCCGGAGACGATCAGCCACTTCCAGCAGTTCAATGCCGCCACGCTGGGCGGCGTTTACGCGCCTTTCACCACCGAGGCCGAAGTGCTGAGCTTCCTGCGCAAGACCCTGACCGAGGTGGCACCCACCGGCTTCAGTGCCGACTACTCGGGCGCCACGCGCCAGTATGTGCAGGAATCGGGCGGATTCGTGACCACGCTGGTGTTCGCCGTGATCATCGTGTTCCTGGCGCTGGCGGCTCAGTTCGAGAGCTTCCGCGACCCGGTGGTGATCCTGGTGTCGGTGCCGATGGCGCTGTTCGGCGCGCTGATCGTGATCAACCTGGGCGTCAGCACGCTCAACATCTACACCCAGGTGGGCCTGGTCACGCTGATGGGCCTGATCAGCAAGCATGGCATCCTGATGGTCGAGTTTGCCAATCACCTGCAGGCCCATGGCCACGCCAAGCTGGAGGCCATCGTGCATGCCGCCGGCGTGCGCCTGCGGCCGATCCTGATGACCACGGCAGCCATGGTGATGGGCGTGATGCCGCTGGTGATCGCCGCCGGCGCCGGTGCAGCCGGACGGCGCGCGATGGGGGTGGTGATCGCGGCAGGCCTGTCGATCGGTACACTGTTCACGCTGTTCGTGGTGCCCGCCGTGTATCTGATGCTGGCCGCCACGCACCGCAACCCGGCCACGACGGAGAGTCAGGATGCGACTGGATGACGAGCGCGAAAGCGATCAGGTGGACGACCGCCGCAGCGGCGGCATGGGCATCAGCGGCGGTGGACTGGGTGTGGGCGGCGTGGTGCTGGCACTGGCCGCCAGCTGGTTCCTGGGCATCGATCCGCGCCTGCTGCTCGGTGTCGCCCAGCAGGCCGCCGACCGCGCACCGCAGCAGGCACGGAACGAGGCGCCGGTACGACCGATTCCCAAGGAGGATGCCCAGGCGCACTTTGTCGCCAAGGTACTGGCCTCGACCGAAGACGTGTGGACCCGGCTGTTCCAGCAGCATGGGGCGAGCTACCGCAAGCCGCGCCTGGTGCTGTTCTCCGGCCGCACCGGCACGGCCTGCGGCACCGGCCAGACGGCGCAGGGTCCTTTCTATTGTCCGGGCGATGAGCACGTCTACATCGACCTCGACTTCTATCGCGAGCTGCAGCAGCGCTTCCACGCGCCGGGCGAATTCGCCCAGGCCTACGTGATCGCGCACGAAGTCGGACACCATGTGCAGAAGCTGCGCGGCACCAGCGCCAAGGTCGAACAGGCGGAGCAGGCCGCCGGAAGCAAGGCAGTGGCCAACGGCTATTCGGTCAGGCTGGAGTTGCAGGCCGACTGTTACGCCGGCGTCTGGGGCCACTATGCCGACGTCAACGAGCACCTGCTCGAACCGGGTGAGGTCGAGGAAGCACTCAAGGCGGCCTCGGCCATCGGCGACGACACCCTGCAGAAGCAGGCGCGTGGCTATGCGGTTCCCGATACCTTCACCCACGGCACCTCGGCACAGCGCGTCTACTGGTTCCGCAAGGGCATGGACAGCGGCAATCCCGGCGCCTGCAATACTTTCAAGGACCCGGACCCGACCGGCACCACCCATTGATGCACAGCGATGAGCCGCAGGCCGGCAGCCACCCCTTCGAGCGCCTGACGCCGGATTTCCTGCTCGATGCTCTCGATGGCGTCGGCTTCCGTGGCGACGGCCGCCTGCTGGCGCTCAATTCCTACGAGAATCGCGTCTGGCAGGTCGGACTCGAGGACGGCGGCAGCGTGGTCGCCAAGTTCTACCGTCCGCAGCGCTGGAGCGAGGCGCAACTGCGGGAGGAACACGCCTTTGCCGCGGATCTGGCGGCGGCCGAGGTGCCAGTGGTGGCAGCGCTGGCGGATGACGCCGGCGAGACGCTGCACGCCTGGCAGGGTTTCCACTTCGCGGTCTATCCACGCCGCGGCGGACGCGCACCCGAGCTCGATCGCGCCGAGGTGCTGGAACGCATGGGCTTCTTCCTGGGCCGCCTGCACACGGTCGGCGCGCAGCGCCGCTTCACGGCCCGCCCGGCGATCAGCCAGCTCGAATTCGGCCAGGAGCCGCGCGCGTTCCTGCTCGACAGCGGTCTGCTGCCCGATGAGCTGCGGCCGTCCTGGGTCGCCATCTCGGAGCAGGCGCTGGAAGGTGTGGCGCGGCTGTTCCGCGAGGCCGGCGCCGACGGTCTGGAGGCGATCCGGCTGCATGGCGACTGTCATCCCGGCAATGTGCTGTGGACCGATGCCGGGCCGCATTTCGTCGATCTGGACGATGCGCGCAGCGGACCGGCCGTGCAGGACATCTGGATGCTGCTGTCAGGCGCCCGGGCCGACATGGAACAGCAACTGGCGCACGTGCTGCGCGGCTACCGTGCCTTCCGCCGTTTCGATGCACGCGAACTGCTGCTGGTGGAGGCCTTGCGCACGTTGCGCCTGATCCACTACTGCGCCTGGATCGCGCGGCGCTGGGATGATCCGGCATTTCCGCGCAATTTCCCCTGGTTCGGCACGCCGCGTTACTGGCAGGACCGCATCCTGGAACTGCGTGAGCAGGTGGCGCTGATGCAGGAAGAGCCGCTGGCGCTGCCCGACCTGGGCTGAGCGGTGGCCCCCGGCAGGCCGTGCCTGCCGGGGGCCAGGGACCTACTGTTCGACGAAGGCGCGTTCGATCACGTAGTCGCCCGGCGCGCCGATGTGCGGCGAAATCTTGAAGCCGAACTGATCCAGGATCGCACTGGTGTCCTTGAGCATGGCGGGGCTGCCGCAGATCATGGCGCGGTCGGTCTGCGGATTGATCTGCGGCAGGCCGAGGTCGGCGCACAGCTTGCCCGACAGCAGCAGATCGGTGATGCGGCCCTGGTTGCGGTAGGGTTCGCGCGTCACGGTGGGGTAGTAGAGCAGCTTGGCCGAGATCTCCTCGCCCAGGAATTCGTGCCTGGGCAGCTCCTCGCTGATGAACGTGTGGTAGGCGAGTTCGCTGACCAGGCGCACGCCGTGCACCAGGATGACCTTTTCGAAGCGTTCGTAGGTCTCGGGATCCTGGATGATGGCCATGAAGGGGGCCAGACCGGTGCCGCTGCCGAACAGGAACAGGTTCTTGCCGGGCAGCAGGTCGGATACCACCAGCGTGCCCACCGGCTTGCGGCTCACCAGCAGGTCATCACCCGGCTGCAGGTGCTGCAGGCGCGAGGTCAGCGGCCCGTCCTGCACCTTGATGCTGAGGAATTCCAGGGTTTCCTGGTAGTTCGGGCTGGCGATGCTGTAGGCACGCACCAAGGGCTTGTTGTCCACCGTGAGGCCGATCATGACGAAGTGCCCGTTCTCGAAGCGCAGGCCGGGATCGCGTGTGGTGGTGAAGCTGAACAGGGTGTCGTTCCAGTGATGGACAGTCAGGACTTTCTCGGTACCGAACTTGGACATAGGGCGGATGCAGACAGAAGTTGGGAAATTATAGGGCCGCGCGGTGGTGGCTGTTGGAACCAGCGGTCATGACGCGCTTGCGGCGAGGCATCGGGATCACAGCTTGACGGCGTGTTCGCGCGTGGTGTGGAAGGTGAGGTCGGGCCAGCGTTCCTGGGTCAACTGCAGGTTGACGCGATTGGGTGCCAGATAGGCCAGGTTGCCCGCCGCATCATGGGCCAGGTTCTGCGCCGCCGCGTTCTCGAATTCGCCGAGGCGCCGGCTGTCGCCGCAGGTCACCCAGCGTGCGCTCGCCACCGAGGCCCCTTCGAATACGGCATCGACGCCGTACTCGGCGGCCAGCCGGCTGGCCACCACGTCGAACTGCAGTTCGCCCACCGCGCCGAGGATGATGTCGGCCCCGGTCACCGGGCGGAACACCTGGACCGCGCCTTCTTCACCGAGCTGCTGCAGACCTTTCTGCAGCTGCTTCATCTTGAGCGGGTTGCGGATGCGCACGGCACGGAAGAAGTCCGGCGCGAAGTAGGGAATGCCGGTGAACTGCAGCGCTTCGCCCTCGGAAAAGCTGTCCCCGATCTGCATGGCGCCATGATTGGGCAGTCCGATGATGTCGCCGGCGTAGGCCTCCTCGACCTGCTCGCGGCTGGAGGCCATGAAGGTGACCACGCTGCTGGCGCGGATGTCCTTGCCGATGCGCAGGTGGCGCAGCTTCATGCCGCGCTCGAAGTGGCCGGAGCAGACGCGCAGGAAGGCGATGCGGTCACGGTGGGCAGGATCCATGTTGGCCTGGATCTTGAAGACGAAGCCGCTGAACGGCTCTTCGGTCGGCGCGACCTCGCGCGCGGTGGCGTCGCGTCCGCGTGGCGCCGGTGCCCAGTCGATCAGGGCATTGAGCACCTCGCGCACACCGAAGTTGTTGATTGCCGAGCCGAAGAACACCGGCGTCTGCCTGCCGGCCAGGAAGCGTTCCAAGTCGAAGGGGTGCGAGGCGCCGGCGAGCAGTTCGACTTCGCTGCGCAACTGGGCGATCTCCATGGGAAACAGCGCATCCAGGCGTGGATTGCCGAGGCCGCTGATGACTTCGAGCTCCTGGTCGGCACGCTCCTCGCCCGGCGTGAACAGCAGCACCTGGTCGCGCAGCAGGTGGTACACGCCGCGGAAGCGCTTGCCCGAGCCGATCGGCCAGGTCACCGGCGCGCATTCGATGCCCAGCACCGATTCCACCTCGTCCAGCAATTCCAGGCTGTCGCGGATCTCGCGGTCGAGCTTGTTCATGAAGGTCAGGATGGGCGTGGCGCGCATGCGGCACACATTGAGCAGCTTGATGGTCTGCGCTTCGACGCCCTTGGCGGCGTCGATCACCATCAGTGCCGAGTCCACCGCCGTGAGCACCCGGTAGGTGTCTTCCGAGAAGTCCTGGTGGCCCGGGGTATCGAGCAGGTTGATCACGTGGTCGCGATATTCCACCTGCATCACCGAGCTGGCCACCGAAATGCCGCGCTGCTTCTCGATGTCCATCCAGTCCGAGGTGGCGTGACGCGCGCTTTTGCGTGCCTTGACGGTGCCGGCAAGCTGGATCGCACCGGAAAACAGCAGCAGCTTTTCGGTCAGCGTGGTCTTGCCCGCGTCGGGGTGCGAGATGATGGCGAATGTGCGGCGCCGGGCGACTTCGTGGGCAATGCGGATGGAAACGTCGGACATGGAGGCGGGCAGGACTGCGATCGGCGCATATGCCATGAGTTAACCCGGTATGATACCCCGAACGTCCACTTGGCATGCGTCAAAATGTTGCGTCGCCGAAATGACACTGGCGCCCGTCTGCGGATGCCGCTGTGCCCGTCACGGGCAGCATGAGCCGCTTCATTGACCGGCGGGCCGCGCTCGAGCGCGGCTTCGCGCTGGCTTTGGCGCTGCCGGCGACCACGGCCTTCGCTGCGGGGGATCCGCCGGGCGCGTCCCCCGGCAGCGCGCCGAAGGCGGCGGGCGCTCCCGAGGGGCCGCTGCCGGCCGGCCAATCGACTGCCACAGCCGGGCAGGGCTTCAGCAACTATGGTCAGCCGTCGCGCCACGAACGCCGTGTGATCCGTCTGGTCGGCGCCAATCCGGCGGTGCCTGGCAATGGCGTGTCGTGGACGCCCCTGGAAAGCCTGGAAGGCGTGGTGACGCCGAGCGGATTGCATTTCGAGCGCCACCACAACGGTGTGCCGGCCATCGATCCCGGCGCCTTCGCGTTCCGTCTCGGCGGACTGGTGCAGCGCGCGCTGCGCTTCGATCTGGCGGCCCTGCTGCGCTACCCCAGGGTGAGCCGACTGCTGTTCCTGGAGTGCGGCGGCAACAGCAATGCCGGCTGGCACCAGGAGCCGATCCAGAAGCCGGTGGGCTCTTTCCACGGCCTGGTATCGTGTTCGGAATGGACCGGCATTCCGCTGCGCTGCCTGCTCGACGAGGCCGGCGTCGATGCTCGCGCACGTTGGGGCATCGCCAGCGGCCTGGATGCCGCCGCGACCGAGGTCAGCGTACCGCTTGCCAAACTGCGCGACGATGCCATGCTGGCGCTGTTCCAGAATGGTGAGCGGCTGCGCCCGGAAAACGGCTATCCGCTGCGCCTGATCCTGCCCGGCTGGGAGGGGGTGACCCAGATCAAATGGCTGCAGTCCATCGAGCTCACCGATCGGCCGCTGATGTCGCGCAACGAGACGGCGCAGTACACCGATCTGCTGCCCGACGGCCGTGCGCGCCAGTTCAGCTTCGTGATGGCGCCGAAGTCGCTGATCACCTCACCTTCGCACGGCATGCATCTGCCGGCGCCTGCGATCTACGAAGTGCAGGGCCTGGCCTGGAGCGGACACGGCAGCGTGGCCGCGGTCGAGGTATCCGACGACGGCGGCCGCAGCTGGTGGCCGGCACGCCTGGAGACGCCCGTGCTGCCGCAATGCTTCACGCGCT
>JAGWIJ010000092.1 GCA_028873535.1 Pseudomonadota bacterium
CTCAGCCTGGCGGCTGCCTCCGCGGCCGCCGTCCTCACGGCGTGCAGCCAGCTCCCTGGCTCGCTCGCCTTCGATCCCGGCTCCACGCCGGCCTGGCCGATCGGCGGCTTCCTGGTACTCGCCCTGGCCAACGCGCTGTCGGCCTTCGGCGTGGCGGTTGCGCTGGCACAGGGCTGTGCGCTGGCGCTGGTCTACCTGTCGGGTTCCTTCCTGCTCGGCGTCGCCGCGGCCGATCCGGCCACGCCCCTGCTGCCGGCGGTCGCCGCCGGGGTCGGACTGTGCGGTGGCGCGACCAGCCTGCTGTTCTCGCGTGCCGGCGAGGGGCTGCTCGATGCGCTGGCCAGTCCCGGCAGCGCCGGCGTGCTGGAGCGCCGGCTGCTGCCGCTTGCGGCACTGCTGCCGCTCGCGGTGGCGTGGCTGCGCACGATGGTCGAGGGTCACCGGCTCAGCGCCGACAGCCACGTCGAGACGGTCGGTGCGCTGGTGCTGATCGCGGCGCTGGTGCTGGCGCTGCGCTACACCGGCAGGGTGCTGACGGCCACCGAGGCACAGGTGTCCGGCGAGCGTGACCGCCTGCGCCGCCTGCTGCTGGCACACGGTCACGGCCTGCTGCTGATCGAGCGCGGCGGCCGCATCGCGCTCGCCAATCCGGCGGTGGCACGCATCGTGGGCACTTCGATCGAGCAGCTGCACGGCTGCCAGATCGCGCAGGTGCTGCCCGAAGTGGCCGAAGCCCTGGCGCGGCTGAGCGACGCCGATGTGGCCAGCCACCAGGAGTTCGTGCCCTTGGGACCGCCGCGCGAGACCCTGGCGTGTCACCAGGGCGGGCACAAGGTGCCGGTGGAGGTGGGACTGACACCGGTGGTGCTCGACCAGGCCATCTACACGCTGGCCACTGTGGTCGACATCCGCGACCGCCAGCACCTGCAGCAGCTGCAGAAGACGCAGGAGGCGCAGCTCAAGCTGTTCATCCGCCACGCGCCGGTGGCGATCGCCATGCTCGACCACGAACTGCGTTACATCGCCGCCAGCGAACGCTGGCTGCAGGACTACGGACTGGGACAGCAGCCGCTGGTCGGCCGCCACCATTTCGAGGTCTTCCCCCAGCTCTCGGCGGCGGAACGCGATCGCGTCGGCAACGCCTTGCTGGGCCAGGTCGACCGGCGCGAATCGATGCGTTTCCCGCGCAGCGACGGCGGCGTGGACTGGTTCCGCTCGGAGATCCGGCCCTGGCGCGACGACCGCCAGAACATCGGCGGCGTGCTGATGTTCGCTGAGCTGATCACCACCCAGATCGCAACCGAAGCCGCCCTGCAGCGCATGCGCAAGGAGACCGAGCGCCTGCTGCGCGGCCAGGTCGACGAGTTGCAGGCGCTCAACAGCGAGATCGTGCGCACCGCCCAGAGCGGCCTGCTGGTGTACCGTGCGAGTGGTGCCTGCCTGCTGGCCAACGAAGCGGCCGCGCGCATGGTGGGCAGCACCGTGGAACACCTGCTGTCCGAGGACTTCCGGACCATCGAGATCTGGCGTCGGCACGGCCTGCTCGATTCGGCGCTGCGTGCCCTGGGCAGCGGCGACACCATCGAGTTCGAGGTGGACTATCCGCGCAGTGGCGGCGAGACACCGCAGATCGCCTTCACCTTCTCCTCGGTGGCGGCCGGCAATGCGCAGTACCTGGTGGTCAACGCGCAGGACATCTCGTCGTACATCGCCACCCAGCGCGAACTGCGCGCGGCGGGCGAAGCGGCGCGCCAGGCCAACGACGCCAAGAGCATGTTCATCGCCAACATGAGCCACGAGATCCGCACGCCGATGAACGCGGTGCTGGGCCTGGCCTACCTGCTCGAACACGACGAGACCCTGGGTCCCGAGCCGCGCGAGACGGCGCGCAAGATCCGGCTTGCCGGGCGCGGCCTGATGGGCATTGTCGACGACATCCTGGACCTTTCCAAGATCGAGGCCGGCCAGCTGGAACTCGAGCAGATCCCGTTCCGGCTGGGGGATGTGTTCGCGCGCGTCGGCACGCTGCTGGTCGGGGCACGGCGCAGCGCCGGGACCGAACTGATCCTGAGCGAGCCGCCAGCCGACGCCGACAGCCTGATCGGCGATCCGCTGCGGCTCGAGCAGGTGCTGCTCAACCTGGGCGGCAACGCCCTCAAGTTCACGCCCGCCGGCGAAGTGGAGATCGCCGCCGAAGTACTGCAGCGGGACAGCGACTGGATCACGCTGCGCCTGGCCGTGCGCGACACCGGTATCGGCATCGCGACCGAGCATCAGGCGCAGATTTTCCAGCCCTTCAGCCAGGCCGACATCTCGACGGCACGCCGCTTCGGCGGCACCGGCCTGGGCCTGACCATCTGCCACAGGATCATCAGCGCCATGGGGGGCACGCTGAACGTGCTGAGCGTGCCCGGACAGGGCAGCACCTTCTGGTGCGAGCTGCGCCTGCGTCGCGACCCGGCAGCGGCGCCACGGCCGCCGTCCATCGGCGGTCAACGCCGCGCGCTGGTGATCGACGCGCGCGCCGCCACCCGGCGCGCCTTGTGCTCGCAGCTCGAAAGACTCGAATGGCAGGCCGATGCCGTCGCCAGCGCCGCCGCGGCTCGGGAGCGTCTGGCGCGTCGCGGCGGCGATCCCGGCTACGAACTGGTCCTGGTCGACAGCCGCCTGGACGACCAGGCCGGCAGCCGGCTGGTGCGCAACCTGCGGCTGCTGCCTGGCGTCACCATGGCGTGCACCATCGTGATGCTGGAACCGATGGGCGGCGCGGAAGGTCGGCCGCCGTCGCAGCGCGACGCCGACATCTCGCTCGCCAAGCCAATCGACTCGGCACGACTCGCCGCTGCGGTTGCGCGCGTGACGCGCAACCGCAGCGGGCTCGCGCAGCCGCCGGCCGCGGTGACGCCGGCAGCGTCCGGCAAACCGCTGCTCGGCATGCGCATCCTGGTGGTCGACGACAGCGCCACCAATCTGGAAGTGGCCAGCAGGATACTGGAACGTTTCGGTGCGACCGTCACCGCCGCCGACTCCGGCAGTGCCGCGCTCGCGCTGCTGAAGGCCGCACCCGCTGGCTGCGACGTGGTGCTGATGGACATCCAGATGCCCGGGCTCGACGGCCTCGAAGCCACGCGGCAACTGCGCGAAATGCCGGGCCTCGCACAACTGCCGGTGATCGCCTTGTCGGGCGGTGCCATGGTGGACCAGGTGGAAAAGGCGCGTGCGGCCGGGATGGACGACTTCCTGTCCAAGCCCTTCGAGGCACGCACGCTGGTGGCGGTGCTGCAGCGCTGGTGCGGCGGTCGGCCAGCCAGCGCACCGGCGCCGGCGGCACCGGCACCGGTGCTCACGCTTGCGACGGCGTCGCCGCGAGGTCCAGCGGCAGGCTGAACTGCATGCGGCCGGTGGCAGCGCGCAAGGCGGCCGCCAGCGCCGGTGCCAGTGGCGGCACGCCGACCTCGCCGATGCCGCCCGGCGGATCGCCGGGTGCTTCCAGGATCAGCACCTGCACCTCCGGCGTGTCGGCCATGCGCAGGATGGCGAAATCGTGGAAGTTCGATTCGCGCACGCCACCCTCCGCCAGGTGAATGCTGGTGTGCGCGGCAGCGGCAAGGCCCCACAGGATGCCGCCCTCGACCTGGGCCCGCACGGTATCCGGATCGATCACGCTGCCGCAGTCGACCACCGCAAAGACGCGCACGACCCGCCAGCGCGCGCCGTGGCGCTCGATTTCCGCCACCTGGCCGAGCACCGAGCCGAAGCAGGCGTGCAGCGCCATGCCGCGCGCGCGACCGACCGGCAGCGGCTGATCCCAGCCGGAGGCGTGTGCCAGCGCGCGCAGCACAGCCAGATGACGCAGCTGCCCGGCCAGCAGCGCTTCCCGGTAATGCAAGGGATCGCGACCGGCACGCGTGGCGAGTTCGTCGATCATGGCCTCGACCGCAAAGGCATTGATCGAGTGCCCGACGCTGCGCCAGATGCCGACCGGCAGGCCGGGTGGTGCCGGCACGTGCTCGCCGCGCAGCGCCGGCACCGCATAAGGCATGTCGATGGCGCCGTCCACCGCCATCTTGTCCGGCATGGCATCGGTGGCGGCAGCCGGCAACAGCCGCGACATCATCGAGGCCAGCACCGATGGGCCGACGATCCGGGTCTGCCAGGCCAGCGGCAGCCCGTGCGCGTCGGTGGCCACGCGCACGCGCACCAGCGCCATCGGCCGATGGCAGTCGTGGCGCAGGTCGTCCGCGCGCGTCCAGATCAGCTTGACCGGACGCCCTGCCAGACGCGCTGCGACGGTCACCGCCTGGACCACCAGATCGACTTCGGCACGGCGCCCGAAGCCGCCACCGAGCTGGGCGGCGTGGAAGCTCACCTGGTCGCTCGACACGCCTGCAGCCTCGGCGGCAAACCAGCGCAGGAAGGTCGGGATCTGATGGCCCATCCAGACCTCGCAATGCCCCCCGGCCACGCGCGCGGTGCAGTTCATCGGCTCCATCGTGGCGTGCGCCTGGAAGGGCAGCAGATAGTCGCGCTGCAGCACCATGCCGCCCTCCCCCGCCGGCGACAGACGCGCAGCGTGCTGGTCGCCACGCTGCTCGTGGAGATGGGCATGGCCGTGCTCGGCGAGCTCGCGGTATTGCGCCAGCAGGCCATCCGTGTCGAGCGCCGCTGCCGGCGGTGCGAACTCGACCTGCATGCGTTCGGCGGCGCGGTGCGCCTGCCACCAGCCCTTGGCGACCACGGCGACGCCACCCGGCACCTTGACCACGGCCTCGATGCCGGGCTCTGCCAGCACGGCATCGGCGTCGAAGCGGCTGGCTTCGGCGCCCGCATAGGGCGCCATGCGCACCGCGGCGTGCAGCATCTGAGGTGGCGCTGCGTCGATGCCGAAAATGGCGGCGCCGGATACCTTGACGGCCATGTCCAGGCGCGGCAGGGTCTTGCCGATCAGCCGCCAGTGATCCGGCGCGCGCAGCTGCGGCACGCCCTGCAGACCATGGCGTGCCGCATCGGGCGCGAGCTCGCCATAGGCCAGCGCACGCGCACTGGCGGCGTGCAGCACCTGCCCCTGGCGGGTGCTGCACGCCGCCTCGTCGACCTGCCAGCGGCGCGCAGCGGCCTGCAGCAGCATGCGGCGCGCTGCCGCGCCCGCCGTGCGCATCGGCAGCCAGCCGTCACGTACGCTGGCGCTGCCGCCAGTACCGATGATGCCGAGCTGACGCACCCCGTTGGCGGCGAGCTGACGCACCAGATCCCCCCATCGGCCGTGACCCGGTGCCGGCAGCAGTGCCATGCCGTCGACCAGCATGGTGGTGTTGGCGTAGATCGTGTCCTGCGCCGGCATCTCGACACGGATCCGCTCCCAGGCCACATCGAGTTCCTCGGCAACCAGGGCCGCCAGCGCGCTGCTGATGCCCTGCCCCATCTCGGCGCGCGGAACGGCCACCGTGACGGTGCCATCGCCGGCAATGCGCACCCAGCCGTTGAGCGCGGTCTCGCCTGAGGTCAAGTCGAAGGTTTCGCGCGCGCCCAGCAGGTCCGGCGCCCGGGCCGCCCAGCCCACCAGCAGGCCGCCGCTGGCGGTGCCGGCCGCACATCCGATCAGGAAACGCCTGCGGTTCACACCTGCGTCAGTTGGACGGTGGCGCCACCCGTCCGCGCCAGAGCGCACGCAGCGCCTGTTCGACATCGCGCCGGAAGTCGAGGGGATAGGGGTGCGCGTCGTCGGGACTCAGCAGCTGCCACATGCCCAGGATCAGCGAATAGCTGGAGAACAGCAGCGACGCGCCCCCACCGGAGTCGAGGCCTGCGAAATGCTGTTCGAGCGCGTGACCCGTCTGCTTGAGGTGCGCGCTCACGCGTGCCTTGTAGGCGCTGCGCACCGCCGACGGCACGGCGGCGTCCAGGCTGGCCAGGCAACGCACGGCCAGTGGCAGATACAGCGGGGACGACAGCGCGTGGCGGTCGACCAGTTCGAGCACGCCTTCGAAGTCCAGCCGGCCGGCCTCGGACGCCTGCAGCAAGGCGCGGAAGAGGTCCTCGACCTGGCGCTCGTGCAGGGCCAGCAGCAGTTCATCCTTGCTCGGGAAATACAGGTAGACGGTGCCCTTGGCCAGTTCGGCAGCCTGCGCCACCTCGGCCATGCCGATCTCGCGATGGGGCGCTGCCAGCAACACCTTTTCCGCCGCGGCCAGGATGCGCTGGCGGCGTTCCTCCTTGGCATCGGCCTGCAAGGCGCGCCGGGTCACGCGCGGCGGCGACGTGACGATGGGAGTGGTGATCGCTTCTTCGGCGCGTGATCGCATCGACTCGGGCTCTTGTCGGTATGGATTCAGGCTATGCGAGGCGTGCACGCAAGGTCAAGCTGCAGCGCCGCGCAAATCGCCGCCTGGCGCGCCACCCCGCAGTGCAGCAGGCGCTTCCGCGGCGAGATCGAGCGGAAAGTCGTCGACCCGGATGACCTGGTCGCGCAGCACGTTGCGGCGCTGCAGCAGCGCGTGCTCGGCCGCACTGATCACACCGTGGCGGTAAGCCACCGCCGCCATGTCGCGCACGTTGGCGGCCGCATCGGCACCGAAGGCGCCCTGCTTGTGCGCCGCGCGCACGCGCGCTTCGACTGGCTCGGCGTCGAGCGTGGCCTGCAGGCCGGCTTCCAGCGCAGCCACCTGTTCAGCCGGGTCGGCCGGCAGGAACACCGAGCGCGTGAGGCGTTCGCGCGCCGCCGTAGGCGCGATCAGCAGGCTCGCGACCTGATGTCCCAGCGCATCCGACGGCCGTGCCAGACGCCAGCCGAGCGGAAACACCAGCACGCGCAGCAGCCACGCCAGCGGCCGCGACGGGTAGTTGGCCAGCACGCCGGCGAACGCCTCCTGGGCACGCCAGAGCGCATCGGCGACCGCCCAGTCGAGCAGCGGCCGGTCCTCGACCGGGCACTGCTGGGTCTCGAAGCGCTTGAGCGCGGCGCTGGCGATGTACAGGCAGGCCAGCACGTCGCCCAGCCGGGCCGAGATCTTTTCGCGCCGTTTGAGGTCGCCGCCCATGCTCAGCATCGACACGTCCGCCACCACGGCGAGTGCCGCCGACAGCCGGCTGATCTGACGGAAATGCACAGCCAGTCCCGGCGCGCACTGCGCAGGTGCCGCCGCCAGGCGCGCACCGGTCAGTCCGTGCAGCAGGGCGCGCAGGCCGTTGCGCAGGGTGTAGCGCAGGTGCGCGCCGAGCGCGCGGTCGAAGCGTGCCAGACCGCGCGCCGGATCGGGATCGTGGGCGGCGTGCATTTCCTCGAGCACATGGGGATGGCAGCGGATGGCGCCCTGACCGAACAGGATCAGGCTGCGCGTGAGGATGTTGGCGCCCTCGACCGTGATGCCGATCGGGATCTGCTGGTAGGCACGTCCCAGGAAATTGGAAGGTCCAAGGCAGATCCCCTTGCCGCCGATCACGTCCATGCCGTCATTGACCACGCGGCGTGCGTTCTCGGTGCAGTGGTACTTGGCGATCGCCGAGACCACGCTGGGCTTTTCGCCCAGATCGACGGCGCCGGCGGTCATCACGCGCATGGCCTCGGCCTGATAGGTCAGGCCACCCATGCGCGCCAGCGCCTCCTCGACGCCCTCGAACCTGCCGATCGCCAGCGCGAACTGGCTGCGGATGCGGGCATAGGCGCCCACGGCGCGCGTGGTGACCTGCGCCATGCCGGCATTGGAGGACGGCAGCGAGATCGCGCGCCCGGCAGCCAGGCACTCCATCAGCATGCGCCAGCCCTGGCCGGCCATGGCGGGTCCGCCGATGATGAATTCAAGCGGCATGAACACCTCATGACCACGCGTCGGTCCGTTCATGAACATGGCATCGAGCGGCAGGTGTCGGCGGCCGATCTCGACGCCGGGATGGTCGCGCGGAATCAGCGCGCAGGTGATGCCGATGTCCTCCGCGCCACCCAGCAGGCGCTCGGGATCGAACAGGCGGAAAGCCAGCCCGAGCACCGTCGCCACCGGCGCCAGCGTGATGTAGCGCTTGTCCCAGCTGACGCGCATGCCGAGCACTTCCTGCCCCTGCCACTGGCCGCGGCAGACCACGCCCGCATCCGGAATGGCGGCAGCGTCGGAGCCGGCCCAAGGACTGGTGAGCGCGAAGCAGGGAATCTCGTCGCCGCACGCCAGGCGCGGCAGGTAGTGCTGCTTCTGCGCCTCGGTACCGTAGTGCAGCAGCAGTTCCGCCGGACCCAGCGAATTGGGCACCATCACAGTCACGGCGGAACTCGATGCACGCGTCGAAAGGCGGGCAATCACCTCGGAATGCGCGAAGGCGGAGAAGCCCTTGCCGCCGTACTCGCGTGGAATGATCATGCCCAGGAAGCCACGCTCCTTGATGAAGCGCCACACCTCGGCGGGCATGTCGAAGTCATGGCGCGTGATCTGCCAGTCGTCCACCAGCGCGCAAAGTTCGCAGGTGTCGTGGTCGAGGAAAGCCTGTTCCTCGCCGCTGAGCCGGGGTGACGGAATGTTGCGGAAGCGCTGCCAGTCCGGCCGGCCGCGGAACAGTTCGCCCTCGAACCACACCGTACCCGCTTCCAGGGCGTCCTGTTCCGTGGCCGACATGGCCGGCAGCATGCGCTGGTAGAGGCGGAACAGGGGGCCCGTGATCACGGTGCGGCGCAGCGGTGCCAGCAGGCTGACCAGCAGCCCCAGGAACAGCAGGGTACCCAGGGCGATCAGGGTCGGGGGGGTGGCCATGGCGCAACTCCGCAAGCAGGATTCAAACGATCGTTTGAATATGCGCGCCACGGCATATCCCTGTCAAGGAAAACCCTCCCCCCCGGGTGGGGGGCATCGTCAGGCCAGCGCCTCGACGTCGTCGGCTGCGTCGGTGTCGCCGAAGCCGGCACACAGCGGTGCCAGTTCGCCCTGCGGCAAGGGCGCGCGCATGCCGCCGACCAGGAAACTGTAGAGCCGCGGCCACAGCCTGCGGACCTGCTGTTCGGGCAGTTCGTCGGCCTCGAACTCGGCCGATACCTGCAGGAAATCGCTGCCCGCCAGCGCATAGGCGGTGGCGCCGAGCATGAACTGGAAGCGCCACGCGATCTCCTCGCGCGGCACCTCCGGCAGTGCGTCGACAAAGGCCTGCTTGTAACGCTCGACCACTTCGCGGTATTCGTCGGCGAGCAGGGCACGGATGAAGCCATTGGGCGAGGTGAAACTGCGCCCGATCAGGCGCAGGAAGACTTCGCCGCCACGTTCGCGGTTGCAGCCCATGCCGATCAGGGTGCCGAAAAAGGCTTCGACGATCTGGTGCGGACGCGGCGGCTGCCCGCCCGAACGTGCCTCGAGTTCGTCGAGCACGCGCATGCGTTCCTCGTTGAGCCAGTCCAGGCGACGCTTGAGCACCGCCTCCATCAGCGCTTCCTTGCCGCCGAAGTGGTAGTTGACGGCCGCCAGGTTGACGCCGGCATCGCTGGTGATCATGCGCAGCGAGGTGCCGTCATAGCCGTGGCGCACGAACAGACGCTCGGCCACGTCGAGAATGCGCGTGCGCGTCGCGACGGGGCTGGAGGGGGACTTGGACACAAGCATGGCGATCAAACGGCCTTTCAAATGAACGTTTGAATCATACATCGTTCCAGCCTGGGCGGCGCAGCACTGTGGCCGCCGCCGGCCACGGCGGCGGCCGGCGGCGCTTCAGACCTTCTCGAACAGCCCGGCGGCGCCCATGCCGGTACCGATGCACATGGTGACTGCGCCACGGCTGGCCTCGCCGCGCTCCATGGCAGCCATCAGCGTGGCCACGCGGATGGCACCGGTGGCGCCCAGCGGATGGCCGAGCGCGATCGCACCGCCCAGCGGGTTGATGCGTGCCGAATCGAGTTCCAGCGTGCGCTGCACCGCCAGCGCCTGGGCGGCGAAGGCTTCATTGAGTTCGATCCAGTCGAGCTGCTCGCGCGTCCAGCCGGCTGCTGCGAGTGCACGCGGCAGCGCCTCGATGGGGCCGATGCCCATGATCTCTGGCGGCACGCCGGCCACGCGGTAGGCGGCCAGCCGTGCAATCGGGCGCACGCCGAAACGCTTCAGGCCGGCTTCCGACATCAGCAGCACGGCAGCGGCACCGTCAGACATCTGCGAACTGTTGCCGGCGGTCACGCTGCCGCGTGCCGCGAACACCGGCTTCAGCCGCGCCAGCGCCTCCAGGCTGGAGTCGGGACGCGGACCCTCGTCGTCGGCCACCACGCGCTCGACCACGCGCACTGCGCCATCGGCACCCGGCAGCTGGCTGCGCACCGTGAACGCTGCAATCTCGGCACGGAACTTCCCGGCCGCCTGCGCCGCACAGGCCTTCTGATGCGAGGCCAGCGCGAACGCATCCTGGTCCTCACGGCTGACCTTCCATTGCGCCGCGACCTTTTCGGCGGTCAGGCCCATGCCGAAGCCGATCGCCAGGTGCTCGCCGCCGGCAGCGAACACCGCCGGATTGGGCGATGGCTTGTTGCCCATCATCTGGGTCATGCAGCTCATGCTTTCAGTGCCGCAGCCGATCATCACGTCGGCCTCGCCCAGGCGGATGCGCATGGCGGCATCGGCCACGGCCTGGACGCCGGACGAGCAGAAACGGTTGATGGTGTAGGCCGGCACCGAATCAGGCAGGCCTGCCAGCAGGCTGCTGATGCGTGCCACGTTCATGCCCTGCTCGGCTTCGGGCATGGCGCAGCCGGCGATCACATCGCCGACAGCGGCTGCATCGAGCGACGGCACGCGCGCGAGCAGCGCGCGCAGGGCATGGGCCAGCAGGTCGTCGGGACGCGTGGTGCGGAAGGCGCCATTGCGCCTGGCCACCGGCGTGCGCACCGCGGCGACGACAAAGGCTTCCTGGATCTCTCGGGTCATGACATTCCCTCCTTGGGTGGGCGGCAGGCACCGGGCGCCCGCCGCAGGTTCGGGTTGATCAGTTGCGCAGCGGCTTGCCGGTCTCGAGCATGTGCGCGATGCGCTGCTGGGTCTTTTCCTCGCGCAGCAGCCCGATGAACAGCGTGCGTTCGACATCGAGCAGCCACGCTTCGTCGACCTTGCTGCCGCTTTCGATTTCGCCACCGCACAACGCCACGGCGGCACAGCGCGCCACCCGGTAGTCGTACTCGGAGATCATGCCGCCCTCGCGCAGGTTGACCAGCATCATCTCGCAGGCGGCGATGCCGTTGCGGCCGGCCACCACGATCCCGCGCCCCGGCAGCACCGGACGGCTGCCGGCCTCGGCTGCGGCGCGTGCGCGCCGGATCGCCACGTACAGCAGTTCGTGCGGATTGAACACCACGTCGTCGCCGGCCTTGCCGTAGCCGAGCTGGATGGCCTGGTGCGCGCTCTTCGACACGGTGGCCATGGCGACGTTCTGGAACGCGTTCTGCAGGAAGGGGAACACGTCACCGCCCGGGGTGTTCGCCGCCAGTTCGTGCGCACGCACCGCCAGGTACTTGCAACCGCCACCGGCAGGGATCACGCCCACGCCGGCCTCGACCAGGCCGACATAGGATTCGAGCGCGAACACGCGGTGCTGCGCGTGCATCACGAATTCGCAGCCGCCACCCAGCGCCAGGCCCTGCACTGCCGCCACCGTCGGCACCTGCGCATAGCGCAGCGCCTGCGAGGCCTGCTGGAAGCGCGCGATCATGCGGTCGAGCAGATCGAACTGGCCGGCCTTGCAGCCGTCCAGAACTTCCTTGAGATTGGCGCCGACGGCAAACGGTGCCTCGTGCCAGACCACCACGCCATCGAGCGCGCGTTCGGCATGCGCAAGCGCGCCGATGATGCCTTCGAGCACGGCGGCGCTGGCGCTGTGCATCTTGCTCTTGAAGGACAGGATGCCGATGCGCGCATCGACCGCCGGCAAGGTCCACAGGCGCACACCGTCGCGCGCGTCGCCGTTCTCCCACACGGTTTCACCGCTGCTGGCGCGCGCCTCGCCCAGCAGGCGTTCGGGTTGCAGCTGGCGCGCATAGACCGGCAGGCTGGAACGCGCCTGCCAGGCATTGCGCAGCGGCGCCCAGGAACCCTGCGGCGTATGCGCCGCCTCGATGCGGTTCACCCAGTCGGGCAGCGGCACGCTGGCCATGGCGCGACCGGCGGCGATGTCCTCGGAGATGGCCGCCGCCAGCGAGCGCCAGCCGGCCGACTGCCAGGTTTCGAACGGTCCCTGGCTCCAGCCGAAGCCCCAGCGCAGGCCGCAGTCGATTTCCTGGGCCGTGTCGGCAATGGTGCCGAGATGGAAGGCGCAATAGTGGAAGATGTCGCGGAAGATCGCCCACAGGAACTGCGCCTGCACATGTCCGCTGGCACGCAGGCGGCTGAAGCGTTCGGCGGGATCCTTGACGGCCAGGATCTCCGCCACCTCGGGTGCGACCTCGCCGGACGTGGCACGGTAGTCCTGGCTGGCCAGATCGAACACCTGGATGTCGCGGCCGACCTTGCGGAACACGCCGGCGCGGGTCTTCTGACCCAGCGCGCCCTTGGCGATCAGCGCGCTCAACCATGCCGGCTTGGCGTAGTGGTGGCACCACGGATCGACGGCCGCATCGGTGAGCGTGCTCTCCATGGTGCCGATCACGTGCGCCATGGTGTCGAGGCCGACCACGTCGGCAGTGCGGTAGGTGGCGCTCTTGGCACGGCCGATGCGCGGTCCGGTGAGCGCGTCGACCTCGTCGAAGCCCAGGCCCAGGCGCGTGGTGTGGTGCATCACCGCCAGCATCGAGAACACCCCGACGCGGTTGGCGATGAAGTTGGGCGTGTCCTTGGCGCGCAGCACGTTCTTGCCCAGCCGGCTGGTGAACCAGGTTTCCAGGCGGTCGAGCAGCGCGGCGTCGCTGTAGTGCGTCGGGATCAGCTCGAGCAGGGACATGTAGCGCGGCGGGTTGAAGAAGTGCACGCCGCAGAAGCGGCTGCGCAGTTCCTCCGGCAAGGTCTCGGCCAGCGTGGTGATCGACAGGCCCGAGGTGTTGGAGGCGAACACCGCGCCCGGCGCGATGTGCGGAGCCACCTTGAGATAGAGGTCGCGCTTCCAGTCCATGCGCTCGGCAATCGCCTCGATCACCAGGTCGCAATCGGCCAGGCGCGACAGGTCGTGCTCGTAGTTGGCCGCCTCGATGGCAGTGGCACGCGCCGGATCGGTGAAGGGGGCCGGTTCGAGCTTGAGCAGGTTGGCAAGCGCCTTCTCGATCAGGTTGTTGGGCTTGCCTTCGCGCGCCGGCAGGTCGAACAGCAGCACCGGGATGTCGGCATTGGCGCAGTGGGCGGCGATCTGCGCCCCCATCACGCCGGCGCCGAGCACGGCCACGCGGCGTACGGTCAGTTTGCTGTGATCCATGAAGCTCCTCCTTGCAGGATAGACAATTGCCTCGCCAGGCAGGCTAAGCGAGCGGCGCTGCGCCAGCATCCCCCCGGATGGGGAGCGGCGTCCAGTCGGCACCGGCCCCAAGCGCAGCCTTGCGCGGCGTGCCGGGCCGC
>JAGWIJ010000093.1 GCA_028873535.1 Pseudomonadota bacterium
GCAGGCGCGGCGGCAGCGGCAGCCGGAGCAGCATCCTTGGCGTCGACGAACCAGTCCTTCACACCCTTGTGACCGCGGCAGGCACCCTTCTTCGCCGCGACATTGGTGTAGCTGCCATCCTTGCATTGCCCGGTCGTGCCGGCCGGTGCATCAGCCGGGGGCGCAGCGAAGGCGGTGGCGGCCAGGAACAGGCCGGCGAACAGAGCGGAGGCAATCGAAGTCTTCATCGCAGTTCTCACTGAATTTAAGAGGGGTGGGGTCCTGCTTGGGAGCGGAGCGTCGCGGCGCAGCCTGTCCAGGTTTCAATTTTGCCTGACTGAACAGACCCCGTGGCCATTGAAACGGACTGACGCTGTTCCTGGTTGACCGTGACGGCGATTCAGGCCCAGGGCTGGCGGATCGCGGGCTGCACTTCCAGCATCTTTTCGCCAACCGTCATCCAGACCAGGCCGTCCTGCACCGTCACCTGCACGTCCATGTTGCGCTCGACCAGGGCAGCCAGCGCCTTGCTGAACTCCGTCGGCAGTTCCACCACGCGCAGGTTGGCCAGTCGACGCAAGGCGTCCTGGTTCTGGGCCCACCACAGCGCGGCGCTGCGCCCGCCATAGGTATAGGCAACCACGCGGTCGGCGCGCCCGCTGGCACGCCGCAGCACGCGTTCGTCAGGCAGCCCCACTTCCACCCACAGCCGCAGGGCACCGCTGAGATCGTGCTGCCACAGCGTGGCCTCGTCGTCATTCGAGATGCCGCGCCCGAAGGTGAGCCCTTCGCAGGCTTCGAGCGCAAAGGCCAGCAGGCGCACCATCAGGCGCTCCTCGGTCTCCGAAGGATGGCAGGCCAGCGACAGCGCATGCTGTTCGAATACCTGACGATCGAGATCGTTGATCTGCAGGGCGACCTTGTAGACGGTGGCGCGCAAGGCCATGGACTGCTGCCTGAAGCGTGGACGGGACCGCGCAGGATACTACAAGGCACCAGGCCCGGCGGACCTTGCGGTCGGCCGGGCCTGCCGGGAAGCGCGACGCTCTGGCCGTTGCGCGGAACAGGCTGCCGCTGGCCTGGCGTCCGAAGGCACTGTCGGCCTCGGCGTCGTTGGCCATGGTCTGCAGGAAGCTTTTCAGCATCTGGGTGACATCGACGCTGCCGGTGCTGCCCGGCGCCGACGGGGTGGTGGTGGTGACGGCATTGCCGGTCGAGCCAGTGGCGGCGCTGCCGGTCGCGCCGGCTGCTGTGCCCGTGCCCGTGCCGGCGCCAGTGGCGCTGCCGGCAGCGGCTGTCGCCGTCGTGCCAGGGGCGCTGCTGCTACCGCTACCGCTGCCGCTGCCGCTGCTGCTGCTGCTGCTGCTGCCGGAAGCATCCGGTTTCGCCTGCGTCCCGGCACCTTGCAGGGCCGACACCAGTGCCGCGAAGTCACTGCTGAGTTGGGCAATGGTGGCCGCCATGGGATCCTGGGTTGCGGCCGCCGGGGGCTGGCTGGCAGGCGGCATCACGGTCGTGGTCGTGGTGGTCGTGGTCGTGCTGCCATCGGCCGCCATGCTGGTGCTGGTGGTCGTGGTGATGGTCTCGCCGGGCACCAGTGCCGGTTTGGCGGCATTGCTCCCCGCCGGGGTGCCGGTGCTGGCGTTGCCGGTGGTGGTGCCGGTGGCAGCAGTACCGCCTGCCGTCGTGCCGCTGGCGGTGCTGGCGGGCGCCGTCGTTCCGGTCGCCGTGGTTCCAGTGGCCGCAGTGCCCGCAGCCGTGGTTCCGCCAGCTGCCGTTGCGCCGGCCGCAGCGCTGCCCGGCGTGCTGCCGGCTACGCCGGAGCTGCTGGCGCCCTGCATGGCACCGAGCAGTCCCTGCAGAGCATTGGCCAGGCTGTGATAGCCGCGCACACCGCCTTCCTGACGCATTTCATGGCGGTCGCTGTCGTTGTCACCATCGCTGTCGCCGCCCCGGCCGGACTGCGCCGACGGGCCGCCGCTGCCGCCGTTGAGCGCCTGGAACAGATCCTGCGCGAATTTGAACAGGGCCTGTGCCACGTCCGTGGTGCCGCCGCTGCTGCTGGTCGTGCCGCTGGCCGTGGCGCCGCTCGCTGCCGTGCCGGTGCCCGCCGGAGTTGCCGCCGCGGCAGCCGTGCCGGCGCCGGTGGCAGCTGGCTTCGGGTTGCCCGCTGCGACAGCGGCGCTGCCCGTGCTGGTGCTGCTGGCCGCCGCGCCGGTGCCGGCGGCACCAGCCGCCTTGCCGCCCGCGCTGGCGGCCGTGCTCGAGGCCAGCGCTGCGACAGCGCCATTGCCGCTGGCGGATCCGCCGCTGCCGGCGCTGCTGCCATTGGCAGCGCTACCCTGGCCGGACTGGCCTTGCGTCAGCGCGCCACCGAGATCGATGCCGCTTTGCTGCAGTGCCTGGGCAAGTGCAGTGACAAAGGCGGAAAAGCCGCCGCTGTCGCCTGAATCGCCGCTGCGCTGCTCATGGTGACGAGGATGGCCGGAGCCGCGCACGGCCTCGCTGCCGCTGGTAGCGGCCGTGCCTGAGGCCTGAGCGCTGGCGGCGCTCTGGCTGGTGCCGGCAGCCTGGCTGGCAGGCGCCTGTGCGGTGCGCACGGCGGTGAACGAATCGGCGTAGCCGACGGCGCTGAACAGACTTCCTACATTCATTTCGGACCTCCCCCTGCCCTTTGCAGGCGTTGAATGGTCCGATCTACGACACAATGTTTTCCAATCTGAAGAGTTTTCAGAACATCAATACAAAATTTCCAATACCAGACTCAGCGGCCGCTGCTGCCCACAGCCGCCCTGCTGCGCTGCCACCAGGCCAACCACTCGCCGATCATCCCACGGCGGAACACCAGCACGCAGAACACGAAGATACCGCCCAGCACCACCGTCACCCACGAGCCCAGCCCGGCCAGCGTGTGGTGCAGATAGCGCAACAGGCCAGCCCCTACCGCCGGCCCGGCCAGTGTGCCAACGCCGCCGATCAGCGTCATCAGCACCACTTCGCCGGACATCTGCCAGGTGGCGTCGGTCAGCGCTGCAAGCCCCAGCACCAGCGCTTTCAGCGCACCCGCCAGCGCCGCCAGGCCGGCCGACAGCACCAGCATGCCGAACTTGAGTCCGCTGGCCGGCAGTCCCAGCGAACGCGCACGCGGCTCGTGTTCCTGGACGCTGCGCAGTGCGAGGCCGGTGGGCGAGGCCAGCACGCGTGCGATCAGGAAATGGCCGCTCACCGTCACCGCCAGCACCAGGCCATAGAGCCCCCAGGCCGCGCGCTGCCCCAGCAGCACGCTCTCGGACTGCAGGTCGAGCACGCCCAGCAGGGCGCCGCGCGGGATGCCCTGCAGTCCGTCCTCGCCGCCGGTGAACGGAGCCTGCAGCAGCACGAAGTACACGATCTGCGCCAGCGCCAGGGTCACCATCGCAAAGTAGATGCCCTGGCGGCGGATCGCCACTGCACCGAAGGCCACACCCAGCATCACGCCCGCCGCCGTGCCACACGCCAGCGCCAGCAGCGGGTCGAGCTGCCACACCTTGGCCGCATGGCCGCACACGTAGGCGCCAATGCCGAAAAAGGCGGCATGGCCGAACGACAGCAGGCCACCATAGCCCAGCAGCAGATTGAAGGCACTGGCGAACAGCGCAAAGCACAGCATTTCCATGGCCAGCACCGGATACACCAGGAACGGCAGCAGCACGCCCAGCGCGAGCACGCCGATCCAGCTCAGCAGCGCTGGACTGCCGAGCAGCCCGGGAGCACGCGCAGCGCTCATGCTTCGCGTCCGAACAATCCGGCCGGCCGCCACAGGAGCACCAGTGCCATCACGACGAAGATCACGGTATTGGCAAGCGGCGGGTAGATCACCTTGACCAGTCCTTCGAGCAGGCCCAGCGCGAGGCCGGTCACGACCGCACCGAGGATCGACCCCATGCCGCCGATGACCACCACCGCGAAGATCACGATCACGATTTCCGACCCCATGTGCGGGCTCACCGTATAGATCGGCGCGGCGACCACGCCGGCCAGTCCGGCCAGCGCGGTGCCCAGGAAATAGGTCAGGCTGCGCAGGCGCGGCACATTGATGCCGAAGGCACGCGCCACATCGGGATTCTCGGTGCCGGCGCGCAGTTGCGCGCCGAAGCGCGTGCGCTCGATGCCCCACCACACGGCCAGGCACACCACGATCGCCAGCACCATCGAAAACAGGCGGTAGCGCGGAAACATCATGAATCCCAGGTCGACCGCGCCCTCCAGCGCGGCCGGCTTGCCGCCATAGGGTTCACCACCCGAATTGAAGTGGTTGGCAAACAGGCCTTCCAGGATCAGCGCCAACCCGAAGGTCAGCAGCAGACCATAGATCGGCTGCAGTCGCGCAATCCGGCGCAGCATCAAGGCCTCGACCGTGATGCCGAGCAGGCCCACCAGCGGGGGCACCAGCAGCAGTGCCATCCAGAAGCCCAGCCGCAGACCTTCAATGCCGGTCCACACCGGCAGGTAGTCGAGCCCGATCAGCGCCAGGAAGGCGCCCAGCATGTAGAAGGCACCGTGGGCGAAATTGACCACGTCGAGCATGCCGTAGATCACCGCCAGGCCCAGGCTCAGCAAGGCGTAGAAGGCGCCGTTGTTGAGCCCGAGCATGGCCTGCGACACCAGCGCCTGGAACGGTATGTCCATCATGATGTACTGGCCGGCCGACGCGTGGCGCTGCGGCTGGCGCGCTCCTTACTTGTGGATCAGCGGACAGGTGCTTTCGGCAAGTGGCATGAAGGCCTGATCGCCCGGGATGGTAGCCACCAGCTTGAGCTGGTCCCAGTTCGACCTGGACTCGGCCGGCGACTTCACTTCGACCAGGTACATGTCGTGCACAAAGCGGCCATCCGGACGCAGCTTGCCGTTCTTGGCGAAGAAGTCGTTCACCGTGAGTTCGCGCATCTTCTTCATCACCGCCTCGGCGTCGTCGCTGTTGGCCGCCTTGACCGCATTGAGGTACATCATGGTGCTCGAGTACACGCCTGCCTGGCTCATGGTCGGCATGGCGTTGTGCTTGGCCAGGAAGCGCTTGCCGAAGGCCTCGGTCTCGGCATTGAGCTCCCAGGTATAGGCGGTGGTGAATTTCATGCCCTGCGCGGTGGCGAGACCGAGCGCCTTGATGTCGGTGTCGAACACCAGCAGGCCGGCGATGGTCTGCTTGAGGCCGAACTCGCGCGCCTGCTTGACGGCATTGGTGAAGTCGGCACCGGCGTTCGCCAGGCCCACCACCTTGGCGCCCGAGGACTGCGCCTGCAGCAGGTAGGACGCGAAGTCGGTGGTGTTGAAGGGGTGCTTGACCGTGCCCGTCACCTTGCCGCCGAGCCCCGTGACGATGCGCGCGGCGTCCGACTGCAGCGCCTGGCCGAAGGCATAGTCGGCCTGCAGGAAGAACCAGCTGTCCAGGCCCTGCTTGGCCAGTGCCGTCGCCGTGCCCTTGGCGATCGCATAGGTGTCGTAGGCGTAGTGCACGCCGAAGGGCGAGCACTCCTTGTTGGTGAGTGCCGTCGAACCGGCACCATTGACGATGGTGATGCGGTGCTTCTCGGCGCCGAGCTTCTGCACCGCGATGGCCACGCCCGAATTCACCAGGTCCGCGATCATGTCGACATTCTGGGTGTCGATCCACTCGCGCGCCTTGGCCACACCGATGTCGGCCTTGTTCTGGTGGTCGGCGCTGACCAGCGTGATCGGCTTGCCGAGCACCTTGCCGCCGAAGTCATCGATGGCCATCTGCGCGGCTACCACCGAACCCGGTCCGCTGATCGCGGCGTACTGTCCCGACATGTCGGTGAGGACACCGATCTTGATGCCGTTGGGACCGGCCCAGCCAGCCACCGGCAGCAGCGCGCAAAGGGCGCATGCGAGGCCGCCGAGGCGGCCGTTCCAGCGCTGCCGGGTCTTGGAATCGAGGGAACGCTGAAGGGTTTGCTGCATGGAGTCCTCCTGGGGTAAGGCCTGCTTGTGGGTATTCATACGCCGAGCCGCGCCTCGACTTCGGCTCGCCGCGCAGCCAGCTCGGCCACCGGGAATGCATCCGTCACCTGGCCATGCTCGACCAGTGCGACGGCATCGGCCAGCCGCGCGGCCACGTGCAGGTTCTGCTCGGCCAGTACGATGGTGAAGCCGCGCGCCTTGAGCAGTTGCAGGGTCTCTTCCAGCTTCTGCACGATCACGGGCGCCAGCCCCTCGGTGATTTCGTCGAGCAGCAGCAGGCGCGCACCGGTGCGCAGGATGCGCGCCAGTGCCAGCATCTGCTGCTCGCCACCGGACAGACGCGTGCCCTGGCTGCGCCGCCGCTCGGCCAGTTGCGGAAACAGCTGGTAGAGCTCCTCGATTGGCATGCCGCCGTCGCCGACGCGCGGTGGCAGCATCAGGTTCTCCTCGACGGTCAGGCTGGCAAAGATCGCGCGCTCTTCCGGACACCAGCCCAGTCCGAGCGGCGCGATGCGATGGGTGGGCAGATCAATGGTCTCGTGGCCGTGGATGCGCACCGATCCGCTGCGCCTTGAGGTCAGTCCCAGGATGGCGCGCAGGGTGGTCGAACGGCCGGAGCCGTTGCGCCCGAGCAGGCTCAGCAGGGTGCCGGCCGGCACTTCAAAGCTCATGCCGTGCAGGATATGCGATTCCCCATACCAGGCGTTGAGGTCGCGCACCAGCAGCGCCGGTTCGCGCGTCATCGCCTTGCCGGCCTCAGGCATGCGCGTCCCCGCCGTGTCCAAGGTAGGCTTCACGCACCAGGGGATCCTGCGACACGGCGGCGTAGCTGCCTTCGGCCAGCCGCCGGCCACGCGCCAGCACGGTGATGGTGTCAGCCAGCGTCGCCACGACTTTCAGGTTGTGCTCCACCATCAGCACGGTGCGTCCGCGTGCCGCGATGCGGATCAGCTCGGTGATGCGCGCGACGTCCTCGATGCCCATGCCCTGGGTGGGTTCATCGAGCAGCAGCACCGCCGGATCGCGCGCCAGCGTGGTGGCGAGTTCGAGCGCGCGCTTGCGCCCGTAGGGCAGCGCCACCGCGGGCGTGTGGGCGAGATCGGCCAGGCCGACACTGGCCAGGTGGTGGTGCGCTTCGTCGGTGAAGGCGTCGAGCGTGCTCCGTGCGCGCCAGAACTGCCATACCAGCCCGGTCCTGGCCAGCAGCGCCACGCGCACGTTGTCGAGTGCCGACAGATGCGCGAACACCGCCGAGATCTGGAAGGAGCGCACCAGGCCGCGGCGCACCACGCGCTCGGCCGGCAGCGCGGTGATGTCCTCGCCACGCAGCAGGATGCGTCCCGCACTGACCGGCAGGAAACGCGTGAGCAGATTGAACACCGTGGTCTTGCCGGCGCCGTTGGGTCCGATCAGCGCATGGATGCTGCCTTCGCGCACTGCGAGATCGAAATCCTCGACCGCGGCAAAGCCACGGAAGTCGCGGCGCAGGCCACGGCAGGCGAGGATCGGGGCGGTCTCGGCACTCATCGTTCAGTGGCGGCTTGGCGTGGGCGTGCGGTTCGTGACCCGCGGATCATAACCCGATGCCGGCGCGTCTGTATGTTCAGATGCGCAGGCCGCCATAGCCTTCGGTCGGAAAGGTGTCGCCGTCGTCGAAGAACAGGCTGCGCTCGGGCCAGCGCAACGCTGCCAGCCTTCCTTCGTAGGGCGGCCGGCGCCCCATCTGGCGCTCCAGGAACCGCCCGCCGACCGAATAGTCGACGCAGAACACCTGTCCGCAGGCACCGTGCCAACGCAGCGGCGGCACGCCATCGAACAGCTCGGGTCCGTACCTGGCCTCGCCGCGTTCGCTCACCGCATGCGCGCGCCGCCAGTAGTGGCCCACCACCACGGCCACCGGGTCGCGATAGGTGTCCCACCAGCTGGCGCGCTGCACAAAGCGCCAGGAACCGCCGGCAAAGAAGGGCTCGCCGATCGGATGCTCGATGCCCGACGTCAGCACGCGGATCGGATTGCCCATCTGGCGCAGCGCGTCCCAGCGCGCCAGGGTCGGCAACGAGGGCGGCGCCAGCGCCGGATCGCGCATGCGGTGCGCCCACTCGGCGCGCTGATCGCCGGCTTCCAGGGCCAGGCGCTGGTGATCGGGGTTGCCGCGGAATGCCACGTCCAGGCGCCGATACTCGGTGGTCACCGGCCCCGGCTGATGGCGCAGGCGATCGACCGAAGCGGCATGCCAGGCGGCGTGCACCACCCTCAGATCCGGGCGTTCCAAGACCACCGGCAGGCTGTCGAAGAACGCCATCACCTCGCCGCGCGCCTCCGGCGCCAGCATGGCAAAGGGCATGTAGCGCTGGCCATCGCTGCCGACGTCGCCATAGAACCAGTCGTTGCCGTCCTTGCGCTGGCCGCGCAGCAGGTTGAGCTCGTGATTGCCGAGCACCACCAGCGCATTGCCTTCGGCATGGCGCTGGCGCACCCACTCCACCACCGCCGGGCTGTCGGGACCGCGATCGCACAGGTCGCCGACAAAGACCAGCCGGCGCTGGCGCGGATGGCGGCCTTGCTGGTCATAGCCCAGCAGGGCCAGCAGGTTCATCAGGGCTTCGAACTCGCCGTGCACGTCTCCGATCAGGTCAAGCGGGCCTTCCGGCAGGGGGGCAAGCAATACAGCACTCATCGCGGCAGACACGGGGTCCCGGACGCGATCGGCTCGACCGCCTTCGAATTCTGCGGCACTTGCCGCCTACAATCCAGCCTGCCATTCTTGCGCACCTTGAACGAGACCATGCCTGATCCGGATTCCGCTCTCCGCCCCCCTGTCGCCCCCACACCCCTGCTCTGGCTGGGTCTGGCCGGCACCGTGGCCGCCGACTCCTTCGGTCAGGTGTTCTGGAAGCGCCTCGCGACCGCCCTGCCCGACAGCGATGATCCCCTGCTGCTGCTGGGCGCGGCAGCGCGGCTCCCGGCCACCTGGTGGATGACCGGCCTGCTGCTGTGCCAGCTCTTGCTGTGGCTGGCCGTGTTGCGCCGCAGCGAGCTCAGTTTCGCGCAACCGCTGACCTCGCTGAGCTACGTCGGCGTGGGTCTGCTGTCGTGGCTGTGGCTGGGAGAGGTGCTGCAGCCGCGCACCCTGCTCAGCGTCGGCCTGATCCTGGCCGGCGTGATGCTGGTGTCGCGCTCGGCCCCCCGGCGCGACCGCGCGACCGCAGCGCCCGAGCGCGCCAGCGGGTCGCCGTGATGCCCAGCGCCGGGGTGTTCATGGTCTTGTCCGGCGCCGTGCTCGAAGGCGTGGCGCAGGTCTGTCTCAAGCACTCGGCCGCCGCGCAGGCCAGGCGCCGCGGCTGGCTGGCTGCCGGCGTGCTGCTGTTCCTGGTCGAGATCGCGCTCTACACGCGCGCACTCAAGACCCTGCCGATCTCGGTGGCCTATCCCGTGAGCGCGCTGAGCTATGCGGCAGTGGTGCTGTCGGCCTTTCTGCTGCTCGGCGAGCGCCCCGACCACCGGCGCTGGCTCGGCGTGGTATTGATCGTGCTGGGCGCGGCCTGCGCCATTCCGGCATGAATCCGCACGCGCTCACGGTGCACTGGCGCGAGCACGCCGGCGACTGTGTGGCGGAGCTCTGGCAGCACGGCTTTCCGCCGCCCTGGGAGGGCCTGTGGTGGTATCAGGCGCTGGAACAGGGCGGCCTGGACGATCAGTTCCGCTTCTTGTACGCCGAAGTGCGCGATGCCCAGCAACGGCCGCTGGCGCTGGCGCCGGCCTTCCTGATGGACGTGCCGCTGGAGATGTTCGTGCCGGAACCCCTGCTGCCGCTGCTGCGTGCGCTGGCACGCGTGTTCCCGGCGCTGCTGCATCAGCGCACCCTGTTCTTCGGCTCGCCGTGCAGCGAACGCGGCTGGGTCGGCTTCGCACCGGGCTGCGACCAGGACGGCCGCGCCGCCGTGCTGGACGCGCTCGAACGCGCGGCTGCGCACAAGGCCGGCGAGCTGCGCGTGGCCATGCGGGTCTGGAAGGATTTTCCCGCTGCGCTGCAGCCGGCGCTCGATGGCGTGGCTGCGCGCCGGGGCCTGTTCCGCGTGGTGAGTTTTCCGGGCACGCGCGTCGAGCTGCCGGCCGCCGGCAAGGAAGCGTACTTCATGGCTCTCAAGCCCAGCCGGCGCCAGCAGCTGCGCCGCAAGCTGCGCCGCTCGGCACAGGCCGTCACGCTGCGCTGCGAAGTGGTGGCAAGCCCGGACGAGGCCTTGCGGGCGCAACTGTTCGGCCTGTTCTGGCAGACCTACGAGCACGCCACCACGCGTTTCGAGCGCCTGACGCCGACGGTGTTCGAGCATTTCGCCACGGCGCCCGAAGTCGCCTTCATCGTGCTGCGCGCGCCCGCCACCGACATCCCGGTGGCCTTCATGATGGTCAACGTCGAGGGGCCGGTGCTGATCAACAAGTTCATCGGCTTCGACTACACGCAGCCGCGCGAGTGGCTGCTGTATTTCCGTCTGTGGGACGCCGCGGTCGACCTGGCGCTGTCGCTCGGCAAGTCCGCCATCGAAAGCGGACAGACCGGCTATCGCGCCAAGATTGCCGTCGGCCACCAGCTGCTCCCTTTGTGGAACTACTGCCGCCATCGCAATCCGCTGCTGAATGCGATCTATCGCGCGGTGGGCCGGCGCATCGACTGGGCGTCGCTGGATCCCGAACTTGCGCCCGGCGGCGACGAAGCCGACTGAGCTCCGGCGTGGCGCCGGCAGAATCATGGAAATCCTTAGCCGGCCGGGCCCGGCGCCCCGCGCCGGGTTTGCTATCCTTCGCCGACGCTGCCTTCTTTCCCATGCCTTGTGCCCGAGTGCTCCCATGATGCTGCTCCCTGCTGCGAACACCGTGCCCTGCCACGCCTCCGTCCACCGGGCCCTGCGCACCTCCGCAGCGCGCTGCGGCCTTGCCCTGGCGCTGGCTGCCATGCCACTGCCCGCCGCCTTGGCCGCCGACGGCGACTGGACGCAGCATGGCCGCACGCTCGACAACCAGCGCTATTCGCCGCTGCATCGCGTCACGGTGGCGAATGTGGCAGGCCTGCAACCGCGCTGGACCTGGCACAGTGGCGTCAACGCCACCTTCCAGACCACACCGATCGTGCGCGACGGCGTGATGTACGTGTCGCTGCCGTTCAGCGGCGTCGCCGCCCTCGACGCCGCCAGCGGGCGTGAACTCTGGAAATACAGCCACACCTCGCGCTGGAAGGGCCTGTGCTGCGGTCCGGCCAACCGCGGCGTGGCAGTGGCAGGCGGCAAGGTCTACATCGGCACGGTCGATGGCCGTCTGCTGGCGCTCGACGCCAGGACCGGCGCGGTGCTGTGGGATGTCGCCGTGGCCGAGCAGTCGGGCTCCACCGAGAGCAGCGCCAGCCTCGCCCAGGACGATCCGCTCGGCAAGGTCGGGCGCACCGGCTCGACCGGCATCGGCATCTCGATGGCGCCCATCGTGTTCCAGGGCAAGGTATTTGTCGCGGTCAACGGCGTGGGCTACGGCCTGCACCCCGACCAGGGCCTGGCCGTGGTCGGGATCAGCCAGACGCGCAGCCAGTCAGGCTTCATGGCTGCCTACGACGCCGCCACCGGGGCGCGCCTGTGGAAATGGGATGTCACCGGTCCTGGCTGGGAGGGCACGTTCCGCAACAGCACCGGCGACGGGGTGCCGATGCACCGCGACATTGACGGCGAGAGAAACGCGCTGGCGCAGTACCAGGACGCCTGGCGCTACGGTGGCGGTTCGATCTACGCCAGCCCGGTGGTCGATGCGCGTCGCCATCTGCTGATATTCGGCACCGGCAATCCTTCGCCGCAGATGGCCGACAGCACGCGGCCGGGCGACAACCTGCACACCTCCTCGCTGGTGGCGCTGGACCTGCGCGATGGACGCCTGGTGTGGGCCTACCAGCAGGTGCCGCACGACCGCTGGGGCTACGACGTGGCCACGCCGCCGGTGCTGCTCGATCTGCGCTGGCAGGGCCGGACCGTACCCGCCGTGGCCGAAGCCAGCAAGCTGGGCTGGGTGTACGTGCATGACCGCCGTGACGGCACCCTGCTGTTCAAGTCGGAAGCCTTCGTGCCCCAGAGCAACATGCTGAGTCCGCCCACCACCGGCGAGGGCGTGGTGATCGCGCCCGGCATCGCCGGCGGCTCGAACTGGTCGCCTACCGCCTACGACCCGGCGCACGGTCTGCTGTTCGTCGACGCCCTGCACCTGCCGACGCGCTACATTCTTCACCAGGAAACCGACAAGGACGGCCACGCGTTCACCTATGTGTCGACCCAGAACGTGGAGGAACACGCCGGCACGCTGACCGCCATCGACCTGCGCCACGGCGGTCGCATCGCGTGGCAGGAACGTACCGCGGATCCCCTGGTGGGCGGCACCCTGGCCACCGCCGGCGGCCTGGTGTTCACCGGCATCGGCGAGCAGAAATTTGCCGCCTTCGATGCCGTCAAGGGTGGCCGGCTGTGGGAAGCCAGCCTGGATGCCGGCGTCAACGCACCGCCGGTCAGCTATCTCGCGCATGGCGAACAGCTGGTGGCCGTGGCGGTGGGCGGCAACTCGCTGTTCGGCTTCAAGACCGGCGACAGCGTGGCGGCCTTTGCGCTGCCGGCTGCGGCAGCCTCGAAGCCGCGCGCGCACTGAGACCGCGAATCAGCGTTCGTCAGCGCGGATGAATCCGTCGCGATTGGGCATGCGCACGCTGGCCAGCCCGGCGGCGTCGAGCGTGCGCGCGGCCGGCCACAGGCCGTTCTGCGCCAGCAGCCAGGCGCATAGCGCGTAGATCTGCGCGTCGTCGAGCCGGCCAGGCCGGGCCGGCGGCATGCTGCGCCGGATGGTGTCGAACAGGGTTGGCGCGTAGGGCCAATAGGTCAGCAGGGTCTTGTCGGCATCGGGGCGCGACAAAGGTGCTTCACCACCGACCAGTTCGGGCGCCGTATTGCCTTCGCCGTGGCGGCCATGACAGGCCGCGCACTCCTGCTGATACAGCACAGCGCCCTCCTCCGCAAGGCCGCTGCCGGGCGGCAGGCCGGCGCCGTCGCCAAAGATCAGCGCTGGCGGCGCACCCGCCGATTCCACCAGCGGCTGTCCCAGTGCCGGCGCACTGCCCGCCGGCAGCCAGCGTCCCTTGCCGGAGGAAACCTGCTGCGCCGGGCACGCTGCCGCGCCGCACAGGCACAGCAGCATCAGCGTGCGCCGCCAGCGCGCGGCAGGGCGCCGTTCAGACGTAGACATGGCGCACCCTGCCGTCC
>JAGWIJ010000094.1 GCA_028873535.1 Pseudomonadota bacterium
GGCATGCAAGGGTGTCGACCGCATGCCGTCGCGCTCTGCTAGTCTGCCGCCTGTCTCCTGCCAGAAAACGTCATGAATTCTCATTTCACCCCTTTGCGCTTCATGCTGCCGGTGGCGTTCGTGCTGGGCATGACCGCCGCCAGTCCCGCTGTCCAGGCGGCGCTGACCGATGAAATCCAGGTCTACGACGACAGCATCAACAAGCCCGGGGAATTCGGACTGGAACTCCACGTCAATGCCACGCCCGCGGGGCATGGCCAGCCGGCCTATGCGGGTGAATTCACCACGGCACACGGCCTGCGCACCACGCTGGAGGCCAGTTACGCGCTCGACACGCACTACGAACTCGGTCTGTACCTGCCTTTCGACCGCCTGGGCGACGGCAGCGAACGCTTCGCCGGGCCGCGCGTGCGCGTGAAATGGATCGGCCAGCAGGCCGCTGCCGCCACGCCGTGGTTCTACGGTCTCAATTTCGAACTGGGCAGCGTCCACCCGCAGTTCGAGCAGCAGCAGACCACGCTGGAGGCGCGCCCGATCATGGGCTGGCGCCAGGACGGCTGGGCTGTGGTGTTCAATCCGGTGGTCGGCATCCCGCTCAAGCCGGGCTATCGCGAGGGCGGGCCCGACTTCAGTCCGGCGCTCAAGCTCGGGCGCGAGGTGGCGGACGGTATTTCGGCCGGCTTCGAGTACTACGCCGACCTCGGCCAGTTCTCACATTTCGATCCCTACAGCCAGCAGGCGCACACCCTGTTCGCTGCGCTCGATGTCGACCGCGGTCCGCTGGCCTTCAATGTGGGCATCGGCCGTGGCCTGACGGCGGCGGCCGACCGTTGGACCATCAAGGCGATTTTCGAAATCCCGCTCTAGCCGCTCAGCGGCCGCTGCCGGGCTGCCGGCAACGGCGGGCAGCCATGGTCAGGTCGTGGGGCGCAGGGGAGGTCCCGGCCTTCAGGCCGCTTCGCCGCCGTTGAGCGCTGCCAGCGAAGGTTTGGCCTGGCCCGCGGACTCGGCTTCGAGCGTTGCCGGTACGACCGGCGCCAGCGGACAGGCACGGAAATGACGCCAGGCGAGCAGCAAGGCCGCCAGCCAGCACAGGGCGCCGAGGAGGAAGGTGCCGCCGACACGCCAGTCGCTGGGCGGCAGATGGCTGGTGCGCGCCAGCAGGCCGGTGCCCAGCAGCGGCGCGACGATGAACATCAGGCTGTTGATCGACTGCAGGGATCCCATGGTGACGCCCTGCCGATCCGCCGGCACCGAGCGCGACACGATCGCCTGCAGTGTGGGCGCCACCGCGTAACCCAGCAGATTGCCGACGATCACCACGAACAGCAGCTTGCCCTGGGTGGTCAGGCCATACAGGCAAAAGGCGATGCAGCTCGACGCCAGGCCGGCCATCACCAGCCGCACTTCGCCCAGCCAATGGGTGAGACGGCTGAGCAGGCCGCCCTGGACGCTGACTGCCATCACGCCCACCAGAAACAGGGTATAGCCGGTCTCGCGGGGTCCCCAGCCGAAGCGGAAGCTGGTGTACAGGGCCCAGGTGCTCTGCAGGATCAACTGCGCCAGGGTGGCGAAAGCGAACACCAGCACCAGACCGCCGACTTCGCGCAGCAGGCCCAGGCGCAGCAACGCGCTGAAGGGATTGAGGGCGGACAGGCGCACCGGGCGGCGCAACTCGCGCGCCAGGCTTTCGGGCAGCACGAAGGCCCCGTAAAAGGTGTTGAGCAAGGCCAGGGCAGCTGCCACGAAGAAGGGCAGATGCAGATTGACGCCGCCGAGGACGCCGCCCAGCATCGGGCCGATGATGAAGCCCAGGCCGAAACAGGCGCCGATCATGCCGATGCCGCGCGAGCGTTCCTCTGGCGCCGTGGTATCCGCCACATAGGCGGTGGCCACGCTGAAGCTGGCACCGGTGGCGCCACCCAGCAGGCGCGCGACCAGCAGGATGCCGAGGTTGGGTGCCAGACCGGTCAGCAGGTAGTTCAGGCCCAGACCGGCGCTCGACAGCAGCAGCACGCTGCGGCGACCGAAGCGGTCGGACAGCGCGCCGAGCAGCGGCGAGCACGCGAACTGCATCAGACCGTAGGAAGCGCCCAGCACGCCGTACCACCACGCCTGGTCGGCGCGGCTGCCGGCGAGTGCGCCCACCAGGGAGGGCAGGACCGGAATGGCGATGCCGATCCCCAGCACATCGAGGAATACGGTGATCAGTACAAAGCGCACAGCAGCAGTGCGGTGGGATGCCATGAGGGAGCCAGAGGAGGATGTTGCAAAGCACCAAGCGTGCGGGTTCGCGACGCCGGAATCAAGTGGGGCGGGTCAATGGACACCCAGCCACCCAATTATCCCATAGCGCTGCCAGGATCTTCAGCTTTGTGTTCATCTGTGTAAACTGAGGCATTGACTTGTTTCGGCCCTGGGCCTGCCGTGACAATGTCGTCAAATCCCGGGGGGGAATGATATGAAAAAACTGCCTTCCGGCCAGGTGGCCGGATCTTCCTGGGCCCTCGCCCTGTGTGCAGGTGTGGCGCTGACGAGCGTGTCGGCGCCGGCGCCTGCCATGGCCGAAGGCGCCGCGCGACCCGCCTACCAGGCGCGTTGCGATCTGCCGCATGCCGGCTGGAACGAAGAGGTGGTGCGCGCGCGCGAAGCCGCCGAGCGTGAATGCAAGGTCAATATGGTGCTGCGTGAGTCGGACCGCAGTGCCACGCTCAGCACGGCCGCCCAGGAGCAGTTCCGCAAGTTGCGCGCCCAGCACGACGCCTTGCTGCGCAGCGTGCGCTGAGCGCGCGCCTTCCTGCCCTTCCCCCTGTCCGCAATGCGTGCGCCGGTGCGGCGCCGCCAGCGCCTCGGGTATCATCGCTGCCGCGTGCGCCGAGGAAATCCCTCCTTGGGCACACCGCCTTCGGAGATCCCAAGATGCGCCAGAAGCAAGCCCTTACTTTGGAAGATGCCCGCCGGGTTGCGGCAGCCGCCCATGCCCATGCCGCTGCCAAGCAGTGGAATGTGGTGATCGCGATCGTCGACGATGGCGGCCACCTGGTGCTGCTGGAACGTCGCGACGACACCCAGATGGGATCCGTGCAGGTCGCCATTGAAAAGGCCAAGACCGCGATCGCCTTTCGCCGGCCGAGCCAGGCCATCGAGGGCGCCATTGCCGGTGGCCGCACGGTCATGCTCAAGCTGCCGGGTGCCACCCCGATCGAAGGCGGCGTGCCGCTGGTGTTCCAGGGCGACTTTGTCGGTGCCATCGGCGTGTCCGGCGTGACCTCGCAGCAGGACGGCGAGATTGCCCAGGCCGGAGCCGCCGCACTGGGAGGCTGAGCTGGCAAGCGGCGCGCGGCCGATCGGCAGCGCCGACATCTTCTGCCGCGTCGTCGACAATCTCGGCGATGCCGGCGTGTGCTGGCGGCTGGCACGGCGACTGGCGCTCGACCACGGACTCCGGGTGCGGCTGTGGATCGACCTGCCGCAGACCCTGGACTGCTTCGTGACGCCGTCGGCGTGCGATCAGGCCCTGCGCGCCGACGGCCGCATCGCGGTGCTGGAATGGCGCCCGGACAGTGCTTTCGGGGCGCCCGCTGACCTGGTCATTGAGACCTTCGGTTGCGACCTGCCGGCGGCCTGCGCCGAAGCCCTGGCACGCCGCAAGACCCCGGCGCGCTGGTACAACCTTGAATACCTGAGTGCCGAGGACTGGGTGGAGGGCTGCCATGCCCTGCCCAGTCCGCATCCGCACCTGCCGGTGTCGCGCACCTTCTTTTTCCCGGGCTTCAGCGCCGCTACCGGCGGCCTGCTGCGCGAACCCGGTCTGATCGAGCGGCGCCGTCGCCTGGACGCTGAAGGCGCGCGCGCGCCCGAAGGCGCCGGCCTGCGCGTCGGATTGTTCTGCTACCAGGATGCCCCCGTTGCGGATCTGCTGTCGGCATTCGCGGCAGGCCCGTGTCCGGTGCTGTGCCGGGTTTTCCGCGGACCGGCGCAGGAACTGGCGCAGGCCTGGGCGGCCGCGCATCCCGGCGCCCAGGTGCAGTTCGAATGGCTGCCCTGGATGGGACAGGACGCCTTCGACGAGGTGCTGTGGTCCTGCGAGGTCAATGTGGTGCGCGGCGAGGACTCCTTCGTGCGCGCCCAGTGGGCCGGACGCCCCTTGGTGTGGGACATCTATCCGCAGTCGGATCAGGCCCATCTGGTCAAGATGGCGGCCTTCCTGCGCCGCTACCGCGTAGGGCTGGATGATGCGGCGTCACAGGCCCTGGGTGCGCTCTGGCAGCCCTGGATCCGGCGCGAGCCGGCCGGACTCGCAGCCGCCTGGACCGAGCTGGTCGCACAGCTGCCCCGCCTGCGCGAACACGCCGAACAGTGGTGCGACCAGCTGGCCACGCGTCCTGACCTCGCGGATGCGCTGTTGGCGCACGCGCAGGCTGCCAGGCGCTGAAGCGATTTGCCTGGACGCGCGGCACAGCGCTTGCCTGGCGCGACTACGCGGAATACCCCAGATTGCGAACCCATTGGCAGAACGCGTCGTCCTGGAACTGGTAGCCACCGTAGTCAAATTTGGCCACCAGGTCTGCAGCCTGGAGGCGCTTCAGGGCTTGGGCCGGGACGTGATAGCCCACGGCCTTGTCGTGGCCGAGCAGCCGCCCTATCGTCGCGCGTGCGGGCTCCGCATGGAGGTCTCTTACGCCATCGGCCAGCAGTTGCAGGACTGCGCGGTCGGACTCGGTCAGGCTCTCCCACCGTTCAACAAAATTGGCGTCGCTGAAGACGTGCTGTTGCGTGTCGACCAGAGCGGCGTCGGCACCGAGCTCGGCATGGGTGAGGTAGCGGTTGAGATAGCGACGAAAGAATTCAGGCGTACGCTGCAGTGCCTCGAAGGCGGCCAAGGCTTTTTCCTCGGCCAGCGGGTATGTCGACAGCTGGTTCACCTTGGCCACCATGGCCAGTACGAAATCTTTCCCGAGCAGTTCGAAGGGTTCGAGAGGGGCCCAGTTGTAGAAGGGTTCCGTGGAGCGCGCGAACATTCTTCGAAGTGTCGGCTCGGAACTGCCGGCGAAGACGACCTTGATGCTCTGCTTGCGACTGTCCAGCCCGGCACGCAAGGCGTGCGCCAAATTGGTGTGCTTGGGGTCGGCAAGCACTTGGGCCTCATCCAGCACCAAGAGCAGACGCTTCTTCGGGTTGTCGAAACCGCGCAGCAACTCACTCAGCACCGGACCTGCCCGTGCTGGCTCGTCCGTCAATTCCGCTTCAAGGGCGCCTTCTGCCAGTCCCGGTACTTTTCCAGAAGCTTTGACCTTCTTCAGCGGAGAGTTGAGTTGCTGGACAAGGCGCTGCCAGCCCTTGGGGGCCAGCGCTCTGGATAGCACTCCCACCAAGGCGGGCAGCGGATTCTCGCGGGCCTCCCAGAGGTTCAAGTAGGCGGTCAGATATCCCGCGGCCTCGGCTGCAGGCATGAGATCCTTTTCCAGGAATTCGGACTTGCCCATGCGCCGTTTGGCAAACAGCCCTCGGGCTGACGTAAGGCCAATATCAAAGACTTGCAGGTGCTGGGCGGCCAACGCCGGGCGAGCGTAGTGCCAGGGGTCCTTGGATACAGGCTGTTTGAATGCTGGTGTCATCCTGATCAGTCCTTGCTGCGACCGGAAAAGCTTACATTTTGCATGTCAGGATGTGCAAGTACTGATTCTACCAAACGCGTCAGCCAGCCCATCACAAGGGACTGTGACCTGAACCGTTCGGGCGCAACAAAAAACCCCGTGGATGGCCTGACGGCCATGCACGGGGTTTCAGAGCGCAGCGACCGGCGCGGAAACCGCGCCGGAACCACCACTCAGACGGGCATCAGAAGAACATGATGCCGCCCAGGGCGACGGTGTTCTGCGTGTTCTTCAGGCCGGCGTGGTTCTTCGACTCGGTGTCGATGTACTCGGCCACCAGGGTGATGCTCTTGGTCAGCGAGTAGTAGATGCTGGCGATGCCGCTGGTGTTGGTGTCCAGCAGGGTGCCGCAAGTCGCGCCGGCGGAATCGGTGCCGGTGCAATCCAGCTTCGACTGGCCGTAGCTCAAGCCCAGCTTGACCTTGCTGATCTTGTAGGTGCCCTGGATGTAGCCGCCCGAGGAGTCGCGCTTGCCGCCGGTGGCATCGTTGCCCAGCAGGAACAGCAGGGTGGTACCGACGCCGCTGCCCTTGTAGTAGTAGCCCACGCCTTCGAAGTCGCCGGCACCGACCTTGGCACCGATTTCGTAGGCATTGGCGGTGTAGCCGGGCAGGCCGCCCGTGGTCGTGGCGTTGGCGCCGGTACCCACCGTCACGGCGGTCGTGCTGCTCAGTTGCTGCGACATCATGCCGACCCACACCTTGCCGTTGACGCCGCTGGTGGCGAAGTCATAGCTGGCCTTGCCCTGGACGCCAGGCTGCTTCTGGGCATTGTAGTTGCCACCCAGGTCGCTCAGACCCTGGAACACGCCCACCGAAGCGTTGAAGCCGTTCAGGTTGGGCGTCGAGTAGGTGATCTGGGGAATCCAGTCGGCGTACAGGTAGCCCGCGCCGATACGGCCCAGGGTGGTCGGGCCGTTGTAGCTGCCGCTGCCGGCACCGACCGACAGCAGGGTCATGTCGGACAGGATGGCGTCGGAGCCGAAGAGGCCCAGGTCACGACCGATCTTGACCGAACCCCAGCTCTTGTCGCCGAAGGTAAAGAAGCCCTGGCGGGTATTCAGGCCGGTGCCGGGAGTGCCGGAGCCCGTGCCGGTCTGGCCGGCAGCGGTGGTGTCGATGGTCGGCCACAGGCTGATGGTGGCGCTGACGTCCAGGTCATCCTGGCGGCTGCTGGCGGTGAACGAGATCTCGTTCGGCAGCAGACCGTTCTGGATGCCGAAATTGTTGTCGCCGGTGCAGGCCAGGCCGCCGACTACCTTGGCGCCGGAACCTGACTGGCAGCTGTTGCTGGTCATGAAGCCGTTGACGTTGCCGCCGATGCCGAGCTTCCAGTCGCCGGCCTGGATGTCGACCGCCTGGGCGGCGCTGGCGCCGAGCAGGCCGATCGAGGCGAGGGCGAGCGAAATCTTCTTGAACTGAGCCATTTGGAATGTTCTCCGAGGTTGGATGAGATTGGGTGCGCGTCAAGCATTCGGCTGCTGGGCCCTTCCCGCGGTGGATCTCACTCGGCGGGGGTGTGATCGGGGCTTTTTTGTTTTATGACTAGCCGATGACGCCAGTCTTCTATCTGATCCTGAGGAGTGTCAATCAAGCGAGGCGCCTGATGGCCTCGAAAGGCCGGATTTGTTGTTCGGGTGCAACACTAAAGCGGCGGTGTTGTCGTGCTGCAACGCGAAATTACTTCGTGGTTACCAAGAGCCTTGGGCAATCCGGAGCGCCCACGGCAAGGGGGCGAATGACCGCTGGCCGGGGGACAGGCTATAATTGACAGTTACCGTCTTTCCACCCAGGAACTCCCGCATGAAACAGGCTCAGGAATTGCGCGCCGGAAACGTGGTCATGGTCGGCAAGGACCCCATGGTCATCCTCAAGGCCGAGTACAACAAGGGTGGCCGCAACGCCGCCGTGATGAAAATGAAGATGAAGAACCTGCTGACCGGCGCAGGTCTGGAAACCGTCTTCAAGGCCGATGACAAGCTCGACCAGGTGATCCTGGATCGCAAGGACGTGACCTACTCGTACTTCGCCGACCCGCTCTACGTGTTCATGGACGGCGAGTTCAACCAATACGAAGTCGAGGCCGAAAACCTGGGCGACGCGCTCAACTACCTCGAAGACGGCATGCCCGGCGAACTCGTGTTCTACAACGGCAAGCCGATCTCGATCGAACTGCCGTCCAGCGTCGTGCGCGAAATCATCTACACCGAACCCGGCGTCAAGGGTGATACCTCGGGCAAGGTGCTGAAGCCCGCCAAGATCGGCACCGGTTTCATGGTGTCGGTGCCGCTGTTCTGCAATACCGGCGACAAGATCGAAATCGATACCGCCAGCGGCGAGTACCGTCGTCGCATCACCTGAGTGCCACATTCGCGCTGCCGCTCCGCGTCTGGGCGCGGGCGGCGCGCCGCCGTGCTGACGGCGGCGCTCAGGGCGCGGTCAGGAAGCGGAAAGCGAGGTCGGGATGGCGTCCGCACAGCAGTTCGGACAGCGCATGCGCCGAACCGCACGCTTCGGTCCAGCCCAGCGTGCCGTGTCCGGTGTTGAGCCACAGCCCCTCGATGCGCGTCGCGCCGATCAGGGGCCGGTTGGACGGCGTGGCCGGACGCAGCCCGGTCCAGAAGCTGGCCTGGGTGTAGTCGGCTGCGCCGGGAAACAGCTCCGCGCCACGTCGCACCAGCGCCTGGCAGCGCGCCGGGTTGAGCGTCAGTTCGTAGCCGTTGAATTCCGCGGTGCCGGCAATGCGCAGGCGTTGCCCCAGTCGTGTCATCACCATCTTGCTGCTTTCGTCGGTCACGCTGGCACGTGGTCCGCGCGCCGCATCGCGCAGTTCCAGCGTGGCCGAGTAGCCCTTGGCCGGATAGACCGGAATCGAGATGCCGAGCGGACGCAGCAGGCGGCTGCTGTAGCTGCCCATGGCCACCACACAGGCGTCGAAGGACGCCTGCCGGCTGACACCATCGGCGTCACGCCAGGCCACGCCGGACAGCCGGCCGGCCGCCACGTTCAGGCCGGTCACGGCGGCGTCCAGGCGGAATTCGACGCCGGCCAGGGTGCACTGTGCTGCCAGTGCCAGGCAGAAGCGGTGCGCGTCGCCGGATTCGTCGGGCGGAGTCCAGGTGGCGCCGGCCAGGCGCGCGCGGCGATGCGCCAGTGCCGGCTCGTGTTCGAGCGCTTCGTCCAGGCTGATAGGCCGGCGTTCGTAGCCGAGTTCGCGCACCAGACGACAGACTTCCACTGCACGCTGAAAGTCCGCCGGGTCTTCGTACAGGTTGACGATGCCCAGATCGAGTTCGTCGTAGCCGATGCCGGTGGCCGCGCGCAGTTCGCGCAACCGTGCGCGGCTGTAGGTGCCGAGCGCCAGGATCTGGCGCAGGTTGTCCAGAAAGCGCGTTCTGCCGCATTCGCGCAGGAAGGCCAAGCCCCAGCGCCACTGCGCCGGATCGGCGCGCAGGCGGAACAGGATCGGGGCGTCTTCGCGCGGCAGCCAGCGCAGCAGCTTGCGCCACAGCCCTGGCTGGGCCCAGGGCTCGGCATGGCCGGCCGAGACCTGGGCGCCGTTGGCGAAGCTGGTTTCGAGCGCCACGCCCGGCTGGCGTTCGAACAGTGTGACCTGATGGCCAGCGGCGCGCAGGTACCAGGCGGTGGTGACACCGACCACACCTGCGCCCAGCACTGCCACCCGCATGGATTTCAGTGCGGCGCTTGCGCCGCTCCGAACCCGTTCGAGATTTCGATACCGGAAACCGGGGAGGGCAGGCTGCCGGCCGGCGCCGGGGCCGCTGGCCGCGCGTCAGCGGCCGCTCCGCCTTCGGCGACTGGCTGGGGCTGGATCTGCGCTGCCATGTTCTGCTGTGCGGCCGCCTGGGCCGCCTGGGCGGCCACCGTGGCGCCGCTGACCGTACCGTTGCTGTCGCTGCCATTGGGCATCGCGACCGTGTGACTGGACTTGAGCGGCAGGTACTCGACGCGCAGGCCGCGCGCATCCATGCCGACCACCTTCCAGCTGCTTTCGAGTGTCTCGCCCAGGTGTGCCACGGTCAGGCGGTCGCCACGCGACAGGAACACGGCCGGGCTTTGCGGATCCTCGATCATGCGACCCATGAAGGTCCAGGGAAACGGCGGCGCGCTGGGGGCCGGCGCTGCGACCGGAGCCAGCGGCGGCGGCGTAGCCACCGTGATCGCCGGCTTGGGGGGGGCTGGCGGCGGCGGCTGGAAGCTGGTGGCGCCGAAGGGGTCGCCCACCTGGCGCTCGCCGACCACCCGGATCAGGCGCTGCGGTTCGACAGCGCCCACGACGCTTTCGCTCTGGTCCGTGCGTGCATGGCGCGAGGCGGCGGCCTTGGCGCCAGCGGGGGCGACCTTCCCCGGTTCGGGATCGTCGCCGCTGGTGACCCAGGCGACTGCAGCCAGTGTGGCGACCAGCAGGCCACCCAGTGACCACTGGCGTTTGGAGAGTTTCATCATCTGCCTTCGTTGCGATGAGAGGACGCTGCGCGAGGCACAAATCCCCTGATTATTCTTCAGTCTAGCAACCCATGACGGGACCAACAAGCATTCGCCGCTGCGACTGGGCTTCGCCTTCGCGCCCATTCCGCGCCAAACTTCGTATAATGCGCCGGCACTGTTACGCTGCATCGCAGCATCGCAGGGCTGGTCGCCGGTAGCCAGCGGCCCCCGGTCTTCTCCTTCAAACCCAGGAAATCAGCCATGAACCTCGACCGTGTCCCCTCCGGACGTGACCTGCCCAACGATCTCAACGTGATCATCGAGATCCCGATGAACGGCGACCCGATCAAGTACGAACTGGACAAGGAAACCGGCGCGATGTTCGTCGACCGTTTCATGTCCACGGCCATGCACTACCCCTGCAATTACGGCTACATTCCGCATACTCTTTCGGATGACGGTGATCCGGTCGATGTGCTGGTGCTGACGCCGGTGCCGCTGATCAGCGGTGTGGTGGTGCGCTGCCGTCCGATCGGCGTGCTCAAGATGACCGACGAGGCGGGCTCCGACGCCAAGTTGCTGGCCGTTCCGCTCGACAAGCTGTGCGGCATCTACAAGACCATCCAGCAGCCCTCGGACCTGCCCGAACTCACGCTGCGCCAGATTTCGCACTTCTTCGAGCACTACAAGGATCTCGAAGCGGGCAAGTGGGTCAAGGTGGAAGGCTGGGAAGGCCCTGAGGCCGCGCGTGCCGAGATCATGGAAGGCGTCGCCAACTACGGCCGGGCCGCCAACAAGCCGATGTTCTGATGCGCCGCGGCGGTGCCGCTGTGGCACCGCCGCCGCCCTTCACGCTCTGGGCGGTGCGGCGCGGATCGGGATCACCGGCCGGCCGGCGTTGTCGACCAGCGGCCGGGTGTTCCAGGCATGACCGTAGATCGCCTCCAGGGTCACCGGCAGGCCCTGTGACGTGCGGCCGGCCTCCACGCTGGCCAGCAGCCGTGCGTGCTGGCGCGGCGTCATGAGCCCGCGCGGACGTGCCAGCAGGGCGTTGCCGCCACCTTCGCAGCGCAGGTCGGCCAGCAGCAGGCGCAGGTCCGGGTAGTGCACGGTGAGCTGTTCCATATCCACCACCGGGCTGGCCAGACCCGCGTGCGCGGCGGCGTCGGCGATGTCATGCATGTCGGGCAGGTGCGCCAGCGAGGTCCCGAGCGGATCAATGCCGGGCCGTGCGTGCGCCAGGGCCGCCCGCCATTCCTTGAGCGTATCCGGCCCCAGCGCGTTGAACAGCAGCAGGCCGTCGGCCGACAGCACGCGCCGTGCTTCGGCAAACACCGGGTCAGGCGCTTCCCAGCCCAGCATGCCCAGCGCGATCAGCAGGTCGATGCTGCCGTTGCGCAAGGGCAGGGCGGTCGGGCGGCAGGCCAGGCGCAGCGGTTCCTGCGTGGCGCCGAGCCAGCGTTGCAGGCGCGAGGCGCGCGGCATGCGCGCGAGCTGGGCGGGGACCGGATCGGCGTAGATCAGCGCGGCGCGCGGAAACTGCTCGGCGAGCGGCGCACGCAGCAGGCCGGCGCCGCCGCCCAGCACCAGGATGCGCGCTGGATCGATGCGCAGGCCTTCGAGGTGATCGAGCAGGCGCAAGCCGAGCTCCAGCGCCAGCGGGCTCTGGCCGCCCGCGCGCGCCGCGTGGCGGTTCTGGTTGGCGTAGGCGCGCCGCGGATCAGCGCTGCTGTCCAAGGCCGGCCTTACTCGGCGTGCATGCCCAGCTTTTCGAGCAAGGCGCGGTCGTGGTCCGCTTCCGGATTGGGCGTGGTCAGCAGCTGTTCGCCGTAGAAGATCGAATTGGCGCCGGCCAGGAAGCACAGCGCCTGCACGGCATCGCTCATCGACTGGCGGCCCGCCGAAAGGCGCACGCGGCTGTGCGGCATGGTGATGCGCGCGACGGCGATGGTGCGCACGAACTCCAGCGGGTCGAGCGCCTCCCGGCCGTGCAGGGGGGTGCCCTCGACTTGCACCAGCAGGTTGATCGGCACCGATTCCGGCGCCGGATCGAGGTTGGCCAGGGTGGCGACCAGTCCGGCGCGCTGGCTGGCGCTTTCGCCCATGCCGACGATGCCGCCGCAGCACACGTTGATGCCGGCGGCACGCACCGCATCCAGGGTGTCCAGGCGGTCCTGGTACTCGCGCGTGGTGATGATCTCGCCGTAGAAGTCCGGCGCGCTGTCGAGATTGTGGTTGTAGAAGTCGAGGCCGGCATCCTTCAGGCGGCGCGCCTGCCCGGGCTTCAGCATGCCAAGGGTGGCGCAGGTTTCCAGGCCCATGGCGCGTACGCCGGCGATCATTTCGGCGATCGGCTCGAGGTCACGATCCTTGGGTGCGCGGAATGCCGCGCCCATGCAGAAGCGGCCGGCGCCGGCATCCTTGGCACGCCGGGCGGCAGCCAGCACCTCTTCCAACGGCAGCATCGGCTGGTTGGCCACAGCCGTGGGATGGCGGATCGACTGCGGACAGTAGCCGCAATCCTCCGGGCAGCCGCCGGTCTTGACCGACAGCAGGGTCGATAGCTGGACGCCCAGCGGGTTCCAGTGGGTGCGATGCACCTGCTGGGCCTGCCACAGCAGATCGGCGAAGGGCAGGGCAAACAGGGCTTCGACCGCGGCCAGGGGCCAGCGCGCCGCCTTGTTCGTGCCGGCCTGGCGGGGGGCGTCTGTGGAATGCTGGAGCGAAGTCGGGATCTGGGGAGCGTTCACGGTGTTCTGGACCTTGCAGGAAATTCGCGCCCTGGCTGCTGACGCATCACGCGACATGATACGCGAGCCGCGTGCGCCGGGTGACGCAGCGCCGCACGGCCGGCTGGCAGCCTGGCGCGCACGCGCTGCCGGCGCGTGCAGGCGGGCCTGGCGCCAGTTGTGCGTGCTGGTGCCGGCACAGGACTGCCTGCTGTGCCGTTCGGCTTCGCATGGCGCGCTGCTGTGCGCTTTCTGCCGGCGTGAGCTGCCGCGCTGTCCGTCCGGCTTCGACCCGGCTGCGCTGGCC
>JAGWIJ010000095.1 GCA_028873535.1 Pseudomonadota bacterium
GCGCCGAACGCTTCCTGCTGCTGTGGTTCCTGTGCGTGCTGGTGCTGTTCTCGCTGGCTGGCACCAAGCTGCCGCACTACCTGCTGTATGGCTGCACGCCGCTGTTCCTGCTGGGTGGACGCGTGCTGGCCGAGGTGCGCGGCGAGGACCGGCTGCGCTCGGCGTTCGAACTGCTGGCGGCCCTGATCCTGCCGGCGTGCGCACTGGCGCTGCCGCTGATCGCGGCACGCGGCGCGGCAGCGAGCGGCAATCCCTACCTGCGTGAAATGCTGCAGCAGGGGGCGGCGGCGTTCGGGCCGCTCCACTACGGGCTGGCTGCCGTCTGGCTGCTGCTTGCGCTGGCCTGCCTGCTGCTGTCGTGGCGCCAGCGCGCGCCGCTGCTGCCGCCGGAATCCGCCGATCCGGACGGCCGCGTGGTGCGGCTGCCCGGGCGCACGCTGGCCGATGCGCGCTGGATGGTCGTCGCGCCGGGGCTGGTTTCGGCGCTGGGGATTTCGCTGGTGCTGCTGCCGGCGCTGACGACGATCCAGCAGGAACCGGTGCGCGCAGCGGCGCGCTACGCTGCCAGCCTGGGCGTGCCGGTGGTCAGCGACGACCGCATGCCCTCGTTCTCGGTCTACCTGGGACACGCCACCGAGGTGCGCGCGGTGCGCGTCGGCGATATCGCCTTTGGCCGACTCGATCACCCGGATCGCCTGGGCAGCCGTCATGAGGTGCTGTTCGCGCGTGGCGGATTGCGCGTGGTGCGGGTGCTGGCGCCTTGAGCGGCGCACCACGCCGCTTCGCCTGGCGGTTCCTGGGACCACCGCTGCTGCTGCTGGCCGCCACGCTGGCAGTGCTGGCGGCCGACGCCAACCTGACCCTCTGGATCGCGTTGCGTGAGCACCTGCTTCCCTGGGGCGCCACGTCGTGGAGCGCCCTGACCCTGGTCGGCGATGCGCTGGTGACGCCGCTGCTGATCGTCCCCTTCCTGCACCGCCGCCGTGCCCTCGCGGTGGAAGCGCTGCTCGCAGCCCTGCTGGCCACGGCGGGCGTCCATCTGCTCAAGCCGCTGGTGCACATGCCGCGTCCGGCCGCCGTGATCGACGGCATTGTCGTCATCGGTCCGCGCCTGATGGCGGGTTCCTTTCCCTCGGGGCACACCGCCAGCGCCTTCACCGTCCTCGGTCTGCTGGTGCTGGGCGGTCTGGTGCGCGGCTGGCTGCCGGCCCTTGCCGCACTCGGTCTGGCGCTGCTGGTGGGCCTGTCGCGCGTGGTGGTCGGGGCGCACTGGCCGGCCGACGTGCTGGCCGGTGCGGCATTGGGCTGGTGCAGTGCCGGACTGGCCGTGGTGCTGGTCCATCGCTGGCGATGTGCAGCGCGTCCGGCCTGGCTGCCCGGGGTGCTGCTGCTGCTGGCGCTGGTGGCAGGGTTCGACCTGTTCGGTCATGACACGGGCTACCCCGCCGGCCTCTGGCTGCAGCGCATCCTGGCCGCGCTGACGTTGCCGCTGCTGCTGTGGCAATGGCAGCACGCGCGTGTGCGGGAGGGCAACTGAACACAATTGGCTAAATTCCGGCGCGGGCGTTCCGTTAATCCCTAAGAGCACCACCAACCGGGGTTAGCACCCGCGCCATGCTGTCACTCCTAGAGCACATCCTGTCGATTTCCGCACGCCGCGACCGCACCGAGGTCAGCGAAGCGCTGCTCGACGGCCTCGAGGCGATGGCGATGCCTTACCTGCGCTCGCTGCGCATCTTCCGGATCTTCGCGGGCGTCAGCCGCACCACCGTGTTCGAATCTGCCGTCATCAGTTCCGAAGGCCGCCAGGTGCGCAATTCCTACCTGCCCGAGGCCGAACACTGTTTCAACATCGAACTGGATCCGCTGCTGCGCCAGACCCGGGAGCGCGGCTTTGCGGCCTCCGAGCGCATGCCGGACGGCTGCGACCGCATCGTGCTGCCGATCGCGCCGGCCGGCATCGTGCTGTTCCTGATCGACATCCAGATCCTGGAGTCCGCACCGGCAGAGAATCGCGCCTACCTGATGGCGCTGGTCGAGGTGTGCAGCAATCACATCGCCTTGCTCGACTACGGCGAGACCGACAACCTGACCGGGCTGCCCAACCGCAAGACCTTCGACAAGCACCTGTTCGAGATCATGGGCCAGAGCGCGCCCGACGATCCGGCCAATCCCGGCGCACCGCGCCGCCGGCGCGGCGTGTCGGGCGGTCAGCACTGGTTCGGCGTGTGCGACATCGACAAGTTCAAGCTGGTCAACGATACCTACGGACACCTGATCGGCGACGAGGTGCTGGTGATGTTCGCGCGCCTGATGCGTGACAGCTTCCGCTTCCAGGACCAGCTGTTCCGCTTCGGTGGCGAGGAGTTCATGGTGGTGCTGCAGCCGACCGGGCCTGATGTCGTGCATCGCGTGTTCGACCGCTTCCGCGAAACCATCAACAGACATCTGTTCAGTCGCGTCGGCCACATCACGGTCAGCATCGGCTACAGCCAGTTGCGGCCCACCGATACGCCAGCCGACGTGATCGACCGCGCCGACGAGGCCCTCTACTGGGTCAAGCACCACGGCCGCAATGCGGCCGCCAGCTACGAGGAACTGGTGCGCACGGGCGGTCTCAAGCCGCGCCTGACGCGCGCCGGCGAAGTCGAACTGTTTTGACGCGGGCGCGCGCAGCGCGCTTCAGGTCGCGCCCGGCAGGATCCCGTCGGCGTTGACGGCGCCGCGTTCGGCCACCAGCTTGCCCAAGGCAGCCGACGCCAAGCGTACCTGCAGGCGGTCGGCCCGGCTGGTCAGGAAGATCGGCACGCGTGCACCCAGCACCAGACCCGCAGCGTCGGCATCGGCGAAATACAGCAGCTGCTTGGCCAGCATGTTGCCGGCTTCCAGGTTGGGTGCCAGCAGGATGTCGGCACTGCCCGCCACCGTGGATTGGATGCCCTTGGTCTGCGCGGCGACCAGGCTGATTGCATTGTCGAAGGCGAGCGGTCCATCCACCTGGGCACCGGTGATCTGGCCACGTCGCGCCATCTGGGTGAGCGCCGCTGCGTCGAGGGTAGCCGGCATCTCGGGGTTGATGGTTTCCACCGCTGCCAGCACGGCTACCAGGGGATCGGCCACGCCCATCACATGCATCAGGTCGATCGCGTTCTGGCAGATGTCGCGCTTCTGGGTCAAGGTCGGCGCGATGTTGATGGCGGCATCGGTGATCACCAGTGGCTTGGGGTAGCCGGGCAGGTCCATCAGGTAGGCATGACTGATGCGCCGTTCGGTGCGCAGGCCGGAACCTGATGACACCACTGCCGCCAGCAGCTCGTCGGTGTGCAGGCTGCCCTTCATGAGCGCCGCCACCTCACGTTGCGACGCCATTTCGACCGCCCGCAGCGCCGCTGCCGCGCTGTGCGGCACATCCTCGACGCGCATGCCATCGAGCGCGATCTGCGCCTCCTCGGCCAGAGCGCGGATGCGCGCGGCAGGGCCCACCAGGACGGGTTCGATGAGTCCGGCGTCGCGTGCCTCGAGGGCGCCCAGCAGGGCATCACGCGAGCACGGATGCACCACCGCCACGCGCAGCGGCGGCTTTTCCGAGGCCGCTCGCAGCAGGGCCTCGAGGCGGTCGTGCCGGTGCACCATGGCATTGGGTGCGCGCATGCGCGGCCACGCGATGGCCTCCGAAGGTGCCAGCACGGTGGCGGCTCCCTGCAGCACCGCTTCGTGGCGCTGGTTGGTGCACACGGTGTCGAGCACCACCACGCGCCCTGGTTCGCGCTTCTCGCGCACCGTGACCGTGGCCGTGATCACGTCGCCCGGCGCCACCGGACGGCGGAAGCGCAGCTCCTGGTCCAGGTAGATCGTGCCGGGACCCGGCAGTTGCGTGCCCAGCACGGCCGAGATCAGGCCTGCCGTCCACATGCCGTGCACGATCACATGGCCGAACTGGCTGCCGGCGGCAAACTGGGGATCCATGTGGGCGGGGTTGATGTCGCCGGAAATGGCCGCGAACAGGTCGATGTCGTTCTGGCCTACGGTGCGTGTGAGCGACGCCGACTCGCCGACGGTGAGCGCGGAATAGGGGCGGTTGCGGATCAGGTCCTGGTTCATGGCGGCCTGGTTCAGGTCTGCAGCACGTAGCTGCCGGGCGCGTCGCCCAGGGTTTGCGCAGCGGCGCGCGGCGGTGCCACCAGCGTGCCGGTGGCGTGCGTGGCCAGCCAGGCGGACCACGCTTCCCACCATGAACCTTCGCGCACCGGCGTGGCGGCCAGCCAGTCCTCGGGGCTGCTGCGCAGGGCGCCGGCCGGCGTGGTGGCGATGCGGAAGTGCCGGCGCGGATGGCCCGGTTCGCTCACGACGCCGGCGTTGTGGCCGCCATTGGTGAGGACGAAAGTGAGCTCGGAGTCGCACAGCTGGTGCAGCTTGAACACCGATTTCCAGGGCGCGATCTGGTCGCGCTCGGTGCCGAGCAGGAACAGCGGCAGGTGCAGGTCACGCAGCGAGATCGGACGCCCGTCCACTTCGTAGTGACCGGCCGCGAGATCATTGCGCAGGAACAGCCGGCGCAGGTATTCGGTGTGCATGCGGTAGGGCATGCGCGTGGTGTCGGCGTTCCACGCCACCAGGTCCATCAGCGGCGCGCGTTCGCCCAGCAGGTAGTCGTGCACCATGCGGTTGAAGATCAGTTCGCGCGACTGCAGCAGCTGGAATGCCGCCACCATCTGCCCGCCCGACAGCGTGCCCTGCTCGTGCATCACGCTCTCGAGCATGCTGACCTGGCTCTCGTCGATGAACAGCTGCAGGTCGCCGGGTTCGCTGAAGTCGGTCTGCGCGGCGAACAGTGTGACGGTGGCGAGGCGCTCATCGCCGACGCGCGCCATGTTGGCAGCGGCAATCGACAGCAGCGTGCCGCCCAGGCAGTAGCCGGTGGCATGCACCCCGGCCTTGGGATGCAGGGCGGAGACCTTGTCGAGTGCGGCCATGACACCGCATTCGCGGTAGTCGTCCAGGCTCACGTTGCTGTCGTCGTCGCCCACGTTGTGCCAGGAAATGCAGTACACCGTGAAGCCCTGGTCGACCAGGTAGCGCACCAGCGAGTTGGCGGGCGACAGGTCGAGGATGTAGTACTTCATGATCCAGGCCGGCACGATCAGTACCGGCTCCGCGTGGACCTTGGCCTGGGTCGGGCTGTACTGGAGCAGTTCGATCAGGTGGTTGCGGAACACCACCTTCCCCGGCGTCACCGCCAGCTCATGACCCACCCGGAAGCGCCGGCGCTCGTCGCCCGAGGTCGGGCCGCCGTGCTTGGGCGCCATGGCCATCAGCAGGTCCTGCTGCAGGTTCTGCAGTCCGGTCATCAGGTTGGTGCCGCCGGTGCGCAGCGTCTTTTCCAGCAGCTCCGGATTGGTCAGCAGGAAATTGGCCGGCGACAGGGCCTCGCAGATCTGGCGCGTCAGGTAGCCAACCAGGTGGCGGTGGTGCGCCTCCACGCCGGGAACCGAACTGACGGCCAGTTCGCACCAGTGTTCGAAGGCCAGGAAATTGCGCCGCCAGAGCGACCACGGCCAGCGTTGCCAATCATCCCCGGCCAGCCTGGGATCGCTGTCGCCGAGCCGGTTGCCCTCGCCCTCGGGCGAACCCGCCGTGCCCGCCACCCGATCGGCGCTGCGCGTCACCAGGCGCGTGGCCTCCAGCGCCAGCCGGGCCTGGGTGCCTGGCGCCACCAGCGCGTGCATCCACCAGTCGCGCAGGGCCAGCGACCACGAGGCCGGCGACAGTCCGCCGGTCAGCAATGCAATCTGCGCGCGTGCGCTGTGATCCATGGCACGCCAGGGATCGTCATGGATCGGGATGAGCGGCTGCGGACACTGGTTCAAGGTCGTCACCTGCCAGGGGGAAAGTCGATGCGCATCAGCTTAGTGGGCCGGACCGTCGCTACGCTTGATCTGGGTCAAGCGCCCTGGTGCGCTGCGACAAATGCTAGCGCGGATTTGTGACACCAGTCAGCATCCGGCTGCGTGCCCAGGATGCCGACCACTCCAGGCGCTGGCAGATCCGGTCGCTTCCCCGCAGCATGAAGCCCAGCCGTGCGCACAGCCGGCGCGCGCGACTGCCCGTTGGGAGTTCCATGCGCACGCGCGCGCCTCTTTCACGTGGAATTCGGCCGGCGGCTGGTGATACCGATCGGCGCGCTCCTGGGCCAGGAATGGAAAAAGCCACCTTGGGAGGTGGCTTTTCTTCGAAACTTGGCGTCCCCACGGGGATTCGAACCCCGGTTATCGCCGTGAAAGGGCGGTGTCCTAGGCCTCTAGACGATGGGGACGTGAGGCCGACGGTGCGTTTGCGATCCGTCAAGCCCTGCATTATAACCATCACAATCACACTGTGTCACGCTGCTGGCGTCAAAATTTTGTGAGAATGGGCCGGGCCGGTGAAAATGGCCGGCAGCAGCACCCCCCCGGAGCGCTGCCCAAAGCCTGTCCGGCGCGGATTCCGGCCTCCGATTCCATGCCAGCCGAGGAAGATTGCGCCATGAAGTTTGGATTCCCTGCCGTTCGCCCCTGCCTGCACGCGCTCACTGCTGCCCTGCTGCTGACCGCCTGCCAGGCCAATCCGATCACCGGCCGCGAGCAGCTCCAGCTGGTGTCGCAGCAGCAGGTGCTCTCGCTCAGCGAGCAGAGCTACCTGAGCCTGGTCAGCGAGGCGCGTGCCAGGAACCAGGTCGATACCGTGTCACCACGCCATCAGCGCGTCGACCGCATCGTCCAGCGTCTGATTCCGCAGGCGGTCGCGCTGCGGCCGGATGCCGGCAGCTGGGCCTGGCAGGTCACGGTGATCCAGGATGCGACCATCAATGCAAGCTGCCTGCCCGGCGGGCGTATTGTGGTCTACACCGGCCTGATCGACAGTCTCCAGCTCAGCGACGACGAGATCGCGGTGGTGCTGGGACACGAGATCTCGCATGCCCTGCTCGACCACGGCGCCGAGAAGATGTCCAACGGGGTGCTGGGGCAGGCCATCGTGGCAGGCATTGCCGCCGCCAACAACAGCACCGCCACGCCGGAGCTCGCGCAGATGGGGGTGCAGCTGTTCATGCTGCTGCCCAACAGCCGCACTGCCGAGCTTGAGGCCGACAGGCTGGGCATGCGCATCGCTGCGCGCGCCGACTTCGATCCCGGCGCCACGATCACGCTGTTCGGGAAGTTCAAACAGCTGCAGCAGGGCAGCCAGCCGGAGTTCCTCAGCACCCATCCGGTGGATGACACGCGCATTGCCCAGGCGCAGGCCTATCTGCCTGAAATGGAGGCCGAGCGCCCGGCGCGCCGCCGCTGACCCTCCGCCTGACCGCGAGCCCTGCGCTGCAAGGCATGCCGCTCGGCAGTTTGGGCGGGATGGGAGCACAATAGGGGTTTTGCAGGCGCGCCCGGCTCCAGCGGGCGCTCACGCCACCTGTCCGTGGCGCGTTCCTTTGGGGATGTGCCAGGGCTTTCGCGGCTGGACTTCGGTCTGCCGTCACAAGCTGCCGCCCGCCGCGACCCGGCTGCCGGCGGCACGCGCAAGGAGTATCGGCACCATGCTCAGATTCCTGTTCGGCAAGTCCATGCGCAGCCTGGACGATGCCCCGAAACCCGAGCGTCAGGCAGCGCGCACCCAGGCCAAGCCGATGCCGGCAGCGCCGGTTGCGCCCCAGGTGCCAGTGGCGACGCTGCTGGCAGAGTTGGCGGCGCGTCCCGATGGCGACCCCGGCGTGCTCGAGGCCGCACTGGCCAGCGGCCCGGCCGAAGTGCGCCAGGCCGCGCTGGCGCGCCTGCAGGATCCTGCCGTGCTGGCGCGCGTTGCCACTGAAGCGCGCGCCGCCGATGCGCGTCATGCAGCCGTGCTGCGCATCGACGACGAGGCCTTGCTGGCACACGTGGCGCAGCAGGCGCGCACGCGCGACAAGCGCGTCTACAAGGTGGCGCGCGACCGCCTCGATGCCTATGCGCGCGAACGCGAGCGCCACGCCATGCAGGCGCGCTGGCTGGAGACGGTCGAGAACCTTGCTGCCCAGGAGCATCCCGAGCTGTCGCGCGTGATGGAGGTCGAGCGCGTGTGGGCGGCGTTGCAGCCCGATGCCGAAGCCGATGCGCGTTTCCAGCAGGCGCGGGTGCGCCTGCATGCCTGTTTCCAGGCCCAGGCCGAAGAGCGCCGGCAGGCGCGCCGGCAGCTGGCCGAAGGAGCGCCGGCCGGGGCGCCGGCTGCCGAAATGCCCGCTGCAGGCAGCTCGCCCGGCGAGGTGCAGGGTGTGGCCGGCGAGTCCGCAACGGCAGAGCCTGTCAATGCCGAAGCGGCGGCCACCGACGTCCTGGCCGACGCTGGTGCAGCACTTGCGGAACCGGCCGCCGGGATCATGAGCGCCCCGGCGGAGGCGGCACCCGCTGCCGCAGCGGTGGAGGGCGAAAGCGCCGCAGTCGTGGCGGCCGACGCTGCCGCCGACAAGCGCGTGCGTGGTGCCGCGCCCAAGCGCAAGCCGGAGCTCGATCCGGCCCTGCGCGATCGCATCGCGCAGGAACTCGAGGCGCTCGAGCACGCGCTCGAAGACGGGCATCTGCATGACGCCGAGACGCGCCTGGCCACCTTGTCCGAACTGCAGAGCCAGGCTGGTGGCGTGGCGGGTTCGCTGGGTGGGCGCATCCGCCGCGCCGTCGAGGAAATCGCGCGGCTGCGCGCCTGGCGCCGCTGGGGCGGACAGCAGGCGCGCGACCACCTGTGCGACGCCGCCGACGCCTTGCCGTCGCGTGAGCTGCCACCGGAGGAACTGGGACGCGCCATCAAGGCCCTGCGCGCGCAGTGGCAGGCGATCGCCGCCAGCGAAGGCGGAGCGCCGCAGCACCTGTGGGAACGCTTCGACGCGGCCTGCGAACGCGCCTGGGAGCCGGTGCGCGAGCATTTCGCCAGACAGGCCGAACGGCGCGCCGGCAATCTGGAACGGCGCGAAGCCCTGCTGGCCGATCTGGAAGCGCGCGTGGCGGCGCTCGACGTGCCGCCGGTGGACTGGAAGGAGCAGGCCTTCGCGCTGGCTGATGCCGGACGGCGCTGGCATACGCTGGGACCGGTCGACCGCAAACTGTCGAGGCCGCTCGAGGCGCGCTTTGTGGCGGCGAGCGGGGAAATCGAGCGGCGCGTGCGCCATGTGCGCGACGCCGAAGCCGCTGAACGCGAAGCGCTGATCCGCCGCGCCGAGCAGCTGACCGAGCGCAGCGACGGCCGCGACACCGTGAGCAAGCTGCGCGAACTGCAGGCCGAATGGCAGGCGCGTTCGCGCACCGTGCCGCTCGAGCGCGCACGCGAACAGGCACTGTGGGAGCGCTTCCGTGCGGTCTGCGACAGCCTGTTCCAGGCGCGCGACGCGGCACGCGCTGCCGACGACGCTGAGCGCGCGGCACACACGGCCGCCGAAGCCGAAGCTTTCCGCAAGCGCAGCGAGCTCTGGCGTGGACTGCGCGAAGCGGCACTGGCCTGCAGCGCTGCCGAGCTGGCCGTGGAGGCCGCTGGCGCCGGCCTGGGCGAGCAGGGTGCTGCCATCGCGGCGCGCCTGCAGCAGGCCTGGCAGTCGCTGCCCGACATCGCCGGGCGCGAGACCGCACCGGTCCAGGCGCGCCAGCAGGCCGTGCTCGCGGTGTGCGAGGGACGTGCACCCGCCGCGGAGCTGCTGACCGCCTTCGCAGCCAGCGCGGAACCGCTGGCGCACGGCCTGCTGGAGCTCGAGATCGGGCTCGGTCTGCCCAGTCCCACCGAATTCCAGGATCTGCGGCGGCGCATGCAGCTGGAGCGCCTGGCCGACGCCTTGCGCTCCGGCGGTCGCAGCGACCACGAAGGTCTGCGTCGCCCGGCGCTGGCGCTATGCGCGCTGGCAGCGCCGCAGGCGGCCTTTGCGCAGCGTCTCGACGCCGTGCTTGCGGCGCTGGCGCCGAAGCCGCCCGAGCGCCGTCCGTCGGCGCCGCGCTCCGAGCACAAGGGCCATGGTGGCGAACGCGACGGTCGGCGTTCCGCGCCTGGCGAGCGCGATGGCCGCCAGCGCGGTGCACCGGCTGGTCGTGGCGGCGAGCGTCCTGCGCGCACCGCGCGCACGCCGGGCGAACCGCGCCAGGACGCGCCAGGCCCTCGCGCCGACGCCTGAATGGGATTGGCAACCGGACCAGGTGGCACGCTGCGTGCCGCCGTCATGCTGATCGTCGCGGTCGTGGCAGGAATGGCTGCAGCGCCTGCCGGGGCCGAGGCGCCGGTGCCGGGCGCGCGCGCCTTCATCACCAACCAGGGCAGCCACGACGTCTCGGTGGTCGACCTCGACTCTGGCCATGAACTGCGGCGCATCCCGGTGGCGGCAGGCCCGGCCGGCGTGGCGGTGGATGCGCGCCAGGGGCGCGTCTACATCACCAGTCCTGACGGCCGCATGCTGACCCGGATCGACGCGCGCACGCTCGAAGTCACGGGTACGCTGGAGCTTGGTGGCGGTCCGGTCGGCATCGCCGTCGACGCTGCCGGTACGCGTGTCTATGTCTCCGACTGGTACCGCAACCAGCTCATGGTGATCGACGCTGCCGGCCTGCAACTGCTGGCGCGCATCGCGCTGGGCAGGGTGCCGGCCGGCATTGCGGTCGCGCCCGACGGCCAGCAGGTCTACGTCGCCGAGCGCGACGAGGACCGCGTGGCCGTCATCGACGTGCCGCACGCGGCCGTCGTCGCCCACATCGCTGTCGGCGCGCATCCCTTCGGCCTGGCGCTGTCGGCTGACGGCAGCCGCTTGTTTGCGGTCAATGTGCTGAGCAACAATGTCAGCGTGATCGATACCGCGCAGGGTACCGTGCTGCGCACCGTGCCAGTGGGCAACACGCCCTACTGCGCCGTGCTGGCGGAAGACGGCCGTCTGTTCGTCACCAACCAGCATGGCGACAGCCTGAGCGTGGTCGATCCACAGGCGGGGCGCGTCCTGGCCACGGTGCCCGTGGGCGGCTTCCCGGAAGGCATCGTCGCCGACGGCGCGCGCGTGCTGGTGGTGAGCTGGATGGATGAGGAACTGGAGGAGATCGACACGGTCAGCCTGCGTGTCGTCCGCCGCATTCCGACCGGACACAACAGCCGTGGCTTCGGCGCCTTCCTCTGGCGCCCTGGCGCCACTCACTGACGACCACAGTATTTCAACCCGAGGAGATCCTCACATGCGTTTCAACCGTCGCGGATTCGGCCTGCTGGCCCTGTCCCTGTTCGCACTTCCCCTGCTGCCCTCGCTGGCCCTGGCGCATGGCCCGACGCGTCAGAAGGTGATCGAGGAGATCACCATCCAGGCCGCGCCTGCCGATGTCTGGAAGCTGGTCGGCAATTTCGGCAACTGGGGTGCGTGGCACCCTGCCATCGACAGCACCACCGTGACCGATGGCAATGCCGTCGGTTCGGTGCGCACGCTCAAGCTCAAGGGCGGCGGCGAGCTGGTCGAGGAAATCGAAGCCTATGACGCCGAGACGATGAGCCTCAAGTATCGCGCCAAGGACCACGGCGCCCTGCCGGTCACAAACTACACCTCGATGATCCAGGTCAAGCCCGCTGACGGCGGCGGCAGCGCCGTCACCTGGCGTGGCGCCTTCTATCGCGGCTTTCCCAACAACGATCCGCCGCCCGAGTTGAACGACGAGGCCGCCGTGAATGCCGTGACCGGCGTCTACACGAGCGGGCTTGCGAATCTCAAGGCGCTGCTCGAGAAGAAGTGAACGGCCGCGAGGTGACCCTGCTGCGCTGGGGTGAGCGCGTCTATGTCGTGGCGCTGGCCCTGCTGGTCGGTGCGCAGGTGGCCGTGGGCTACCTGGTCGCGCCGGCGCTGTTCGCGGTGGTGCCCGAGCGCGCCCAGGCCGGCACCATTGCGGGCGAAGTGTTCGCGCGACTGGGCTGGCTCTCGGTGCTGGTGCTGCCACTGCTGATCGCGCTGCAGGACTGGCTGCAACGCGCCGGGGCTGCGCCGCGGCTGGCATGGCCGCTGCGGCTGGTGCTGCCGGCCATGCTGCTGCTCACGCTGGCCGGCCATCTGTGGCTGCGCCCGTGGATCATCGCGGTGCGCAGCCAGATCGCGGCGCAGGGGGGCTTCGAACATGCAGCAGCCGGACTGCGCGCGCAGTTCGGCGCTTTGCACGGCGCGTCGAGCCTGGTGTTCCTGCTGGTCTCGCTGCTCGGCATCTTCATGTTGTCGCGCCTGCGCGGCCCCGCCGTCACCGGCTGAGCAACGCGGTCACAGCAGGCGCGTCGCGAGCGCCCCTACTGCCACCGCCGGCGCACAGCACGAAGCGCGTTCCGCCAGTTCGCGGCTCGAGGGCAGCACTGGCGGTTCGGGCAGCAAGCCGCCGACCCGGCCGAAGGCCTGCACCTGCACCGGGTGGTGCGCGCACGTCTCGCGCGCCAGGAAGGCGCCGGCGCCTGCCACCACCACGCTCGCGCTCACGGGCGACGGCGGCAGCCGCTCCAGCGCCAGCGCCAGCGCTTCGTCGATGCGTTCCAGCTGCACCGTACGGAACTGCCGTGCCACATCGCGCCAGGTGGCGAGCGGCCATTCGGGACCGTCACAACCCACCATGCGCGCAAGCCTGCGCACGCTGCCTTCCAGCGTCTTGGGACCGCCATCGGCGCTGGGATGCAGGTCGGCATCGTCCGGCAGTTCGCCCAGGATGCGGTAGACGTCGGCACTGCTGGCGAACCACTCGGCCATCACGCCGGTCGGCCGCCCCCCCAGATTGACCTGATGGGCCAGGGCCATCAAAGGCGTGCGCGCGATCCCCGTGTAGACCAGTTCGCGGCTGGTCAGCCGCGCGGCATCGCCGAGCGCCGAGGGGCGGGCGCGGCCGCCGTGGAAGCACAGCGCATCGCAAGTCGTGCTGCCGAGATCGAGCACCACGCCGGCTGGCAGGTGCAGCGCTGCCCAGTCACCCATGCTCAGCCAGTTGGCCGACGCGATGGCAGCCCAGCGGTCGGCGCATGCGTCGGTGGCGACCCAGCCGGCCGGCCCGCCGTAGACGCTGATCGGCACGCCGCCGGCATGGCGCTCGAAACAGGCGATCAGCGCGGCGACGCCGCTGGCGCGGTCGGGAAACAGGTCGACCATTTCGCCGCTC
>JAGWIJ010000007.1 GCA_028873535.1 Pseudomonadota bacterium
AGGACGCAGCTGTTCCACCACCAGCTGGAACTCGCCGCGCGCTTCGTACAGGGTGGGCAGTCCGCGCGCCTCGACGGCGTCGCCATTGCGCGGCTGCCAGTCCATCCACTGGTTGCGGCCGCGGAACATGGCGCAGCGCACCTGGGCGCTGGCGTCCTTGAGGTTGAAGTACCAGTGGCCGGAGCTGGCGCGCGTGAAGCCGGAAATCTCGCCGGCCACCCATTGCAGCGGGTGGGCCTGCTCGATGGTCTGGCGCACCCGGCGTGCCAGCTCGGACACCGCGATCGCGTTGCCGGCGGGTGGCACGCCAGCGCTGCCAAGGCCTGCGGGCCCGCTGGACGCGGTACCTGCCAACTTTGTGACAGAAGGTCTGCTTGACATTTGAGGATCGACCGCAGGTATTTGTTTTTAAATAAAAAATCAGTTTCGATCAAAAATTGATCGGGGCAGAAAAAACCCTTTTCAACGGGCTACTTACCCTGCCTGGTCCAAATTCACCCACAAGTTTATCCACAGAGAATGTGGACAAGTCTTAATAGGCTGAAGAAGGCGCGCTTTCCGGTACACTACGCGCTTCCAAAAACTGTACTGGTCCTAAGGTGCTCCCTTGCTGACTATTCTGGAAGCGGCCGGCTGGCCGAGCTGGCTGTTGGTGGTGTGTTCGGTGATTTCCCTGGCGATCATCCTGGAGCGCACGTGGGCCTTGCGGCTGACGGTGGTGGCCCCCAAGGATCTGCTGGCGCGCGTGGTGCAGGAATACGAGACGCGTGGCGTCAACCGCGACGTGCTGGGCAAGCTCAGCCAGTCCAGCCTGCTGGGGCGGATTTTCGCGGCCGGCCTCAACAATGCCAACGCCACGCGCGAGATCATGAAGGAGTCGATCGAGGAGTCCGGTCGCGCCGTGCTGGTCGAGCTGGAGCGTTTCCTGACCACACTCGGCACCATCGCTTCGATCGCGCCGCTGCTCGGCCTGTTCGGCACGGTGGTCGGCATGATCCTGATCTTCCGCACCCAGGGCCCGTCCGGCGGCAGCCCGGCCGAGCTTGCGCATGGCATCTCGGTGGCGCTCTACAACACCGCTTTCGGCCTGATCGTGGCCGTGCCCTCGATGATCTTCTATCGCCACTTCCGTGCGCGTGTCGACCTGCTGGTGGTCGAGATGGAACAGCAGGCGATCAAGCTGGTCGAGATCGTCCACGGCGATCGCAACCGCTGAGGAGCAGGGCATGAACTTCCGCCGCGGTCGCCATCGCGAGGATCCCGAGATCAACCTGATCCCGATGATCGACGTGCTGCTGGTGATCCTGATCTTCCTGATGATCACCACCACGTACGCCAAGTACACCGAATTGCGCATCAACCTGCCGCAGGCCGCCGGCGAGAACACGCAGGACCAGGCCACTGTCATCAACGTCGCAGTGGACGCCGTCGGCCACTATCTGGTCAACGATTCCGCGGCCGCCTTCAGCGATCCCGACAGTTTTGCCGCCGTACTGCGCCAGGCCGTGGCCGGACGCAAGGATCCCATCGTCGCGATCAGCGCCGATGCCTCGGCCACCCACCAGTCGGTGGTCAATGTGATGGAAGCCGCGCGCCGCGCCGGCATTGCACACGTGACCTTCACGACCCAGGGTGCAGTCGCCCCCTGAACCTGCGTGGCTGCAGCGCCTGCCGGCGGCCTGGTATGGCCGCCGGCCGGTGCTGGCGCTGGTACCCCTGAGCCTGCGGGTCGGCGCCGTCGCGGCGCTGCGCCGCCTCCTGTTCCGGTGGCGCCTGCGGCGCGTGGAACGCCTGCCCGTGCCGGTGGTGGTGGTGGGCAACCTGGTGGTCGGCGGCGCCGGCAAGACCCCGCTGGTGATCGCCCTGGCCGCCGCCCTGCGCGCAGCCGGCCGTCGTCCGGGTGTGATCAGCCGTGGCTATGGCGGCCGCTGGCGCCAACCGGGGCTGGTCCAGGCCGGCACCGACGCTGCGGATTGTGGTGACGAAGCCTTGCTGATCGCGCGCAGCGTGGATGCGCCGGTGGCAGTGGCACGCCGGCGTGCCGACGCAGCGCGGCTGCTGCTCGCGGCGCACCCCGAATGTGACCTGCTGCTGTGCGATGACGGACTCCAGCACTACGCCCTGGCGCGCGACGTGGAACTGGTGGTGGTCGATGCCGCGCGCGGCTTCGGCAACGGCTGGCTGCTGCCGGCCGGGCCGCTGCGCGAACCGCTCGGCCGTCTGCGCTCGGTGCAAGGCGTGCTGCTGCACGGCGCCGCCCCCGATGCGCGCGCGGACCGGGCGCTGCAGGCTGCACTGCCGGCAGGCCTGCCGGCGTGGCGGCTGCGCCTGCGCATGGAGCCGCCGTGCTCGCTGGGTGGCGCCGGTGTGCGCGACTGGCCGGCGTGGTCCGGCATTGCCGTGCATGGCGTGGCCGGCATCGGCAATCCGGGGCGCTTTTTTGCGGGGCTGCGCGCGCAGGGACTGCGCGTGACGGAGCATGCCTTCCCGGACCATCATGCCTTGACGCCGGCCGATCTTGCCATCGCTGGCACGGCGCCGGTGCTGCTGACGGCCAAGGATGCAGTAAAATGCCCTTGGCTCGTATCGACGCGATACTGGGTGGTGCCGCTTGTGGCCGAACTGCCCGCGGGGCTGCTGCCCTGGCTGCTTGAACTGCTGGAGACGACGCGTGGACGCGAAAACCCTTGAAATCCTGGTGTGCCCGGTGTGCAAGAGCCCTTTGCTGGTGCGCAAGGACCACGACGACCTGGTGTGCAAACCCTGCCGGCTGGCCTATCCGGTGCGCGATGGCATGTTCGTGATGCTGGTCGACGAAGCGACGCCGCTGCCGGCCGATCTCGATCTCTGAGCCGCCACACGTGGCCAGTCCCCGGTTCACGGTGCTGATCCCGGCACGGCTGGCGTCCAGCCGCCTGCCCGAAAAGCCGCTGGCCGACCTTGGCGGACGTCCGATGGTGGTGCGCTGCTGCGAGCGTGCACAGGCCTCGGGTGCGCAGCGGGTGGCAGTTGCCACCGATCATCCGCGCATCGTCGAGGCGGTCACGCGGCACGGTTTCGAAGCGGTGCTGACCAGTGCTGCGCATGCCACCGGCACCGACCGCCTGGGCGAGGCCGCCGCCGCGCTCGACCTGGCGCCGGACGACATCGTCGTCAATCTGCAGGGCGACGAACCGCTGATCGATCCCGTGCTGCTGGCGCGTGTCGCGCAGCGTCTGGCCGAGCGTCCCGATGCGGTCATGGCCACAGTCGCGCACGCCATCCATGCGCGCGACGTCTTTCTCAATCCCGCCGTGGTCAAGCTGGTGCTGGATGCGCGCGGCGATGCCATCTGGTTCAGCCGTGCGCCGCTGCCATGGCCACGCGACGCCTGGGCCGGAGCCGGTTCCGCCTGGCCCGAGGGCCTGCCGGCGCTGCGCCATGTCGGCCTGTACGCCTACCGCCGTCATTTCCTGCCGGTCTACGCGGGACTGCCGATGCCGGACTGCGAACGCTTTGAGGCGCTGGAGCAGCTGCGCGTGCTCTACCACGGTCATCGCATCGCCTGCGTGCTCGTCGACCAGGCGCCGGCAGCCGGTGTCGACACGCCGGCCGACCTTGCGCGGGTGCGTCGCCAATTTGACCGGCCCCGCCAGGAGGAGTAGCTTCGCGGCATACAAGCGAGCCGACTCGCAAGCCCATCCCTCAGACCCCACTCAAGCCACCAATACATGCGTCTCATCCTCCTCGGCGCGCCCGGCGCCGGCAAGGGCACCCAAGCCACGTTCATCAAGGAACGCTTCGGCATTCCCCAGATTTCCACCGGTGACATGCTGCGTGCTGCCGTGAAGGCCGGAACACCGCTGGGGCTGGCTGCCAAGCAGGTGATGGACAGCGGAGGCCTGGTCTCCGACGAAATCATCCTGGGTCTGGTGCGTGACCGCATTGCCGAAGCCGACTGCGCCAAGGGCTTCCTGTTCGACGGTTTCCCGCGGACCATTCCGCAGGCGCAGGCGATGCGCGCTGCCGGTGTCCCGATCGACTGGGTGGTCGAGATCGACGTCCAGGACCACGAGATCATCCAGCGCATGTCGGGGCGTCGCGTGCACCCCGCTTCGGGGCGCAGCTATCACGTGGTGTTCAATCCGCCCAAGGTGGCCGGACAGGACGACGTGACCGGCGAGCCGCTGATCCAGCGCGACGATGACCTCGAGGAGATCGTGCGCAAGCGGCTCGACGTGTATCACGCCCAGACCAAGCCGCTGGTGGCGTTCTACTCCGCCTGGGCGGCCGAAGGGGATGGCAGGGCGCCACGCTACGTGCGTGTGCCGGGTGTGGGCAGTGTCGAGGAGATCCGCGACCGCGTGTTCAGTGCGCTGGCCGGCTGAACATGGCGCAGCGACCGCGTAACGCCTTCTACGCGCAGTCCGGCGGCGTCACCGCCGTGATCAACGCGTCCGCGTGCGGGGTCATCGAGACCGCGCGCAAGCATCCCGACCGCATCGGCAAGCTGTATGCCGGGCGCAATGGCATCCTCGGCGCGCTGCGCGAGGATCTGGTCGACACCGGCAAGGAAAGCGAAGCCGCAATCCGTGCGCTGCGCCACACGCCGGCCGGCGCATTCGGCTCGGCGCGCTACAAGCTCAAGGGTCTGGACGAGAACCGTGCCGAGTACGAACGCCTGATCGAGGTGTTTCGCGCCCACGACATCGGCTATTTCTTCTACAACGGCGGTGGCGATTCGCAGGATACCTGCCACAAGGTCTCGCAGATCGGCGAGGAACTCGCGTATCCGGTGGTCTGCGTGGGCGTTCCCAAGACCATCGACAATGACCTTCCGTTCACCGACTGCTGTCCGGGCTTCGGCTCGGTGGCCAAGTACGTGGCCACCTCGATCCGCGAGGCGAGCTTCGACGTGGTCTCGATGGCCGAGACCTCGACCAAGGTATTCGTGCTCGAAGTGATGGGCCGCCACGCCGGCTGGATCACGGCGGCCTGCGGGCTGGCGAGCGAGCGCCCGGCCGACGGACCGCACATCCTGCTCTTCCCGGAGATCGCCTTCGATCCCGAAGCCTTCCTGGCCAAGGTCGATGCGACCGTGAAGGCGTACGGGCATTGCGTCATCGGCGTCAGCGAAGGCATCCGCGACGGCGCCGGGAACTTCCTGTCCGACAGCGGCGTGCGCGATGCCTTCGGCCATGCGCAGCTCGGCGGCGTCGCGCCGCTGATCGCCGGCATGATCAAGCAGCGGCTGGGCTACAAGCACCATTGGGCCGTGGCCGACTATCTGCAGCGTGCGGCGCGCCATCTGGCCTCGCGCACCGACGTCAAGCAGGCCTATGCCATGGGCAAGGCCGCCGTCGAACTGGCCCTGCGCGGCCACAACGCCGTGATGCCGACCATCGAGCGCATCTCCGACCGGCCGTACAAGTGGAAGGTCGGCATGGTCGCGCTTGCCGATGTGGCCAATCGCGAGCGCATGATGCCGCGTGACTACATCAGTGCCGACGGATTCCACATCACCGCCAAATGCCGCCGTTATCTGGCGCCGCTGATTGCCGGCGAGGATCACCCACCCTATCGCGACGGGCTGCCTGACTATGTGCGCCTGAAGCTGAGCGCGGTGAAGCGCAAGCTGGACACAGACTTCGGTAAATAGAAGCCCGGACTTCCCGGGCCGATTTGTGAGGAGAGCACAAAGATGTCCGTCGGAGTGTTGTTTGCCCTGGGGTGCGCGGTGGTTGCGCTGGTCTATGGTTTTGTTTCCTACCAGTGGGTGCTCGGACGACCGTCCGGCAATCCGCGCATGCTGGAAATCGCTGCGGCGATCCAGGAGGGCGCTTCGGCGTACCTGAACCGGCAGTACCGCACCATCGCGATGGTGGGCGCCGTGCTGTTCGTGGTGATCGGTTTTGCGCTTGACTGGAAGACCGCCATCGGCTTCGCGATCGGCGCGTTCGCGTCGGGCGCGGCCGGCTTCATCGGCATGAACGTGTCGGTGCGCTCCAATGTGCGCACTGCACAGGCGGCCCATGAAGGCCTCAATGCGGCGCTCGCCGTCGCCTTTCGCGGCGGGGCGGTGACCGGCCTGCTGGTGGTCGGCCTGGGCCTGCTGGGCGTGGCCGGCTACTTCCAGATCCTGCAGTCGATGGCGGCTCCCGGAGCACCCGTGGACATCGCGCCGCTGGTCGGTCTGGCCTTCGGCGGCTCGCTGATCTCCATCTTCGCGCGGCTGGGCGGCGGCATCTTCACCAAGGGCGCCGACGTCGGCGCCGACCTGGTCGGCAAGGTCGAAGCCGGCATCCCCGAGGACGACCCGCGCAACCCGGCGGTGATCGCCGACAACGTGGGCGACAACGTGGGCGATTGCGCCGGCATGGCGGCCGACCTGTTCGAGACCTACGCGGTCACCATCATCGCCACCATGCTGCTTGGCGGGCTGGTGATGAAGGGTTTCGGCAACGCGCTGGTCTATCCCCTGGTGCTGGGCGGGGTCAGCATCGTGTCGTCGATCATCGGCTGCTTCTTCGTCAAGGCAGGGCCCGACGGCAAGATCATGAAGGCCCTCTACAAGGGCCTGATCGTTGCGGGCGTGCTTGCTGCCATCGCCTTCTACCCCGTGACCGGCTGGCTCATGACCGGCAATCACGGTGCACCGGACGGCAGCGACTACTCGACCATGTCGCTGTGGCTGGCATCGCTGATCGGTCTGGTGGTGACGGCCGCGCTGGTCGTGATCACCGAGTACTACACGTCGACCGAGTTCGCGCCGGTGCGCACGATCGCCGAGGCATCGACCACCGGTCACGGCACCAACATCATCGCCGGACTGGGCATTTCGATGAAGGCCACGGCAGCGCCGGTGCTGGTGATCTGTGTGGCCATCCTGCTGGCCTTCGGGCTGGCCGGACTCTACGGCGTGGCAGTGGCCGCCACTTCGATGCTGTCGATGGCCGGCATCGTGGTGGCGCTGGACGCCTATGGTCCGATCACCGACAACGCCGGCGGCATCGCCGAAATGTCGGGTCTGCCCAGCGCGATCCGCGACATCACTGACCCGCTCGATGCGGTGGGCAACACCACCAAGGCGGTCACCAAGGGGTACGCGATCGGCTCGGCGGCGCTCGCCGCCCTGGTGCTGTTTGCCGACTACACCCACGGCCTGCAGCTTCAGCTCGGACATGAGAGCGCTTTCGATCTGTCCAATCCGCGCGTGATCGTCGGCCTGTTCATCGGCGGCGCCGTGCCCTACCTGTTTGCCGCCATGGCGATGGAGGCGGTCGGCCGCTCCGCCGGCGCGGTGGTGGTGGAGGTGCGCCGCCAGTTCCGCGAAATCGCCGGGATCATGGAAGGCCGCGCCAAGCCGGACTATTCGCGCGCTGTCGACATGCTGACCAGTGCTGCCATCCGCGAGATGATCGTGCCTTCGCTGCTGCCGATTGCCGTTCCGCTGCTGGTCGGACTGCTGCTCGGCCCGCTCGCGCTGGGCGGCGTGTTGATGGGCAGCATCGTCACCGGCCTGTTCGTCGCCATCTCGATGACCACCGGCGGCGGCGCCTGGGACAATGCCAAGAAGTACATCGAGGATGACCATTTTGGCGGCAAGGGCTCGGATGCACACAAGGCAGCCGTGACCGGCGACACCGTCGGCGATCCCTACAAGGACACCGCGGGTCCGGCGGTGAACCCGATGATCAAGATCATCAACATCGTCGCGCTGCTGATCGTGCCGCTGCTGCATTGATTGCGCCGACTCCGCCACTGGCAGGTCCGGCAGGCGGGCCTGCCGGACCTGCCGTCAGCGAACCCGGCCTGCCGGAGCGCCTGGCGGCGGCGTTGGCCGGAAGCCTGCCGCCACCACTCGATGCCCGCATCCTGATGAGTGAACAGGAGCAGGCACTGGCAAGGCCGGCAGCGGTGCTGGTGGTGCTGGTGGCGGATGCCGTCGAAGGGGTCCGCATCCTGCTGACGCGCAGGACCGAGCACCTGCCCAATCATGCCGGCCAGATCAGCTTTGCCGGCGGCCGTGTCGATGCCGCCGATCGCGACGCGGTGGCCACCGCACTGCGCGAAGCCGGCGAAGAGATCGGGCTGGCGCCGCATGCCGTGCGCGTGATCGGCCTGCTGCCGGAATTCCTGGTGCCGACCGGATTCCGGGTCACCCCGGTGCTGGCCTGGCTGGATCAGACGCCACAACTGTGCGCCGATCCCGACGAGGTCGCCGAGATCTTCTACCTTCCCGCTGCGCTGGGGCTGGATCCCGAAGCCTGGAGCGTCGAGGAACTCGAACGCGGCGGGCAGCGGCGCAGGCTGTGGGTGATGGAATACGAAGGTCGCCGCATCTGGGGCGCGACGGCGGCCATCCTGGTGTGGCTGGCCGGCGTGCTGCGCGCGCAAGGCATTCGCCTGTAGCGTCTGCTCAGGCGGCTGGCAGCAGGCGCTTCATTTCCTCGGTGGCACGCACCAGCCCGGAACGGATCCCCGGCTCGAAGGCGGCATGGCCGGCGTCCGGCACCACGGTGTAGTGTGCCTCGGGCCACGCCAGGTGCAGGTCGTGGGCCGACATTGCCGGACACACGGCATCATAGCGGCCCTGCACGATGTAGGCGGGCAGGTGGCGGATCCGGCCCACGCCGTCGAGCAGCGAGTTTTCCGGCAGGAAGATGTTGTTGACGAAGTAGTGCGCTTCGATGCGCGCCAGGCTCAGGGCCACGCTGTCGCCGGCATAGTGGGATACCGTGCCCGGATTCGGCAGCAGGGTGCTGCAGGCGCCTTCATAGCTGCCCCAGACACGCGCTGCCGGCAGATGCACGGCAGGGTCCGGGTGGGTCAGTCGCCGGTGATAGGCGTGCAGCAGGTCGTTGCGTTCGGCTGCCGGAATGTGGCCTGCAAACAGTTCCCACTGGTCGGGGAAGATGTGGCGCAGGCCATACAGGAACCAGTCGATCTCGATCGGCCGGCACAGGAAGATGCCGCGCAGGATCAGGCCCAGGCAGCTGTCCGGGTGGGCTTCTGCGTAGGCCAGTGCCAGCGTGCTGCCCCAGGAACCGCCGAACACCACCCAGCGGTCCACGTCCAGATGGCGTCGCAGGCTTTCGATATCCGCAATCAGCAGCGGTGTGGTGTTGTCGCGCAACTCGCCGAAGGGCAGCGAGCGCCCGGCACCGCGCTGGTCGAACACGATCACGCGATAGGCAGCAGGGTCGAAGAAGCGGCGGTGCTGCGGCCCGGCACCGGCACCGGGACCACCATGCAGGAATACCACCGGGATCCCGTTCGGATTGCCGGATTCCTCCCAGTACATGGCGTGCAGCGCATCGAGCTGCAGGTAACCGGTCCGGCGGGGCGTGATCTCCGGGAACAGCGGCAGGCTGGCGAGCGGTTCTGACAGGGGCGGCATGGGACGGTGCAGGCCTCAAAAGTAAGCCGGAAAGGCCGTTGACACGTTATAGGTTTGCGATGGGGGCGACGCTGCCCTGTCACCCTGATGTGCTATTGTTGGATGTTTTTTCTGTGACTTGCAACACTGTCACGCACTCACACCGTGCGCGATCCGGCCGGGACACTGCTTCCGGGCCGGCGCAGCAAGGAATGCACTGCCCGCGAGCACTGGAGAATACTGCATGCTATATGAACTGCACGAAATGCAGCACGCCTACTTCGCGCCGCTGCGCATGATGGCGCAGGCTGCGGTCGGCCTGTACGGTCACCCCACCAGCCCGCTCAGCTACACGCCCATCGCCCGTGCCATTGCGGCAGGCTCGGAACTGATCCTGCGCACCACCCAGCGTTACGACAAGCCGGCTTTCAACCTGCCCGAGACCACGCACGCCGGACAGACGGTGGCCGTGATCGAGGAGGTGGTGATCGACAAGCCGTTCTGCCAGTTGCTGCATTTCCGCAAGGATGGTGTGCAGGAACCGGGGCCGATGGTGCTGATCGTGGCGCCGCTGTCCGGCCACTACGCGACCCTGCTGCGTGACACCGTGCGCGCCTTCATCCAGGACCACGATGTCTACATCACCGACTGGAAGGACGCCAAGAGCGTCTCGATGGCCGAGGGGCCTTTCCACTTCGACGACTACGTGCGCTATGTGCGCGATTTCCTGACCTGGTTCTCGGGTCGTGCGCATGTGGTGTCGGTGTGCCAGCCGACCGTTCCGGTGCTGGTCGCGGTGTCGCTGATGGCTGCCGAACAGGATGCCGCCAGCCCGCGCTCGATGGTGATGATGGGCGGGCCGATCGATACCCGCCGCAACCCCACCACGGTCAATGCCTTCGCGCTCGAGCACAGCCTGGACTGGTTCTCCGAGAACGTGGTCTACCACGTACCCGGGAAGTACCCCGGCTACTCTCGCCGCGTCTATCCGGGCTTCCTGCAGCACGCCGGCTTCGTTGCCATGAACCCGGGGCGCCATATCGCTTCCCACCGCGACTATTTCTATCACCTGATCCAGGGCGACGGCGAAAGCGTGAATTCGCACCGTGCCTTCTACGATGAATACAATGCGGTCATGGACCTGCCGGCGGAGTACTACCTGGAGACCATCGAGCACGTGTTCCAGGAACATGCGCTGCCGCGTGGCCTGCTCGAGTCCTGCGGCCAGCAGGTGCGGCCGGACCTGATCCGCACGCCGGCCTTGCTCACCGTCGAGGGCGAACTCGACGACATCTCGGGAAATGGACAGACCGAGGCGGCACACGGACTGTGCAGCGGCATCCCGGCGGACCGCCACGGCCACATCACCGGACGTGATGTCGGCCACTATGGCATCTTCAGCGGCCGGCGCTTCCGCGAAGTGATCTATCCGCAATTGCGCGCCTTCATCGCGCGCTTCGACTGATGCGCTTGCGGGCGTGAATCCGGCGTCCGACACGCTGCGCGCCGACGGCGCCGCGGCCGTGCCGGTGCCGCCTTCCGGCCCGCTGCCGCGCGAAGCCTCGCCGGCCGACGGCTCGCCACGCGCCAATCTGCGCCGCCTGGCCAGGTTGCGCCTGGTGGCACTGTTCATGCTGTGCACGGCCGCCTGGCTGGGCGCGCGCTGGATGGGAGCGGCGCTGGCGCTGCCCTTGCTGGCGTGGACCGGCCTGGCGGTCACCACCTTGAGCGTGGTGACCCTGTGGCGTTGCCGTCAGCCCTGGCCGGTGCGCGAGCGTGAACTCGCACTGCAACTGGCGCTGGACATCCTGGCGCTGAGTGCCGTGTTCCACGCCAGCAACGGTGCCGCCAATCCCTTTGTGTCGCTGTACCTGGTGCCCTTGGTGATGGCCGCAGCGACTTTGCCACGTACCCACGTCTGGCTGCTGTCCCTGCTGGCCTGCCTGGCCTACACCTGGCTGCTGCGCGAGTATGCCCCGCTGATGACCCACCACCATCCCGGCGCAGCGGGCGAATTCGATCTGCATGTGGTCGGCATGTGGGGCAATTTCCTGCTCAGCGCCGGAATCATCGGCGTCACCGTGGTCAACATGGGCGCAGCTTTGCGCGAGCGCGAGAGCCGGCTTGCCAGGGCGCGCGAAGGCCGCCTGCGCAGCGAGCAGATCATGGGGCTTGCGACGCTGGCAGCGGGAGCAGCGCACGAGCTGGGTACGCCCCTGTCGACCATCGCGGTGCTGAGCCGCGAGCTCGAACACGAATGCGCCGGGCGCGAGGACCTGCAGTCCGACCTGCGGCTGCTGCGCGCCCAGGTGGGGCTGTGCAAGGACATCATCCAGCGCATGCTGGCGCGCAATCCGGCGGCCGGCGACGCCGCCGCGGTGACGCTTGCCGCCTATCTGGATGGCGTGGTGGAGAGCTGGCGGCTGATGCGGCCCGCCGTTCCCATCGACTACCAGGCGGCGCTTGCCGATGGTGCGCTGGCGGTGCGCGAGGACGCGACCCTGGCGCAGGCCCTGGTCAATGTGCTCAACAATGCCGGCGACGCCAGCCCGGACGGCATCCAGGTGCGCGTGGCCAGCACTGCGGACCGCGTGGTGCTGCAGGTGTTCGACCGTGGCGCCGGCGTGGACTCCGCCGTGGCGCGGCAACTCGGCAGGGCCTGGTTCACGACGCGTGCAGAGGGACACGGACTGGGACTGTTCCTGAGCAATGCCACGCTCGAGCGGCTGGGCGGCACGGTGCGGATCGAGAACCGCTCTGAAGGTGGGGCCTGCACCACGGTCGAGTGGCCGCTTTGCATGGTTGGCGTCCAGGAGGACAGGTGAGCTGCCCCATGCCGCCAGCACTTGGCGCAGACGGGCGCGCGCCCGGCAGTCCGACGCTGTTGCTGGTCGACGACGACGACACCCTGGGCCGGGTGCTGGAACGCGCGCTGACCCGCCTGGGCTTCCAGGTCGGTCGGGCGTCGTCGGTCGCGCAAGGCCTGGCGATGGCCGCGTCCACGCCGCTCGATTGCGCCGTGCTCGATCTCAAGCTGGGCGACGGTTCCGGGCTGCTGCTGGTGTCGGCGCTGCGCGCGCGCCACCCGGCGGCGCGCATCCTGATGCTGACCGGATATGCCAGCATTGCCACCGCTGTCGATGCCATCAAGCTGGGTGCGGACGATTATCTGGCCAAGCCGGTGGATGCCGAACAGATCGTGCAGGCCCTGCGCGCGCAGCGGCCGCCGGAACCCGCGATCGCACCGGCCGAGGAATCGATGAGCGTACATCGGCTGGAATGGGAGCACATCCAGCGCGTGCTGCGCGACGTCGACGGCAATGTCAGCGAGGCCGCACGCGTGCTCGGCTTGCACCGCCGCACCCTGCAACGCAAGCTCGCCAAGCGCCCCAGTCCGCAATCGCGCTAGGTTTGGTGCTTCGCGCCCGGCCCACCAAGCTGTCGTTTTTGTCAATCCGAGGGCGCGAGCGTCGCTGCAAGTTGATCTGCCTCAAGGTTTCACGGCATCAGGTGAACACATGAGACGTAATTTGATCTTTCGCAAGTTTGTTGCAACGCGCCAATACTAGACTCTCGTTCAACCGGTCTTGGTAAGTCTTGCTTAAGCCGATCCGGTCCGACTGAAATTTGTGGAGGAAGCCATGTCCCGCCCCGAAGTGCCCCCCCTTCCGCTGAATATTCCCGGCCTGCGGCTGATGGGCCAGGTGTTGCTGCTGCTGGTCGCGCTGTTCGCCACCCAGGCCCAGGCGCTGCCGGTCTATGCCCGTCAGACCGGCCAGAACTGTCTGGCCTGCCACGCCGGTGGGCAGTTTCCCGAACTCACGCCCTACGGCCGCATGTTCAAGATGACCGGCTACACGATCGGCACCCGCACCGAGGTGCCGCTTTCCGTCATGGGCGTGGCGACCGATGCCTTTGTCGCCAATACCAACCAGGGCAGCGTGGCACTCGCCAATACCGACAAGAACGCCCAGCCGGTGTTCGCGGCCGGAAGTGTATTCCTGGCGGGAAAGATATCCGACAATACCGGCGGTTTTGCGCAGGCCACCTACAACAACTACGACAGCCAGGATCCCAACGGCAACTCCCATGGCTATCTGCGCTCCGACAATATGGACTTCCGCTACGCCGACCACCTGATCGATCAGGAGCGCGATCTGATCTACGGGGTCAGCCTGAACAATCATCCCTCGGTGACTGATCCCTGGAACACGGCCGCCGCCTGGATGCAGTACGTGCCGGCCGCCAGCACCGCGGCCTATCAGTTTGCGGATGCCACGACGCCGTTCCCGCAGACCGCAGCGCCCGCCAATACCGCCGGACTGACCACCTACCTGTTCTGGAACCGCCACCTGTACGCCGAGGCCGGCACTTACCGCACCGCCAATGGCTTGCTGTCTTTGCTGAGCTTCAACAACACCGATGCCCAGACTCCGCATCTTGCCGGAGGCTGGAATCCCTACTGGCGTCTGGCCTGGTCGCAGGAATGGGGCGCCCACAACCTGATGGTCGGCGCCTCGGGCATGGTGGCGCATCTCTACGATGGCAACGACACGACGAGCGCGGCCAATCTGGGCACCGCCCGTACCAGCGGTCTCGACATGCAGTACCAGTACCTGCTGGATCCGCACACCGTGACCGCCCAACTGGTCTACAACCATCAGGAAACCCAGTACTCACCGGCCACTTTTGCCGCGTCGCCGGCTGCCGCGCTCACGGGTGTACCGGCGATGGATTCCACCAACCTGATCCGCGCCAAGCTGTCGTATGTGTACGAAGCCAAGTATGGCGGCAGTCTGGCCTTTTTCAGCAGCCACGGCAGTGCCAACGTACAGGGACTGCCGGATACCAAGGGTTACACCTGGGAAGCCTTTTTCATGCCAGTACAGTATGTGCGCGTCGGGCTTCAATTCACCGGCTACCAGACCTATGCCGGTGCCACCACGAACTACGATGGACTCGGACGCAGTGCCGGCGACAACAACACGCTGATGCTCTACGTCTGGGGCGCCTACTGAACGCCACCCGATCCCCCAGGAGAAAACCATGAAAAAGCCTCTGTTCCTGAGTGCGCTCGGCCTGTCCCTGCTGGCTGCCGGCTGCGCAAACCTGCAACATTCCCGCAACGTGGCCGATCCGGCAGTGCCGGCCAAAGTGCTGGCCGAGCAGGTGTGTTCCACCTGCCACGGTTTGGACGGCAATCCCGTATCGCCGGCGTTCCCACGCCTCGCCGCCCAGACCCCTGCGTATTTGACCAGTCAGCTCAACAACTTCCGCGGCCACGGCCGCTCCGATCCAGCCGGTTCGGAGTACATGTGGGGTCTGAGTTCGCATTTGACCGACGAGCAGATCGCGGGATTCGCGGCTTACTACGCCGCCCAGGAGGCGCATCGCGATCCGGGCGCCGGCAAGGATGCCGCCCTGCTGGCGCGCGGCAAGGACGTTTTCGAGAAGGGAGTCCCGGAACAGAACGTCATGGCCTGCGCCACCTGTCACGGACCGAAAGCTGCCGGCAATGACGTGTTTCCCCGCCTTGCGTATCAGCATGCGGACTACATCGTGAAACAGTTGAGCGTGTTCCAGAACACGCACGGTGGCCGTCCGGGCACACCGATGGCGGCGATCGTTTTCCCGTTGCCGGAAGATGCCAAGGAAGCCGTCGCTGCCTATCTGGAAGCGATGCCAGACTGATCGGTTCTTGAGCCTGGGTGGTGCAAAGCCACCCGGGAAGGTCCAGCACAGGGCGCGCTGCCTGGCAGCGCGCCTTTTGCATGGCGGTGGCCACGAAAACGCACGGCGGCGGCCCGGCAGACGCCGCCGGGGCGGGGTGTTAGGACGTAGCTTTTGTCCATGCTCCCGGTGCAATCGCGCCTGAAGTAGGGCTTTGCCGTGTGCAAAACACTCCGTGCTGCGCCTTCGCAAGGGGTATTCGCCCCAATGCGATTCAGTTTCATTCTCCATACACTGAAACAAAGTTAAGCGAAAAGTCAGGTGAGGGCCGCGCGCCGGCCTCGCCCGACCGTCCTGCAGCATTTGTGGAGATGGAACATGCGACTTGAATCCCCTGCCAAGTGTCCCTTGGCGTGCGTGCGCTGCGGGCCGCCGTGGCTTGCCGCTGTCGCGCTGCTGATGGGCGGTCTGGCATTGCCGCCGCCGGCACATGCCTTGCCGGCTTTTGCACGCCAGACGGGACAGAACTGCGTGGCTTGTCACGCCGGCGGTCAGTTTCCCGAGCTGACCCCCTACGGACGCATGTTCAAGATCACCGGCTACACCATCGGTGCCCGTACGCTGCCGCTGGCCATCATGGGCGTGGCCAGCGACACCTGGGTGGCCAACACCGCGAAAAGCGACAGCCCGGCGAGCGACTTCGCCAAGGATGCCAGGCCCATCTTTGCCACCGCCAGCCTGTTCGTGGCCGGCAAGGTGACCGACAACGTGGGCGCCTTCCTGCAGTTCACCTACGACAACTACGCCAGCCAGAGCGGCGATGGCAGCTATCACGGCTATACGGCGGCGGACAACATGGATATCCGCTTCGCCGATCACCTCATCGATCCGCAACGCGATCTGGCCTACGGCTTCAGCCTCAACAACAATCCCTCGGTGTCCGACCCCTGGAACACCGCTGCCGCCTGGATGCAGTACGTGCCGGTGCCGATGTCGAGCGTGCCATCGGCCTACCAGTTCATCGACGGCAACACGCCTTACCCGGGCTACGGCTCCGGCGGCAACATCGCCGGTCTGACCGGCTACCTGTTCTGGAACCGCAGCCTGTACCTGGAGGCCGGCAGCTACCGCACCGCGAATGGACCCTTGTCACTGCTCAGCCTGAATCTGGACGATGCCAACACCACCCATCTGGCAGGCAGCTGGAATCCCTACTGGCGTGCCGCGTGGTCGCACGAATGGGGCGCCCACAACCTGATGGTCGGTACCTCGGGCATGGTCGCCCGGGTCTACGACGCCGGCAGCAGCACGGCCGATGCCGGCGCTCTGGGCACATTCCGCAATACCGCCGTGGACGCGCAGTACCAGTACCTGTCGGACCTCCACACGGTCACCGTGCAGATGGCCTATGCCCACCAGGAGCAGCATTATTCCAGCAATACGCTCGCCGCTTTCACGCCGGGCTATTTCCAGGCCGATGGCGTGACGCCGCTGACCGCGCCGAACGCCAGCGACAGCACCCAACTGCTGCGTGCCAAGGCCTCTTATGTCCACGACGCCACCGTGGGCGGCAGCGTGGCGCTCTTCAGCAGCCACGGCAGCGCCAACACGCTCAACCAGTCCGCCGGCTTCGACGGCACCGGCGCGCTGGTCAGCAGCAGTCAGGTCAACGGCAACCTCAGCGGTCGTCCCGACACCCGCGGCATGAGCTACGAGCTGTTCTGGCTGCCACTGCAGAATCTGCGCGCGGGCCTCCAGTACACCACCTACCAGACCTACAACGGCGCCGACCGCGGCTATGCCGGCGGCAGCCGCAATGCCGGCGACAACAATTCCCTGTTCCTTTACCTGTGGGGCGCGTACTGAGCGCCCTCGCCTCAGCCAGGAGACCTGCCATGAACATGACCAAGACCAGGCTTCACCTCGCCACCGTTCTGGGCCTGTCGCTGCTGTTGGGGGCGTGCGCCATCGGCGAGCGCTCGCGCAACCTGGCCGACCCTGCAGTGCCGGCCGCCATGCTCGCCGAGCAGGTCTGCTCGATCTGCCATGGCGTCGACGGCAATCCGGTCTCGCCCACTTTTCCCCGTCTGGCGGGACAATCCGCTGCCTATCTGAGCGGCGAACTGCAGGCATTCCGTTCGCACCAGCGCAGCGACCGTGCGGCGCGCGACTACATGTGGGGTATTTCGCGCACGCTCAACGATGCGACCATCGGTGCGCTGGCCGACTACTACGCGCGCCAGGTGCCGGCGCGCGCACGCAGCGTGGCGGGTGTTTCGGTGAGCACCGGCGAACAACTGTTCCATCACGGTGACCCCGAACACGGCATTCCCGCCTGCGCGGGCTGCCATGGCGAGCGTGGGCAGGGCAGCGCAGTGTTCCCCCGCATTGCCGGACAGCAGGACGGCTACCTGCGTCAACAGATGCGCCAGATCCGCCTGGGGAGCCGCGCGGCGCCCAGCATGCAGGCCGTCGTCGCGCGCATGGACGACGCCCAGATCGATGCCCTGGCGGATTTCCTCGCGGTCCAGCCCTAGATGCGAGGTCATGATCCGGCGCCAGCTTTGCTTTTGTCGCGTGCGCGTCTACCATGCACCGGTACGGAATCCCTCCGTATGCCCTACACGGAGTGTCCCTGCCCATGAGCCAGGAGTCCTCGACCGCCGAGATCTTCGAAGCCTTCCAGAAGATGATCAACCCGATGGCGTTCCCGATGCAGAACCTGCTGATGGGTGCCATGAAGCCGGAGGAGATCGAGAAGAAGATTTCCGAGCTGGAAACCGTCCGGCATTGGCTGGCCACCAACATGGGGCTGCTCGATCTCACCATCAAGACACTCGAATACCAGCGCCAGCTGCTGGCGCCAGGCAAGGGCGGCAAGGCCGCGCCGCCGCCGATGGAAAATCCCTTTCTCAACCCTTCGCTGTGGCCCTGGCCGTATCCGCAGGGGGCTGCTGCGACCGGCAAGGCGGATGACAGCCCGCCGCCCGACAAGGGAGCTGCCAGCCGCAAGGGCCGTTCGGGCGGCTAGCCGGCGGCATCCAGTGCTGGCGCTCCGCCTGCAGTCGGACCGCTTGGATCAGCGCTTGCGGTCGAGCGTGAGGAAGCGCAGCGTATAGGCGTTGGCTGTATCGGCCGGATGTTCCTCGCTGGACAGCTCGAGCCACTGCGCGTGATCGATTTCGGGAAAGCAGGCGTCGCCGTCGATGTCGGCCGCGATCTCGGTCAGGTGCAGGCGCTCGGCCAGCGGCAGCGCCTGCGCATAGACTTCGCCGCCACCGATCACGTACAGCCATGGCGCCTCCTGGCAGACCGCCAGCGCGTGCTCCAGGCTGCCAACCGTCTCGACGCCGGGTACCGCGAACGCCGGCTGGCGTGTCAGCACCAGATTGCGCCGTCCCGGCAGCGGCCGACCGATCGCCTGGTGCGTCCGCCGGCCCATCAGGATCGGATGTCCCATGGTCAGTGCGCGAAAGCGCCGCAGATCGGCGGGCAGATGCCAGGGCATGGTGTTGTCGCGACCGATCACGCGGTTGCGCGTGTGGGCGACGACCAGCGCGATCCTTGTCATGGCGGCGGCTCGCGCCTCAGTTGAAATCGTAGCGCGCACGCACGCCACCCAGCCAGGCGCGGCCGGGCGAGGGCTCGTAATAGCGCGCATTGGCGTCGTTGACGATCACCGAGCCGGTGTAGGCGCGATCGAGCACATTGTCGACGCGCACGAACTCCTCGAACCGCCAGTTCAGCCTCTGCTGGTGCAGGGTCGCGCGTAGGTTGAACAGGGCATAAGTGCCAGCGGCCGCGGTGTTGGTGTCGTTGGCAAAGACCTTGTCGCTGAAGCGCGTCTCGACAGCGGCCGATACCCGCGTGTCGTGCCAGGCCAGCTCGCCGAAGGCCTGCCGGCGGCCGATGCCGGGCAGATGATTGCCGGCAGCGATGGTGCTCCGCGTGACGACCAGGTTGGGGGCGTTGCCGACGATCGAAAGGCTCTGGTAACTGCTGGAGTAGGTGGCGTCGAGCCAGGTCAGCCCGGCGTAGGCGGTCAGCTCGGGCGCAAGATCGTGTTCCAGGCTGAGTTCGGTACCGTTGCGCAGGGTGCCAGGCACGTTCTGGTAGTAGGACCGCCCGCTCGCGTTGGCGTACACCCCCAGTTCGTTGCGCGTGAGGATGTGGAACTGGGCCAGGTTGAAGCGCGTCGATGGATCAAGGCGGGTCTTGATTCCCACTTCGTAATTGTCGCTGGTCGAGGCCTGCAGCCCATAGTTCAGTGCCGGTCCGGCCGTGAAACTCGTCACGCGCCCGCTCACCGCATTGACCGTCGCGAGCGGGGTGTAAGCCAGTTCGGAGAATGACGGGGTCTCGAATCCGCGGCCGTAGTTGGCGTAGAGGCTGACGCTTTCGACCGGACGCCAGCTCGCGCCAAGTGCCGGGCTGGTATTGGCGTACTGCGCACTGCCCGGGATGCTGCCGCTGTAGGCAATGGTGGAGAATTCGACCAGGCTGTGGCGTACGCCGCCAGCCAGCAGCACCGAGGGTGCGGGTGCCCACTGCGCCTGCAGATAGACGTTGGTGGCACTGACTTCGTCGTTTTCGAAGCGCGTCATGGCGCCTTGCTGGCTGTCGCCATCCACCAGCACGCTGGTGAATACCTTGCGATTCTCCGCCTGCAGTTCATAGCTTCCCCCGGCTGTCAGTTCGGCGGCGCCGCCCCACCACACGTCATGGTGGGTCGCGTGCAGGTCCCCGCCGTAGAAGTTGCGGTCCAGGTTGATCGCACCGCCTGAAAAACTGCTGCTGGAAAGTCCGGCGGCGGCATTGTTGGCAAGATACTGCAGGACGCGGCGGTTGCCCGTGTAGGCGCTGGCTGCAAGTTCGTCGTCGGCACCCAGGCTGCGCTGGTATTCCAGCCCGGCCTGTTCCGTGTTGATGGTCTTGCGCGAATTCCAGCGCAGCGCCGCGGCATTCGCGCCGCGCGGATTGGCGGCGGCCTCGGCGGCCGTCAGGCCGGTGGGATCCTGCGCGTCGGGCTGGCCGAAGAAGTTGACCACCAGGCTCAGCTTGCCCTCGCCATCGGTCGGGATCGAGAGTTTCACGTTGGTGCTGAGACGCTTGGCAGCGCTGTGGGTGCGGTAACCCTCCGTCGAGAAGCGTTCGCTGTCGAGCAGATAGTTGAGTTCTCCCGGCGTGGTGCCGCCTGCCTCCAGTGATTCGCGTTCGCCACCGAAGCTGCTGCCCTCGAAGCCGAATTCGACTTCGGGATGGGCATCGCCATCGCGGCTGATGGCGCGGATCACGCCCCCCGAGGCATTGCCATAGAGCGTGGCGAATGGGCCGCGCAGGACTTCGATACGCTTGATGGCATCCAGGTTGAAGTTGGCGGCCTGGCCTTGGCCGTCGGGGGAGCTGGCGGGAATGTCGTCGATCAGCAGGCGGATGCCACGGGTGCCGAAGGTGGAGCGTGCGCCGAAGCCACGAATCGAGATCTGCAGGTCCTGAGCGTAGTTCTGGCGGTTGTTGATCACCAGGCCAGGCACACGCTGCAGGGTCTCCGACAGGTTCACGCCGGCCTGGCCGTCACGCAGCCGCGCGGCATCGACCGCATCGATGGACAAAGGCAGCGCGAAGCTGCCCTGTTCGCTATGGGTCGCGGAGATCACCACCGGATCGAGCGAACCGGCGGGCGCTGGCGTATCGGCGAGCAGTGGCTTGCAGGGCAGGGTGGTGGCGAGCGCCAGGACCAGCGGCAAAGGACGGATGCGGAGCATGGCGGGGGGCGGAACAGCAGGAGCAGGACGTCAGCGCGGGAGTTTACAGAATTCCTTCGAATTCTGATCGAGCCGGAACACCAGCGGTCGCGTCTTGTGCGGCTCGGCAAGCTCGGCGTTGGCCACCGCCGCCTCCACCAGATGGTGGTGTGGCGAAAGCTCGCACACCGGATCGGCCTCGGTGGCATCGCCCGCCAGCAGGTAGGACTGGCAACGGCAGCCGCCGAAGTCCTTGTCCTTGTCCGCGCAACTGCGGCAGGGATCCTTCATCCAGCCATCGCCACGGTAGCGGTTGAAGGCGTCGCTGTCGTGCCAGATTTCGCGCAGACCGAGCTCGCGCACATTGGGGAAGCTGATGCCGGGCAGCATCTTGGCCTCGTGGCAGGGCAGTACCGTGCCGTCCGGCGTGATGGTGATGAACACCGCGCCCCAGCCGTTCATGCAGGCCTTGGGGCGTGAGGCGTGGTAGTCGGGCACCACGAAATACACGCGCATGCGGTCGCCGATGCGGTCGCGGAAGCGCTTCACGGCAGCTTCGGCGGCCGTGAGCTGGGCGCGCGTGGGAATCAGGTGGTCCCGATTGAGATAGGCCCAGCCATAGAATTGCGAATTGGCCAGTTCCAGGTATTCCACTCCCAGGTCCTCGGCCATCTCGAGGATCTTCTCGATGTGGTCGATGTTCAGACGGTGCAGCACCACGTTGAGCACCATCGGGTAGTCGTAGGCCTTGCACAGCCGCGCCACCTTCTGCTTGAGCTCGAAGGTGCGCGTGCTGCCCAGGAAGTCGTTGAGCTCGCGCGTCGAATCCTGGAATGACACCTGGATATGGTCCAGGCCGGCATCCTTCAGGCCCTTGATCTTCGCCTCGGTAAGGCCGATGCCCGAGGTGATCAGGTTGCTGTAGTAGCCCAGCCGGCGACCCTCGGCGACGAGTTCGACCAGATCGTCGCGCATCAGCGGCTCGCCACCGGAAAAGCCGAGCTGTGCCGATCCCATCGCACGGCCTTCCTGCAGCACGCGCACCCAGTCCGCGGTACTGAGCTCGCGCCCGGCGGCCATGTAGTCGAGCGGGTTGGAGCAGTACACGCAATGCAGCGGGCACTTGTAGGTCAGCTCGGCCAGCAGCCACAAAGGCGGCCGGATGGCCGCGCGTGCGGCCTCAGCGGTATTCGATCCAGCCGTTTCCATGCGCGATCTCCAGGAAGGACATGACGTCGGACTCGAGGCCCGGATGGTTGAAGGCGCGCTCGAGGTCGGCGGTGATGTCGGCCACCGAGGCCTTGCCGTCGCAGCGCCGCAGGATTTCGCCGGCGCTCTGGTTGAGCTGCACCATGCCCTCCGGGTACAGCAGCACGTGCTTCTGCTGCACTTCTTCCCATTGCATGCGGAACAGCCGGCGGATGGCCGGAATGCTGTCGCGGCCGGGGCGCCGGGCGGACTCAGTCATGGTTGCGCGGACGGATCACCAGATTGGTCTCCATCGCATCCAGCATGGTCCACAGCACGTCCAGCTTGAATTGCAGGATTTCCAGCGCGCGTTCCTGCAGCGCGCGCGTGTTGAAGTATTCCAGCGTGATCGCCAGCCCGTGCTCGACGTCGCGGCTGGCCTGGGACACGCGGTTGCGGAAATACTGCAGGCCTTCCTGGTCGATCCACGGATAGTGCTCGGGCCAGGTCGACAGGCGCTCCTTGTGGATCTTGGGCGCGAACAACTCGGTCAGCGAGGAACACACCGCCTCCTGCCACGGGCGCGTGCGCGCGAAGTTGACGTAGGCGTCGACCGCGAACTGCACGCCCGGGAACACGCCCTTGAGCGAGGTGATGTCCTCGCGTGCCAGACCGGTGGCCTCGCCCAGGCGGATCCAGGCTTCGATACCGCCATCGGTGCCGCCCACGCCGTCGTGGTCGACGATGCGCCGGATCCATTCGCGACGCACCTCGCGATCCTCGCAGTTGGACATGATCGCGGCATCCTTGCGCGGGATGGAGATCTGGTAGTAGAAGCGGTTCTGCACCCAGGCACGCACCTGCGCCGGCGTGCACTTGCCGCTGTTGAGCATCACGTTGAAGGGGTGGTGGATATGGTAGGCGGCGCCTTTTTCGCGCAGTCGTGCCTCGAATTCCTGCTTGCTCCAGGGGGCATTGCTCACAGTTCGATCTCCATGCCGTCGTACGAAACCTCGATGCCGTGCGCGGCCAGTTCCGCGCGCTCCGCTGAATCCTCATCGAGGATGGGGTTGGTGTTGTTGATATGGATCAGCACCCGGCGCTTGTCGGGGTAGCGCGACAGCTGCTCGATCATGCCGCCGGGACCCGACTGCGGCAGATGGCCCATCTCGCGCGCACGCTTGTGCGCGATGCCGCGGCGCGCCATCTCGTCGTCGGTCCAGCAGGTGCCGTCCACCAGCAGGCAGTCGGCCTCGCGCCAGGCCGCTTCGACACGCGCGTCGATCTCGACCAGGCCGGGGGCGTAGAACAAGGTCTTGCCGGTGCGCCGGTCATGGATCGACAGACCCAGGTTGTCGCCTTCGTGGGGATCGTCGCGGTGGGTGGAATAGGGTGGCGCCTTGCCGGCCACCGGGATCGGGCGGAACACCAGATCCTCGGCGCCGATGGGACTGAAGGCGTCGGCGGGCGTGAAGCCGATGCGATGCCAGCGCGGCTCGCAGTAGTGGGTCAGCAGGCGCAGGATCGGGTTGGTCGCGCTCAGGTCCTGGTGCACCGGTTCGGTGCAGTAGAGTTCGAGCACCTTGCCCTCGCGCAGCATCAGCAGGCCGGTACTGTGGTCGATCTGGGCGTCCATCAGCACCACCGAAGCGATGCCGGTGTCACGGATGGCACGTCCCGGCTGCAGGGCAGGGAACTGGCGGATCTGGGTCAGGATGTCGGGCGAGGCGTTGAGCAGCACCCAGCGCACGCCATCCTGCGACACCGCGATCGACGACTGGGTGCGCGGCGTGGCGCGCAGGGTGCCGCGGCGCGAACCGTCGCACATCGGGCAGTTGCAGTTCCACTGGGGGAAACCGCCGCCGGCGGCGGATCCCAGCACTCGGATTTTCATGACAAGGTCCTTGGCAAAAAAAAACGCGGGAACCCGGAGGGCTCCCGCGCCCTGACACGTGTTCCGCTTAGCGGGTGGCGATGTACATCGTCACTTCGAAGCCGAAACGCAGGTCGGTCGCAACGGGGGTGGTCCAGGCCATGATGAGTTCTCCAGTGGAATTATTGAAATGAGCCAAGAGGCTGCGTGAGCGGGCCGGTTCGTCAGGCAACCTTGCGGCCGCGGCAGCGAACCAACCTGGGATCCACTATGGCGCGAGCGGCCCGGCGCCGTCAGCGGGCATTTGCCCGATCACCCCTCATGAATTTCATGAGCCCGCTGCGGCAGGGCCGTCGACGGGGCTGCCGGCGGGGCGTGCGGTATCATTCGCGTCCATGACCCTGCGTACCCAGATCAACCTGCTCATCGCACTGCTTCTCGGCCTGTTCCTGGGGGCCGTGGTGGCGCTCGAGATCGACGCGACGCGACGCAGCATCCGCGAAGAGCTCGAAGCCTCGACCCGGATCACGCTGCAGCTGCTGGGGACCGTCATTGCCGACGCCCAGGCGCGCGGTGCCGGCATCACGCCACGCACGCTGGCGGCCTTCCTGGATCATCTGGGACGCGTGCGCGCCAATGACATCGAGCTGCTGGATGCTGCCGGCAATCGGCTCTACCAGTCGCCGCAGTCGCACTACAAGCAGGGCCGCGACGCCCCGGCATGGTTCGTCGAGCTGGTCGCCCCGGCCGTGCAGACGGCGCGCATCCGTGTCTCCGGCGGCATGGTGACCATCACACCCGATCCCTCGCGTTCGCTGGTCGATGCCTGGGATTCCCTGTCCAGCCTGCTGTGGCTGGCCCTGGCCTTCTTCGCCTGCGTGCACGTGCTGGTGTTCTGGCTGGCAGGCCGGGCGCTGGCACCGTTGTCCGCTTTTTCGCGCGCACTGCAGCAGGTCGAGCGCGGCGAATTCCACGCGCGCGTGGAACGCTTTTCCGGCGTCGAGTTCGGCCGCCTCGCCGATACCTTCAATCGCATGGCGCAGGCCGTCGAAGAGAGCTTCAGCCTGCGACGCGAATCGGCGCGGCGCGCCGAGGAGCTGCGCGAGAACCGTGCGATCACGGCGCTGATCCAGCAGCATGTGGAAGAGGAACGGCGCGCGCTGGCACGCGAGCTCCATGACGAGCTGGGGCAGGGCGTGACGGCGGTGCGCACCATCGCCAGCTCGATCGCGCACCGCGCGCGCGAACGCGCGCCGGAACTCGAGACCAACGCGCTGGCGATCGTCGACGTGGCCGGCCAGATGTACGACGCCATGCACGACATGGTGCGCCAGCTGCGCCCGATTGCCCTCGACAACCTGGGCCTGGCCGATGCGCTGCGCGAACTCGCGGCGTCCAGCCGGCAGCGCACACCCGAGCTGTCGGTGGACCTGGTGCTGCGCGACGAGCTGGATGGCCTGGACGAGGTCACCAACATCACGGCCTATCGCATCGTCCAGGAATGCCTGACCAACGTCGCGCGGCACGCCGGCGCGGACACCGTGACGGTGGTGCTCGGCCGCTCGCCAGATGGCGCGGAACTCGAGATCGAAGTGCGGGATAATGGGCGCGGGATGGAACCCGATGCGATCGGCGCCGACCGCATGGGCGTGCGTGGCATGCGCGAGCGCGTGCACGGCCTGGGCGGCAGCTTCGTCCTCGAGTCCAGCCCCGGCAGCGGCGTGCAGGTGCGCGTGCGGCTGCCGATCCACGAGGAAAATCCTGCATGAAGTGCCACACCGCCCCCCCCAAGATGCGCATCGCGAGGACACGGTGAGCCTGCGCGTGATGCTGGTCGATGACCACGCGGTGGTGCGCATGGGCTTCCGGCTGCTGCTCGAGAGCGACCCGGGGGTCCAGGTGGTGGCTGAGGCGGACAGCGGCGAGGCCGCGCTGCGGCTCTATCCCGAGGTCAGGCCGGACGTGGTCGTGATGGATGTCTCGATGCCGGGCATGGGCGGCATCGAGGCGGTCAGCCGCCTGGTCGCCAAGGATCCGGGTGCCAAGGTACTGGTGCTGTCCGCGCACGAGGATACCGTCCACCCCAAGCGCCTGCTCAAGGCCGGCGCACTGGGCTACCTGTCCAAGCGCACCGCTGCCGACGAGCTGCTGCGTGCGCTGCGCCAGGTGGCCGACGGGCGCAACTACATCGATCCGGTGCTGGCCCAGCAGCTGGCCGTGCAGCAGTTCAGCGGCGACCGTAACCCGGTCGAAGTGCTGTCCGAGCGCGAGTTCGAGGTCTTCATGCAGCTGGCACGCGGCCAATCGGTCAACCGTATCGCCGAGACGCTGTTCCTCAGTCCGCGCACCGTCGGCACTCATCTCTACAATATCAAGCAGAAGCTCGCTGCCGAGAATGCCGCCGAGCTCACCCTGATCGCCATGCGCAATGGATTGCTCGCCCCATGACCACACTGCCGCTTGCCTCGCCCATCGTCCAGCGCTCGGGAATCGCGCGCCTGCCCACGCGTCACGGGCCGTATTCGGCGCGCGCCTACAAGGTCGTCGGCCAGGCCTGCGAGCACCTCGCCCTGACCATGGGCGAATTCGGCGGCGCTGAGCCACCGCTGGTGCGCATCCATTCCGAATGCCTCACCGGCGACGTGTTCGGATCGCGCCGCTGCGACTGCGGCCCGCAGCTCGACCATGCGCTGGCCACCATTGCCGCTGCCGGACGCGGCGTGGTCGTCTACCTGCGCGGACACGAAGGCCGCGGCATCGGACTGTCGCACAAGCTGCGTGCCTACCAGCTGCAGGATGCCGGATTCGATACGGTGGATGCCAACGTCAAGCTGGGCTTTCCGGTCGACATGCGCGACTACGGGGCGGCGCTGGCCATCCTGGGCGACCTGGGCATTTTCCGCATGCGCCTGATGACCAACAATCCCGACAAGGTGCGGCGCCTGTCGCAGCCGCCGTTCGAGGTGGTCGAGCGCGTGCCTGTGCTGGTCGGCAACGACGAGGAAAGCCGGCGCTACATCGAGACCAAGCGCGACCGCCTCGGGCACTACTTCGATTGAACCGCAAAGGGGGAAGTGAAATGCTGCACGGAAAGAACGCCATCGTGACCGGATCGACCAGCGGGATCGGGCTGGGCATCGCACGCGCGCTGGCGGCCCAAGGCGCCGGCATCCTGCTCAACGGCTTCGGCGAAGCTGCTGCGATCGAGGCACTGCGTCTGGATCTGACCCGCGAGTTCTCGGTGCCGGTCGACTACCACCCGGCCGACATGCAACAGCCTGAGCAGATCGCCGCCATGGTCGCGCACGCCGAGTCGCGTTTCGGTTCGCTGGACATCCTGGTCAACAACGCCGGCATCCAGCACGTGGCGCCGATCGAGACCTTTCGCGGCGAGCGCTGGGAAGCGGTGATCGCGATCAACCTGTCGTCGGCCTTCTACGCCATCCAGGCGGCGCTGACCGGCATGCGCGCGCGCAACTGGGGACGCATCATCAACATCGCCTCGGCGCACGGCCTGGTGGCATCGGCGCACAAGTCCGCCTACGTGGCGGCCAAGCACGGCATCGTCGGCCTGAGCAAGGTGGTCGCGCTGGAGACCGCCGAGACCGGCATCACCTGCAATGCGATCTGTCCGGGCTGGGTGCTGACGCCGCTGGTGCAGAAGCAGATCGACGCCATCGCGGCGCGCGAAAACATCCCCGAAGCGCAGGCCCGGCGCCGCCTGCTGGCCGAAAAGCAGCCTTCGGGCGAGTTCGTGACCCCGGAGCAGTTGGGGCAGGTCGCGGTGTTCCTTTGCAGCGAGGCCGCCAGCCAGATGCGCGGCGCCGCACTGCCGGTGGATGGCGGCTGGACCGCGCAGTAGCGGGCGTCCGCTGCGGCGCCAGTTGATCATTTGGCGCGTTTCCGCCATCCTCCGGGGTGGCGGGCCTCCCCGCATTGCAGCGCAGGAACCTGGTCAGGTCCGGAAGGAAGCAGCCATAACTGCTCACTGCAAGTGCCGGGGTCAAGGCTCGCCACTTCGCATTCAAGAGCCTTCCGGAACGTCGTCATGTCGCGCCTGCCCGTCCTGCCTGTCCTCCTGTCCACTGCCCTTCCCATCACCGCTGCGCTCGCTGCGGAAAGTGCACGCGATGGTGTCGCCATCGAGGCCGGCTCCGGCTACCACGTCGACATGGCGCGCTTGAGCCTCAACCGCGAGTGGGAGCGGAAGTGGTTCACCGACCACAGCTGGGTACTGGGCGGCTACTGGGACCTCAGCCTGGGGGCATGGCATGCGCACAATCCGGCCGGCGGCAACCATGACGTCACCGATGTCGGCATCACGCCGGTATGGCGGGTCACCGAGCGTGAACGCTCGGCCATCGCGCCCTATGGCGAACTCGCGGTGGGTGCGCACTACATCAGCGAGCATCGCATCTACAGCGGCCGCGACATGAGCACGCACTTCCAGTTCGGCGATCACGTCGGTGCCGGGGTGAGCTTCGGCGAGCAGCATGCCTGGGACCTGGGCTTGCGCCTGCAGCACATGTCCAATGCCGGACTGAAGAATCCCAATCCGGGCATCAACTTCTACCAGATCAGGGCCGGCTACCATTTCTGATTCGCTCGCACTGGCGCGCAAGTGGCGCCCGCGCCGTTTCGAGGACATGCTCGGACAGGAGCATGTCGTGCGCGCGCTGTCGCACGCCCTCGAGACCGGACGCCTGCACCATGCCTACCTGTTCACCGGCACGCGCGGCGTGGGCAAGACCACGCTGGCACGCATCCTGGCCAAATGCCTGAACTGCGAGCGCGGCGTCGGACCTGCGCCCTGCGGGGAATGCAGCGCCTGCCTCGACATCGATGCCGGACGCTTCGGCGATCTGCTCGAGGTCGATGCCGCGACCAATACGCGCGTCGAGGAGATGCGCGAGTTGCTCGACAACTCGCAATACCGGCCGGTGACCGGGCGCTACAAGGTCTACATCATCGACGAAGTGCACATGCTGTCGCGCCACGCCTTCAACGCCATGTTGAAGACTTTGGAAGAGCCGCCGGCGCACATGAAATTCATCCTGGCCACCACCGACCCACAGAAAGTGCCGGTCACGGTGCTGTCGCGCTGCCTGCAGTTCGCGCTCAAGCCGATGACAGTGGATCAGCTGGTGACACGTCTGGACATGATCCTGCGCGCCGAGCAGGTCGATTTCGAGCCGGCGGCGCTGCGCCTGGTGGCGCGTGCCGGGCAGGGCAGCGTGCGCGACAGCCTGAGCCTGCTCGACCAGGCGATCGCCTTCGGCGGTGGACGCATCGAGGAGGGGCAGGTGGCCGACCTGCTGGGCGTCGCCGCGCCGGACGCCGTGCTGCAGTTGGCCGAATCCCTGCTGGCGCGTTCCGGCCCCGCGCTGCTGGCCGCATTGCAGCAGCTGATTTCCGCCGGACACTCCGCCGAGGGCCTGCTGCAGGATTTCGCGCGCCTGATGCAGCAGCTTGCGGTGGTGCAGCTGGCACCCGGCGACGTGCCCGAAGGTGCAGCCGAAATTGCACGACTGGCGGCCGGCCTTGATGCCGGCAGCGTCCAGCTGTGCTGGCAGATCGCGCTGGCGGCGCGCCGCGATCTGGTGCACGCGCCCGATGAGGCAGCCGGACTTACCATGGCCTTCCTGCGCATGCTCACCTTCCTGCCGCCAGCGGGATCCGGCGGTCTGCCGGCGCCAGGGGCTGGCGGAGGTGCAGCCGGCGCCAGCAAAGCGACAGGGCGTGCTGGACCGGCTGGCGCAGGTGCGGCCGGCAGGACGGCAGGCCCGGCGGGAAGCGCGCCGGTGCCGCGACCGGTTGCCCTTGCGCCGGAAGTGCCGGCCGCCCGTGACGAGCTGCCAGCCAGCGCGTCGATGGCACTGCCGGATACCCAGCACGACTGGCTGGCTGTGGTCGATCGCCTGCCGCCTGCCGGCGTCGCGCTCGAACTGGCGCGCCATTGCGTGTGGCAGGGGCGTGAAGGCAGCCGCCTGCAGCTGCGCATGGCGCAGGCGCACAAGGCCCTGCTGACCACCCAGACACGTCTGGTCGAGCTGCTGCGCCCCTTGCTGGGCGCCGTGCAGCTCGACATCACGCTCGAAGCCCTGGACGCTGCTGCCGCGCCAGCGGGCAGCGCCGCTTCGCGCGACGATGGGCGACGCGCCGAGCGCCAGCGCGAGGCGGAAGGCACGATTGCCGCGGACCCTGTGGTGGGCGCACTGCTCGGTGAACTGGGTGGCCGTCTGGTGCCCGGTTCGGTGCGGCCGCGCGGTGAAGCCGCCTGAATCCTTCACGGCGGGTAAAATGACGCCCTGTCGTTCACGCCGGCGGCCATGCGCCGCCCCAATGGAGCAAGCGAAATGATGAAAGGTGGTCTGGGTGGCCTGATGAAGCAGGCCCAGCAGATGCAGGAGAACATGAAAAAGGCGCAGGAGCAGCTGGCCGAGGTCGAGGTGCAGGGCCAGGCCGGCAGCGGCATCGTCAAGGTCACCATGACCTGCGGGCACCAGGTGCGCCGCATCGAGCTGGGAGAAGGTGCGCTGGACGACCGCGAGATGCTGGAAGACCTGCTGGTGGCGGCGCTCAACGACGCCGCGCGTCAGGTGGAGACCACCACCCAGCAGAAAATGTCCGGATTCACGGCAGGGCTCAACCTGCCGCCCGGATTCAAGCTGCCCTTCTGAGGCCGGCCGGCATGGCCCAAGCGGGCAGCCTGCAGGCGCTGGTCGACGCACTGCGCTGCCTGCCCGGCGTCGGACCCAAGTCCGCGCAGCGCATGGCCTTTCATCTGCTGCAGCGCGACCGCGCCGGTGCCTCGCTGCTGGCACGTGCGTTGGCGCAGGCGCTCGAGCGCGTGCACCACTGCAGCGGCTGCAACAATTTCACTGAAGCCGAGACCTGCGAGCTGTGCGCTTCGGACCGACGCGACGCGAGCCTCTTGTGCGTGGTCGAGAGTCCGGCCGACTTGCTCATGATCGAACAGACCCACTCCTTCCAGGGCCAGTACTACGTGCTGATGGGCCGGCTGTCCCCGCTTGACGGCGTCGGACCCGAGCAGCTGGCGCTGGACCGTCTGGTGCGGCGCGCGCTCGACGGCAAGGTGCGCGAGGTGATCCTGGCCACCAACTTCACCGTCGAAGGCGAAGCCACGGCACACTACCTGGGTGAGCTGCTGCGGCCGCGCGGGCTTGAGGTGTCGCGCATCGCGCGCGGACTGCCGGTCGGCGGCGAACTCGAATACACCGATGCCGGCACCGTGGCCCAGGCGCTGCTGGAGCGCCGCGCAACCTGACTGGCGGCCGCTAGAAGAACACCGGACCGGCGCCGCCGAAGTTGGCGAGATTGGGCAGGGCGCCCGCCAGTGCGCTGCTGCCTGCGCCCATCCATGTCCCCAGTGCCGCTGCCAGTTCGTCCCACGAGGTGGTCGGTATCAGGCGACCCTGGCCGACGTCGTCGGGACCGTTGTTGGCCAGTGCCGGCGGCGTGCCAAGGATCTGCCCACCCTGGATCGCATCGCCCATCAGGAAATGGTGGCTGCCCCAGCCGTGGTCGGTGCCGTCGCCGTTCGAGGTGAGCGTGCGTCCGAAGTCCGAGGTCGTGAAGCTCACCACGCTCGCCGCCAGACCCATCTGCGTGGTCGCGGCGTGGAATGCGCTCATGGCATTGGCCAGCGTGGCCATCAGCGCAGGATGCACGGTGCTGATGTGATCGTGGGTGTCGAAGCCGCCCAGGTTGACCATGAACACCTGTCGGCCGGCGCCGAGGCTGGCGTGGGCGTTGATGATGCGCGCCACCACGTGCAGTTGCGCGGCCAGGCCATTGTTGGCGGGAAACAGGCTGGCGAACGGCGAAGTGGTGCCGAGTGCCGCGCTCATCAGGCTCTGCGCGCTGATCGAACGGCGTGCCATCGCGCCCAGCTGGTCTTCCAGCGGGTTGCCGCTGCCGGCGGTGATCAGGCTCTGCAGCGCAGTGCCCACGGCAGTCGAACCGAATATCGATTTGCCGAGACCGCTGATGGCAGTGGCACCGTTGCTGCTCACCTGGTACTGCACGGCATTGCGACCGGTCAGGTAGAGGGCGTTGCCGGCTGCCGAGATCGCGCTGAATGCGGCCTGGCTGTTGCTGGACATCAGCAGGTCCTCGATGCGCCCGCCCCAGCCGCTGGCCTGGTCGTCGATCAGCGACTGGTTGAACTTCTGCTGATCCAGGTGCGAGAACAGCCTGGGCGGCACCGGCACGCTGCGCGCCAGGTACTGCGCGCGCGTGATGGGCGCGACCAGCGCGCCGATGTTGAGCATCACCGACAGCTGTCCGGCGTCGAACAGGGTCTTGAGCGGCGCGAGTTCCGGCGCCAGAGCGAACTGCAACCCGCCCGCCAGCGTGTTGCGTGGTGTCAGTGCCGTCGCGGCCACGCTGGTCTGCGACAGCGCGATGCTGCTGCGCAGCCCCTGGTAGCTGCCATAGCTCGCATTGTCATAGGGCACCACGGTGTTGCCGTAGTCGTTGCCACCGCTCAGGAAGATGCACACCACCGCCTTGTAGTCGGTGGCAGCCTCCGCCGCGGCGCTGCCCAGCAGCGAGAGCGGCAATGCCATCCGGCTGGCCGCGCCCAGCGAGGTGTAGTGTCCAAGCTGGCGGAGAAAGTCGCGGCGGCTCATTTGATCACCTGATAGGCAGGGGCTGCCATCACCAGCAGCACGGCAGCATGCACGCGCACCAGCAGATTGGCCGGGGTTGCCGAGGGCAGCGCTGCGACCGCGCCGGTGACGAGTGCCAGTGACGCACTGTCGAGCTGCTGGGCGGCCAGCAGCAGGTTGATGTGCGTGACCAGCGCAGTGGCATCCGCCGCCACGGCCAGCTGCTCGCCGTAGGGCGCCGTGACGTCGCCGGCGCCGCTCACGATCACGTGCTGCATCCAGTTCAGGTAGCCGGCCACGCTGGTCTCGTCCAGCAGCTGCAGCTCAGGCGCGACCAGGCCGGCAGCCGCGAGCGTGGTACCCGGTGGCGTGTAGTCCGGCGCGAAGAAGTTGAACACCGAAGGCGAGCGCAGCGGACTCTGACCCAGGCGATAGGCCGGGTCGCTGGTATCGCCGATCGACCAGGTGCCGGCCGACGTCGCCGCGAACGTGCGACCCCACTGGGCCATCCGCAACACCGGCTCGCGCACCCGTCCGTGACCGGCAGCACCGGCGGTGCGTGCTTCGCTGTCGAACAGCACGGCCTTGAACACCGCCAGCAGGTTGCCGCGCGCACCGCTGCCGTCGTTGACGAAGCTCCGTGCAACGCGCGCGATGTAGGCTGGGCTGGGATTGCTGGTGATCAGGCGCTGGATCATCTGGCGCGCCAGGAAGGGCGGCAGGTTGGGGTGGTTGAACAGGGTGTCGAGGATGATCTCGAGTGCCTGCTCGCCGGTGGTGCCGGCCGGAACCGTGGCGCCCAGGAAGGTGTTGGCGGCGGTGTCATGGCGGCTGGCGATCTGCACCATCGGCGTATTGGTGTAGTCGGGCGTGCTGCTGCTGCCGTTGAACTCCCAGCCGGTGAATGCCGCCGCCAGACCGGTCACGTCGGCTTGGCCGTAGCTCGCGACCGGCTGGCCACCGCTCAGCACATGGCTGCCGTCCTGCTGCAGCTGGTACAGCCCGATGGTGAACAGCTGCATCACTTCGCGCGCGTAGTTTTCGTCGGGATGCCGGTTGGTGGCCGCGTCGGCCTTGACGCTGCCGCGCAGACTCAGGTACTCGCCCATGGCCGGTGACAGGGTCACCGCCTTGAGCAGGTCACGGAAATTGCCGACTGCGTGACTCGCCAGCAGGTCGAAATACGACGCGGCAGCGAATTGCGGCCAGGCCATGTTGAGCCCTGCGGCGCCGACCACAAAGTACTCGGACCAGAACAGGGCAAGCCGCTGGCGGACCGGATTGGCTTCGCCGATCAGCGCACGCCAGGCCATCGCATCGATGCCGCTGGAGCTGTACTGGTTGGCTGCGACCGCGTAGCCCTGCGCCAGCAGCCAGCCATAGTTGCTGCTGGTCGGCGTGGCGGCGAGTGCCTGATCGAGCCAGGCCGAGTAGCCCAGGGTCTGCAGCGCAGCGATGTCGCTGCTGGTCGAGGCCAGCGAGGCCTGCTGGATGAAGCGGGCTGCCTCGGCAGCACTCGCCGGCAGATCTGTCGGGGCAACTCCGGCACTGCCGCTGCCCGAGGAGCCGCCGCCGCAGGCCGTCAGCAGCGCTGTCCCGCCCAGGGGCACCGACAGGCGTGCCAGTTGCGTTGACGCGATACCCTCATCGTCCGCTCCTGCTGGGCTTTGAGAACAGCCGTCCAAGCGCTGGGCGTCCGTCATGGTGTCGCGCTCGGCAATGGGATGCCGCATGTTAGGCAGAGCCGCCGCCAGCGGCAAGGGAATTTTTCCCACGAGCTGACGAGGCGGTGACAGCGGCCGGAGCGCTGTGCCATACGCCCTGAAATCTCCTTGGTAATTACTCGTATCGAGGTTTAAGAAACATTTTCAACTAATTGTTAATGAACAATTTTGCAATGATTGACAATTGTCGAGTCGATGGGGTGTTAGCGTGCATTTCATCCGGGGGGATAAGGCAGGTGTCATGGGGGTACCTGCCTTGTGATGGAGCGGCGGCCCGGTCCGGGCTGCCGCCCGCACGAATGGGGAGCGGGACATGGAAAAAGTCAGAGTGGTGGGCCTTTCGGAACGTGTGGGGGATGCCGCGGACCTGTGCGTCGGTCTTGAGGTCACGCGCGACGGGGGCGAGTTCCGGGTTGCAGAGGTCTTCGAGGCGCTCCAGCAGTACCTCGACCAGCATCGCGACGAACTCCGCCGTCGCGGACCGCAGCACGTCAGGGTATCGATGGTGCGCGCGGTGTCGGAAAGCGGTCAGCAGGCCTGGCAGGCGCGTGGTCAGCGTCTGGTGCCCGCCATCTGACGAGCGCTGGGCCAGCCGGAGTGGTGCAAATGCCCGGAGCAGGGCGGCTGCCCGCGCTCCGGGTTTGCTTTTGCAGGGCGCCGCCCGGATAATCGCCGCCACGTCGGGGCGTAGCGCAGCCCGGTAGCGCGCCTGCTTTGGGAGCAGGATGTCGGAGGTTCGAATCCTCTCGCCCCGACCACGTCGATCTGCGGCCAGACCCCAATGAGATGGGCTCCGGCCGCTGCCGCCGCGTGCGACCGTGCCCGGCTCAGCGGGCCGCCGGCAGCGCGTCGATGCGACCGTAGATCCCGTCCGCCTCCTGATTGGCGCCTGCAGCGTAGAACAGCACGTTGCTCGGCTGCGCGGCGGAGCCGTTGCCGAAGCTGATCGCCCACAGGCCGCCGATGGTGATCGGATGATCCTCAGCATCCTTGAGGTAGCCTTCGAATTCGCCGCTGTTGAAGTCAAAGGCAGCAATCCAGCCGCTGCCGAAGTTGCCGATCAGCAACTGTCCCCGGTGGCGGCCGAAGCTTGCCGGTGCGAGCGCAATCCCCCACGGCGCATCAAGCCAGCCGGCGTCGACCAGCCGACGCGACAGGCAACCATCTGCCGTGAAGATGTCGACCCGCCCCAATCCGGCGCCATGCGCCTCGTTGCCGTTGGCGTCCGCCTGCATGGCGTACGCCACCACGATGTCGCCAGCCACGTTCTGGATACCGAATGGTGCGTAGCCCGCCGGCAGCAAGGAATCCTGGAAGCGGCAGGCCAGCTTGGCCGGATGGAAGCTGGCGTCATAGACATCGACTTTGCCGCCCTTGAAATCGGCGGCATACAAGTAGGTTCCGCTGCCGTTGCTGCCGATGGCGAGTCCCTTGTAGGACACGGCCGGATCGGCCGGCCATACGGACACCGCACTGCCAACCTTGCTCAAGCCACCCGACCAGGCGGAGATCTCGCCGCTCTCGTGGGCGAACACGAAGGCAGCCGGGACCAGCGTGGATGCGCCAGGCGCCGAGGGAATGTTGAACAGGCGCGCGTTGCCGTTCCAGACGATGCCGGTGGGATTGGCCGGTGTTGCGAATTCGGTGAAGTACCGGCCGTGCCCGTCGTACAGGGAACTGCTGGCACTGCCATTGTTGGCGGTCCACACGGGGCCCGTGCCAAAGGCGAGACCCCAGGGGTTGACCAGTTTAGGGTCGATGGTGACAGCGGAATTGCTCGAAACGCCGGGCCGGTTGGCCACCAGATCGGTGACGAGGTAGCGGCTTTCCGGACCTTCGGCGACGGCTGCGGTGCTGACGAGGGTCAGGGCGGCGAGAGCGAAGACGGGCAGTGCACGGGAAATCATGGGGTTTTCTCCTTGGAAGTGTTGTGCCGGATGCTGCCGCGCAGGCCAGACACCCCGCCGAAGCCGGCCTGCACCAGCAGGTGCCGGACCTCGCCGCGGAATCAGGCTGAGCGCTACGCGTGAATGTCCGCGCAGTGCGGCGCGGTTCAAAAGGATCCGGTGGCTCCCGTAAAATCGGCCGTGGCGTTCCGGGCATCGCGCCCGCGATTGAACCGGTGGCGCGCGGCGCGGCATCCACCGGGTGTCAGACCCCTGCCGGATCACGGCTTGCTCGGGGCAACGCGGGGTATGGATCGGCAGCCTTCAAGGGAGTGCAGCGATGAGTGTCGTCGAGGGAGCAGACGAGTGTTCACCGGAAGCGGAAGAGCGGGCATTGCTGGCCCGGGTCTGCGCGGGTGACCGCACGGCTTTCGAGAGCCTGTATCGCTGTTATCGTCCGCGCCTGCTGCGCTTCCTTGCGCGCACCCTGTGGTCGCCGGCCGCAGCCGAGGAGGTCCTGAATGACACCATGCTGGTGGTCTGGCGCCGCGCGGATACCTTCAATGGCTCTTGCAAGCTCTCGACCTGGATCTTCGCCATCGCCTACCGCACGGCCTTGAAAGCGCGCCGCATCCTGGATGACCCCAGCGACGAGGTGGTGCAGGACGAGGCTGACGAATCGACCGCCGGACCGGAAGGGGTCGTGATCGCTGCGCAGCAGGCAGCGGCAGTCCGCCGCATGCTGGAAGGACTGCCGGCCGAACAGCGCGCGGTGGTCGAACTGACCTATTTCCAGGATTTCTCATACCGCGAGATTGCTGCTGTGCTCTGCTGTCCCGTCGATACCGTGAAGACCCGCATGTTCCACGCCCGCCGCAAGCTCCGGCTGTTGCTCGACGCCCAGAAAAAGGAAATCGCATGAACAACTCTATCGTGCAACTCGATGGGCCGGCGCAACACGAAGCGGTTCAGCGCCTGCTGCCCTGGCATCTGAACGGGACGCTCGGTTCCGTGGAACGCGTGCGGGTCGAGAAGCATCTCGCCGAATGCCCGCTCTGTCAGTCCGACCTGGAGGAGCAGCGTGAATTGATGCAGGCTCTGGACGCGCCGCACGCGGCTGGATCGGCCGAACAGGGATTTGCCGGGCTGATGCGGCGCCTGGACGAGGACGAGCAATCGGCAGCTGGGCCGCGCACGCGGGCGGCTGGCGTCTGGTCGTCGCCCCACTTTTCGCGCTGGTTTGCGGTCGCCGCAGTGGCCCAGTGCGCCGCCATCGCGCTGCTCGCCGTCGTCTTGCACTGGCCGGTGGAAGGCGACGGCCCCTATCGCACACTGAGTGCGGCGATGCCGGTGCGAACCAGTGGCGATCAGCTGGTCGTGGCCTTCCACGACGACGCCAGCCTGGGAGAGATGCGCCGCGCGCTGTCGGCCGTCGGAGGGCGCATTGTGGATGGTCCGACAGCGGACGGCGTGCTGGTGATCGCGGTACCGCCCGGCAGTGCCGGGCCTGCGGTCACGGCATTGCGCGCCCAGCTTGCGGTCAGGCTCGCCGAGTCGCTGGTACTCGCACGTCCGCGATGAAGATTCCGGCTGCCCTGATCACCATCGCGATGTGCGCATGCCTCTTCTGCTGCTGTGGCGGCGTTGCGCTCGCCGACACGGAAGGTCCCGACGGGCGGACGCCGCCGGCACGGCAGCTGCTGGTCATGCTGCGTCTGCCGACTGCCCATTTCCGCTCCGACGGCAACTACGGCAACGGCTGGGACGCGCAGCTGGGGCGGCACGCGCGGCGCCGCGTGGCCGAGGCGCTGGCCAGCGACTTGCAATTGCGTGTCGGCGCGGAGTGGAGCATGACGAGTCTCGGGCTGGACTGCTTCGTGATGGAGTTGCCGTCGGGCGCCGATGCCCCTGCGCTGCAACGCGCTCTGGAACGTCGTCCGGAGGTCGAGTCGGTCGAGCCCATGCACGAATATCATGCACTGGAGGCTGTGCGCACCGGGCGCGGCCTCCAGGCGCCGGACAGCCACGACGATCCGCTTTATGCGCTGCAGCCCACGGCGCGACGCTGGCACCTTGCCGAGCTGCATGCTGTCAGCACCGGGCGCGGCGTGACCGTGGCTGTCATCGACAGCGGCGTCGATAGCGCGCACATCGAGCTGCATGGCCATGTCGCGGTGAATCGGGATTTCGTCGCGACCGGCAGCGTACCTGCCGAGGACCATGGCACCGCGGTCGCAGGGATCATCGCGGCCATCCCCGACAACCACCTCGGAATCGCCGGCGTCGCTCCGGCGGTACGTCTGCTGGCGCTGCGAGCCTGCGGGCAGGCGGGCGAAGCGGATGCCACCGTCACCCGGTGCAACAGCTTCGCCCTGGCCAAAGCCCTGCAGACCGCGCTCGATGAACGTGCCGACGTGATCAACCTCAGTCTTGCCGGCCCCGACGACCGCCTTCTGGCGCGCTTGATCGACGTTGCGCTGGCGCGCGGCGCTTGCGTTGTCGCGGCAGCGGATCCGCACGCTGCCGGCGGCAGCTTTCCGGCATCCCATGCCGGCGTGGTCGCGGTGCGTGGTGAGGACCAGACCGTTCCCCCGACAGCCCTGCCGGCACCGGGACAGGACATTCCAACCACGCTTCCAGGCGAGCGTTGGGGCTTCGTGTCCGGTTCGTCATTTGCGGCCGCGGAAGTCAGCGGGCTCGTGGCACTGCTGCGCGAACTCGAGCGTGCCGGGCCGCAGGCAGATGCCTGGTGGTCCTCCGGCGCTGCAGCGCCCGGATCCGCGCGCCGCACCGAAGGCAAGTTGCTCGATCCCTGCGCGCTGGCCGCTGCCTTGGTGCACAACTGCGTCTGCGCATGCGCCGATCATGTGGATAACGCGCTCCCGCACGACTTTTCGAGGAACTGAAAGGCTTGCGCAGTCATTCACTGCCGGGGGGGCTGGCACTTCTGCTGCTCGCAACCCTTGTCGGCCACGCGCAGGGCGAAGAGTCGGTTTCCCTCAGCGTCGTGTCAGACCAGATCTACCGGGGCCGCACCTGGAGCAACGGCGGCCCGACCGTGGTCACCGGTTTGGGCTTCGATTTTGCCGGGGGCGCCTACGCCGGCGTCACGATGGTTCCGGTCCGGTTTCCAGGCCAGCCGGCGTGGCAGCTTGCCATTTTGCCGTATGCCGGAATCGCAGGTGCCTTGTCATCCACGCTTGCATGGGATGTGGGTGTCAGCGCGGCGAGTTTCTCGCATTCTTCGCCGCGCAATGAGGACGAGGCCTATCTCGGGCTGAGCGGGGAACGCCTGGTGGCCAGACTGTATCTGCCGATGCGCAAGCCGGGCGTCGGTTCGGTCGCCTCCTATGCCGAAGCCTCGCTCAAGCAGCCGATGCCCGGCGGCATCCAGCTTGATTTGCACGCCGGCCTGCTGGCGCCGGGTGCGCGTGAGGCGCCATTCTATGGCCGGCAGCGCGCGCAGTGGGATCTGCGCCTGGCGGCTGCGCTGCCGCTGGAGGAATTCACGGCCGGAGTGGCCCTGGTCACCACCGTCAATGCGGACGGATGGTCGCCGGACGCCCACCATGCCAGCTATTATCTGGCGCGGCCTGCCAGGGAACTGGTGCTGTCGCTGTCGCGCGCCTTTTGAGTCGGACGCCCTTCCGCCGATCGCGCTTTGCGGTAGCATTCGCAGCGTGCGGCGTTAGCTCATCCGGATAGAGCACGGGCCTTCTAAGCCCGGGGTAACAGGTTCGAGTCCTGTACGCCGCGCCATCTGCCAAGGGCTGGCGCGGCGCACCCGGGCGCCCGCGCGCTGGTGTGGCTGCGGCGAGCTTGCGTGACAGCCTGTCGAACCTTGCGCCAGGCTTGCATCCCTGTGTTCCTGCGGTGCCCTGCGCCTGCCAGCGTATCTAGGGTGTCTGTGCACGCCGGTTTAAGGTGCCGCAGTGCGTCCGCGCCGGAGTGCGTCAGCGACCGGACCCACCAGAGCGTCCAGGTGTGTGCATGTTTTCGATGAAAATCAAATGCTTGGTCCGATGTTGCGGCGGATTCAGCGAATCGGTACGTGCCGCAGGGCGCAGCGCGTACCCTCCACCCGCACTGCGGGTGGGCCGGCGGGGAATCCTGTAGCTCGCAGTGCCGACCCTGCCTTGCAGCGCCTTGCGGCCTTCACGCGAACTCATCCAGGGCGCCCAAAAGTGAGCATCGACGCGCGCGCGTGCTGACCATCATTCGTCCAGGAACAGCCGGGGAAGCGGGACTACGCAGGCATGCGTCGTGTCTGCTCCGCGTGCGCATTCCGGTTCGATGTGCGATCGCGTGCGCCGGCGGCACGCCTTGGCAGGCCAACAAGGGGGATCCCGATGTCTACCAAACAGCTTGGCACGCATGGCTGGCTTGTTTTCCTGCTGGGATTGCTGGCATTTCCTGCCGCGGCCCAGAGTTTCCGGGTGCAGTGTCCGACCAGCACCATCACGCACCCGAACGCCGCCAACAACAATTCGGAGCCGGCCTATGCCGGCCCGACCACCTTGGCACCCTCAGCGTCCGGCTACCTGACGCCGACGGCCAACGTCAATGGCGCGATCAAGTGTCAACAGGTCGGCGGCGGCGACGGCTACGCCTCGATGGCCGACGGCACGCAGACCTACATGTTTTCATTCGGGCCGCTGTCAGGGCTGAAGAACATCGCCAGCGGACAAGCGGGCACGGTGTTCCCGTCCGAGTTCAACACGGTGATCGCGGATCCAACCACGCTGGTGCCCGGCTATCCGGCCGGCTTGGCAAGTCCGGCGGCGGCCTACAACGGGGCCGTGGGCCTGGTCGACAGCAATGTCAACTACACCTTCAACCTCTATGACATCTTCGAAGGGCCGCAAGCCGCCTTGGCTGTGCCGGCTGCCGCCAGTGCCAATACGGTGACGGTGATCCTGAATGCCGAGGTGCCGTTCAAGGTCGGCGAGCAGATCGTCATCGGGCAGGGGCCGAATGGCACTGATCTCAACGGCTATGTCGGAACCTACACGGTCTCGAAGGTCGGCATCGCCAACACCGTCGGACTGCCGGCGAGCTTTGTCTTCCAGTACCTGTCCAGCGTCACCGGCCTGCCCGAAGTGCTGGGCTCGGCCGACGCCACGGCCTCGTCGCTGCCGATTGTCGACGGCCACGTCGACGCCCGCCAGATCATGGATGTGGGCGTCATGAACGGCAACATCCCCGCGCCGCTGATGGCCATCGACGAGGACGACGAATTCTTCCTGACCCTCACCAACGTCGGCATGATCATGCGGCCGGACCTGTTCGAACAGCACACCATCCACTTCCACGGCTATCCCAACGCCTCGGCGTATTTCGACGGTGTGCCCGATGCCTCGGTGGCCATCAACATCGGTGGCAGTTTCACCTACTACTACCTGGCGCCGGACGCCGGCACCTACTTCTGGCACTGCCACATCACGCCGCCGGAACACCTGCAGATGGGCATGGTGGGCCAGCTCTATGTGCGGCCGCGGCAGAACCGCGTGGCCAGCGGCAACGACCTCGGAACGGCACTCAAGGCGCAACAGGGCGACCTGCGCACGGCCTGCCAGGTGTCCGACGTGCTGTGCAGCAACCCGATGCCGGCGCAGGCCGACCCGGCCAGCGGCGCCAGCAAGGTGGCGCGGGCGCCCTCGGGCAGCTATGCCTACAACGACGGCGATGGCTCGACGTACTACGACGTCGACGTGCCGCTGCAGATGCACGGCTTCGATCCCAACTTCCACTTTGTCGGCATGACCTTCAACAACGAGGGATTCGCCGACATGAAGGACAAGTACTTCCTGCTCAACGGCCGCAGCTACCCGGACACCGTGACCAGCGGGCCGTTGTCGACGCCGTCGGCGGATGGCGTCAACCACTATTCGCAGCCGATCAGCGCCATCGTCAGCATGAAGGCCGGCCAGCGCGCGCTGCTGCGCATTTCCGACCTGTCGGTGACCGAGTACCACACGCTGGCCTCGCTGGGCATCCGCATGCAGGTGATCGGCTGGAACGCCAAGCTGCTGCGCGACCAGGCCGGCAACAACATGAGCTACGTGACCAATTCGGTGACGCTGGCCGGCGGCGAGTCGGCCGACGTCATCCTCGACAGTTGCCTGCAGCGCGCAACGCCCTCGGATCCGTCCTCGCAATGCCTGGCGGCGATCCCGGTCGGTACCTACTACCTGTACACGTCCAATCTGGACCACCTGTCCAACGATGCAGAGAACTTCGGTGGCCAGATGACCGAAGTCCACATCAACTAGAGGGGCGAGCGATGTTCGCGATGACGATCAACACGGCGATTCCGATGCAGCGACTGCTCACTCTCGGTCTGGCGGCGCTGTTCGCCACTGCGGCGCACGCCGCGGCGCCCGGCATCACGGGGCCGACCTTCAACCTGCAGGCCAGCCAGGCCTACATCACGCAGCCTGATGGTCAGGCGGTGTATTCCTGGGGTTACGGCTGCAACGGCGCGCCCGGCGGCTACGCGCCGGCGGCGATCGGCGGCGCGTTCTGCAATGCCATGCAGCTGCCCGGACCGACGCTGATCGTGACCGAAGGCCAGACGGTCACGGTCAACCTGACCAACAACCTGCCGGCGGTGGCCGGCAACACGTCGATGCTGTTTCCGGGCTTCAACGTGACGACCAGTTGCGCTGCGACGGTGCCGGCGGGCGCGCCGGGGCTGCTCACCTGTGAAGCGGCACCGGCCGCCACCGTCAGCTACAGCTTCGTTGCGGCCACGCCCGGCACGCATACCTACTACAGTGGTACCCAGGGTGACCTGCAGGTCGAGATGGGCCTCTTTGGCGCCATCATCGTGTTGCCGAAGGCGCCGGTTGCGGATGCCGCCTGCACCGACACGCTCGCGCCGGCCGGCAACAACGCCACCGCCAGGTCGACCTGGGGCGAGGCGGATTTCCGCCTGTCGACGTCGGCCTACGACCATCCGGCCACCTGCTACGACCGCGAATACCTGTTCCAGTTTTCCGAGATGGATCCCGCCATCCATATCGCGGCACTCGCGCAGGTGACGGCCAAGGCCGGCTGCAGCGCGGGCGCGGTCGGGTGCAGCCTCGAGGTGCCCACCGAGCCCTATCACCCGGCGTATTTCATGATCAACGGCCGCTCGATGCCGGACGACATGGACCCCAACTACGCGCCGATGTATCCGAGCCAGCCCTACAACGGCAATCCGCATATGCACCCGGGCGAGATCACGCTGTTGCGCATCATCGGGCAGGGCCGCTGGCAGCATCCCTTCCACGAACATGCCAACCACGTGCGCATCCTGGCGCGTGACGGCAACCTGCTGTTGAACGCCGCCAACACCCTGGCCGGCCCGCTGATGTTCACCACCACGACGACGCCCGGCGTTGCCATGGACGGGCTGTTCTACTTCACGGGCCGGGGGCTCAACTGGGACATGTACGGACACAACGGTGCGTCGGCCGATGCCAACGCCAAACTGCCGTGCACGCCCGATGCCAACGGCTACAACACCGGTGCGCCCACCGCCATCAACTACTTCGAGTGGTGCCAGGATCACGACAAGCCGATGCAGGCGGCGCCGTTCGGCGACGTGCCCGCCGGTGGTCCCGTGACCTTGCCCGATCCGAACATCTTCAAGAACGGCACCTGGTATGGCGGCAGTCCCTACCTGGGGCCGGATGCCACCACGCGCGCCACCTTCGGCACCTGTACCGGGCTCAACAGCACCACGGCGTGCAGCACGACCGGCACGACGCCACCGTCGGGGACCGTTGGCAACAACCCCTCCAAAGAGGCCGGCTTCGCCTTCATGTGGCACTCCCACAACGAACGCGAGATCACCACGAACAACATCTTCCCGGGCGGAATGATGATGATGATGCTCGTCGATTCGCGCGAATTCGTGATCGATGAATCCCAGTGAAGGCAGGAGAGCGTACATGCGAACGATCCTTCTCAAATCCGCCCTGATCCGGACGGTATTGGCGGCAGCGGTTCTCCTGTCTTCGACCGGTGGTGCAGCCTTGGCTGCGACGCAGGTCGTCAACCTGAGCGCCGCACCTGCCAGCGCGACACTGTCGGACGGCAATGTTGTGCCGATGTGGGGATACAGTTGCGGCAGCGCCGCCACCGGCTCGCTGGCAACGTGCACGGCGTCCAACCCGGCCGTGGCAGCGGCGCAGGCCGCTGTGACGGCGGGCACGGCCACAGCCCAGCAGATTGCCGTCGCTGCCTCATGGTCGCCTGTCGTCATCACGGTACCGACCGGGCAGGATCTGGCGATCAACCTCAGCAACAAGCTCAGTTTCACGCCGCCCGGGGCCACCAGCGCCAACACGCTTCCAACCTCGCTGGTGATCGTCGGCCAGGTCGGTGGCGGGCTGGGCAGCAGCGCCACCACGACGCCCAGTCCGGACCATAGCAAGGTCCGCGCGCAGACCTGGCCGATCCTGACCGGGGCAACCGCACCGGCGCCCCTCCAGGGCGCGCGGGTCCAGTCGTTCGCGACCGAAGTGGCTGCCGGTGCCACGACCTCGCTGTGCTGGGGGCCGAGTTGCCCGGTGGCATCGCCGGCCTTGTTGCCCGGCACCTACCTGATCGAGTCGGGCACGCATCCCTCGATCCAGGGACCGATGGGGCTTTACGGCATCCTGGTGGTCACTGACGCCGTCAGCGGCACGGCCTATGGGACCGCCGGCGCATCCACGGCGATCCGCTACACCGCCGACATCCCGCTGCTGTTCAGTGAAATCGACCCGGCCCAGAATGCTGCGGTTGCCACCGCCGTGAACACGGCCGGCTTCAGCGAGACTGCGGTGTGGTCCGGCCTGCCGGGCGGTTGCGGCAATCCGCTCACCGCCACTGCTGCCGCCAATCCCGCTTTCAACACCTGCTATCCGCCTGCGGTCAACTATTCGCCGCGCTATTTCCTGATCAACGGCAGCACCTTCGACGTCACCCATGCGGCGGCATCGCTGTACCCGGTCAACCCGCTCGCCGGGGCCACAGGCGCCGTGAGTGGCAAGGTCCTGGTGCGCCTGGTCAACGCTGGCCTGAAGATGCATGTGCCCGCCATCGTCGGGGCGACCACCGGCCCCGCCGCCACACCCGCGGCCGGCATGACGCTGGTCGCGGAAGATGGCAACGTGCTGCCCGGCCTGCCGCGCATCCAGAACGAAGTCTTCCTGGCGGCAGGCAAGACCTACGACGTGATGATCAATGCGCCGGCGGCGGGCGCGACGGCATTGCCGATCTACGACCGCGAGCTGAGCCTGTCCGCCAACGCCACCGCGCGTGATGGCGGCATGCTGGCGTACATCGGCGTCAACGGCGCCGCGCTGCCCGCAGCGGCAGCGTTCGCGGTGGTCCCGCAGGCCAACGCCGACCTCTACAACATGCTGGTGGCCGGCCAGACGCTGCAGGTGTCCGATCCAGCCAAAGGCGTGATCGCCAACGACCTGCGCGTCTACGGAGTAGCGCTGCTGACGCCGGCCACCAATGGCAGCGTGACGCTCAACGCGGACGGCACTTTCAGCTACGCGCCTTTCGCAGGCAGCACCGCCACCAGCGACAGCTTCAGCTATTGCGCCAATGGCTCGGTGAGCGCCGGCGTGTGTTCCTCGGGCATCACCGCGACCGTCACGCTGGGCGCGTCGACGGTGCTGGCCAGCGACGGCAATGGCGTCAGCTGCACGGGCAGCACCTTCAGTTCCACCGTGGCGACTTCGCTGGCGGTCAAGACGCCCGGCGTGCTGGCGGCCTGCGCCGATGCCGCCAACCTGCCGCTGACCGTCGAACCCGCATCGATCGTGGTACCGGCGGGGTCGGGCCTGAACGTGGTCCCGGATGCCTATGGCGGCTTCACTGCCACCGCGCCCGGTGCCGGCACCTACACCTTCTCGTTCCTGGCCAGGAACTCGCTGGGCGTCTACAGCGCCGCGACCACCGTGACCGTGGTGTTCCCGAGTCCCAGCAATCTGAACGTGAGCGTCGTGGATGGCGTCGATCATCTGACGCAGATCAGCGATTACCGCTGGATCATCGAGGAGGACCGCACCTTCTACGTGGATCCGGCCTGCACCACCAATCCGCTGCCTGCCGGCTGTCCGACGATTTCACCGACGGTCACCAATCCGATCAACTACGGCACCAATTTCCACACCAGTTCGATGCCCGTGGTGGCGGCGGGTTGCACCGGGCCACTGTCGTGCGAAGCGGGCCAGAAGCTGCAGGGGGCTGCGGTCGTGTGCGACGTCGGCAATGGCGGCTGCCGCACCGGCACGCAGCAGGCCGCGATCCTCCCCGGCCAGGTCGCGCTGGATCCGAGCAAGCGCTATTACATCTCGGTGCTGCCCGGCGACGCCGCGACGCCGTTCAACACGGGCTACACCGGCAGCCCCACGGGCTGTGCCTCGACGGCGGCGACGTCGCTCCCCGGGACAGCGACCACCTGTGGCCACGGCATGGGGGGTGCGCCGATCGCGGCTGCGTGCGGGCCCCAGTCGGCGACCAAGGTGGCCTGCACGTCGCCTGCGGCCTTCGCGCCGGTGACGGTGCTGGCCGTGCCCACGCCGCTGCCGTCGGCGACACTGTCGGTGATCGTCTACGAGGACGACTATCCGCTGAACGGCGAACAGGGGCCGGGCGGTGGCGTCGATGTGCTGGCGCCGCAGGAACCGGGCCTGGGCGACTTCCAGATCACGATCTACGATCAGGCCGGCCAGACTGGCGCTGCGACCGGGACACCGACCTACGACATGTCCAACCAGCCGCTGTCCAACGCCTTGGCAGGCACGATCGACCCGGTGACTGGCCTCGACGCCTGCCCGATTTCCGCGGTGGCCACGGCCAACTACGCGGCCAATGCTGCCAATCCGGCGGCCACGCCGCTGTCGACGGCAACCGGCATGATCGTCACCTGCCCGAAATTCGAGTCGGACGGCAAGACGCTGTCGCCGATGGCCGGCCAGGCCCTGGTGAAGAATCTCTATCCGGGGCGCTATGGCATCACCGCGCTGCCCGGTGCCAGCCGCATCGCCCTCGGCCAGGAATGGGTCCAGACCAACACGCTCGACGGCCAGAAGGCACATGACTCGTTCATGCGTGTCGGTGAACCGGGCTACTTCCAGGAATTCGGGCCCGCCGGCTATCACGTCTCGATCGGCTTCGCCAATCCGAAGATCATCAACGAGCGCCGCTACAACGGCACCAGCTCCGGCATGTGCGATCCGAAGCCGAACGGCGGCGCATTGGCTTGCAGCTACGAGGTCAGGGGACGGGTCACGGGGTCGCGCCTGAGCCGCACGCCGGACAGCCGCCTCTACAGCAGCGGCAGCCGTGATGCGCTGGCCTTCACGCAGTGCTACGTCAGCCTGGGTGACCCGGACGGCGCGGAAATCGCCTTCGCCAAGTGCGATGCCGAGGGCAACTTCGATTTCAAGGGCATCCCGGCGGGTAACTGGAAGGTCACGACCTTCGACCAGTGGAACGACCAGATCATCGACGGCATCACCCAGCCGGTTTCGGTGGGGTGCGGCGGCAACAACGGCGGACTTTGCGTTGCAGGAGCCACCACCAGCACGCCCAACGTCACCACCTGCTCCGGCGCGGCCACCAGCGCCACGGCCGGCATCTGCGACATGGGCGAGATCGGCGTGCACCAGTGGCAGGCCGACCTCTACACGCGTTCCTTCATCGACATGACGGGCACCGGCGTGTCGGACAGCAGCAAGCCGGGGCTCGCGCTGGCGGCGACCAATGTGCGCTTCCGTGACGGCAGCTTCTCCGATTTCAACAACACCGATCTCAATGGCAATGCCGCGTTCAACGAGATCTTCCCGCTGTTCAACTGGTACACGGTCGAGACCGACAGCACGCGCTACAAGACCACCGGCGTGCACGTCATCTATGACGCCGGCGGCCCGGCCGATGGCTCGAAGTCGTGCGATCCGGCAGCCAGCCCGTGCGGCAATTCCGTCACTGCGGCGTTCATGGCCAATACCTATGAGCAGAACCCGCTGCCGGCTGATCTGTCGGTGCCCGGCGCGGTCTACTGCGCCGACGCGGATTGCACTGCGGAGAAGGCGCTTGGCATTGCCGCCGGCCCCAAGCCTGGTTCGATCAGCAACCATTCCACCGGCCGCATCGACCCGCCGTTCTGGTTCGGTTCCTATGGCTGGCAGGGATACATCGGCCAGGGCAACTTCCTCGAATTCGGCAAGAAGCCTTTCGCGCCGACCGAGACCGGTCCGATCCACGGCCATGTCGTCTACGCCTCGACGCGGCCGTTCGACAATCCGCAGATGCTGGTGCAGGCCAAGTGGGAACCCCTGGTCGCCCACGTGCATGTCAATCTCTACCAGGAAGGCCTGGCTGCCGACGGCGTGACGCCGACCCTGAAGCTGGTCGACCAGACCGACACCTCGAGCTGGGACGACTGGGTGCAGGGTTTCCGCTCGGACGGCAAACCCAACATGAACTGCCCGGGCCAGCAGGGCAGCACGGATCCGTTCTTCTACGCACTGAGCAACCAGCCCCAATACCTCGACTGGTACAACGCGCAGCATGGCGGTCCGGCGGCGCACACCTTGCCCTACAACGCGCAGTACAAGTGCTACGACGGCATGCATACCTGGAACCAGCTGCAGCCTGCGCCTTACGACGGCATGTACAGCTTTCCCAGCGTGACCGGCCTCGATCCGGTGACCGGCAAGCCGACGGGTAGCAACTGCACGAGCTGCACTCCGAATCCGGACGCGAGCGACCCCTACCGCTTCGGCACACCCATGCTGCCGCCCGGCAAGTACGTCGTCGAGGTGGTCGTTCCGCCGGGCTACGAACTGGTCAAGGAAGAGGACAAGAACATCCTGATCGGCGACAACTTCATCGCGCCGGCAGCAGTGGAATTCCCTGGCCTGGCGAGCGCCGTCTACATCCTGCCCGATCAGGCGCAACTGGCCGCGAGCTACAACGCGCTCAACCCGCAGAACCCGACCACCAGCCTGGGCCGCAATGTGGCCTTGCCCAGTCATGAGGGCGACACCGGCAGCGTCGAAACATTCTGGCCCTGCGTCGGCCAGGTGCGGCAGGTGCCGGATTACATCAGCCTGTATCCGCAGTCGGGCGAGGTCGCGCCTTTCGCGGGCGCCTTCCGGGCCCTGTGCGACCGCAAGGAAGTGACGCTGGATCTGCAGTCGTCGGCTCTGGTGAAGTTCTACATCTTCAGCTCGACCCATGTGACTTCGCACTTCCAGGGCATCATCCTGGATGACTTCGCGGCCGAGTTCGATCCCTTCTCGCCACAGTTTGGCGAGAAATTCGCACCCTCGTACCTGCCGGTGGCCATCAAGGACTGGACGGGCAATCCGGTCAGCCGCGTGTACACGGATCAGTTCGGTCTCTACAACGGCCTCAATTACTCGACCTGGGAGGTCAATCCGCCCAATCCGACGGGGTATGCGCCGACCATGATGGTCATGTGCATGAACGACTCGGGCATGAGCGGAACACCGGATCCGCTGTTCCAGCCAGGCTACAGCCAGTTCTGTTATGAGCTCCCGTTCATGCCCGGCCAGACCGGCTACTTCGACACGCCGGTGGTGCCGGTGCAGGCCTTCGCCTCGGGCAGCTACAACCGCCCCGACTGCGCCTATCCGGATGCGACGCCGGCGATCGCCAGCGTCACCGGCGATGTCGCCGGTCCTTGGGTCAGCGCCGCGCAGCATGCGATCACCATCAATGCCCTGGGCAACCAGGCCGTCGAATGGTACGGCTACACCGGTCCCTCGATCACCAAGGTGCCGTATAACCAGCCCAAGGTCACGCGCCACTACGGATTCGGCGGACAAGGCACGGTCACCATCGGTGGCATCAACGCGCCGGTGACCAGTTGGAGCGATACCTCGATCACGGTCACGGTGCCGCCGGGGGTGCCGGCCTGCGCGGTCCAGCAGCAGGCACAGTTCGGCGGCTCGAAGGCGTCCTGCGGTCAGCTGATCATCACCACGGCTGCGGGCAAGCGCTCGATCGACACGGTCACCGTGACGGTCGGCGGCAAGGCGCCGACCGTGCTTGCCGCCGGTGCGACGATCCAGTCCGCCATCGATGCGGCCCAGCCCGGCGACATGATCATCGTGCCGGCCGGCACCTACAACGAGATGGTCGTGATGTGGAAGCCGGTGCGCCTGCAGGGCGTCGGTGCGGCGTCCGCGGTCATCGATGCCAATACCCAGCCTGCCGGCCGCCTGCTCAACCCGTGGCGCCAGAAGATCGTGTGCCTGTTCGGACTGACCCCCGATGGCCGTCCCGACACGAGCGCCAACCGGGCCTGTGTCAATGGCCTGGTGGGCGCGGGCAACAACGAGACCAGCGCCAGCTGGATGAACTTTCCGTCGATGGTGGTCGACCGGCTGCCGTTCGAGGCCACGCTGGGCTGGGATGCTACGCTGAACGGCAACCTCGCCGAGCAGCTGATCGAGCCCAGCCTGCTGGGTGCCTACGAGGGCGCGGCCATCACGGTGGTCGGCAAGGGCGTGAAATTCCCGATCGGGACCTCGATCCAGGATGCCTTTGGCGCAACTGCCGGCACGCCGGGGGCCAGCTTCCCGGTCAACACCACGCTGCTGTCGAGCGCCGATTGCGGCGGCTCGGCCGCGCCGGCAAATCCCTACCCGACCAACTTCTACTGCAACCCGTCGAGCATCGACGGACTCGGCATCCGCGACAGTTCGCAAGGCGGCGGCGGCATCTTCGCGCATGCCTATGCACACAGGCTGCAGATCGCCAACAACCGTATCAGCAACAACACCGGCACCATGTCGGGGGGCATCACCATCGGCACCGGCGAACATCCCGAAGTCGCGCTCGGCGGGAACGGCCAGACCATCGCGTCCTACCCGACCTCGTGCGAGACCAGCGAAGTCCAGAACCTGAGCCTGCCGTTCTGTTTCAACATCGCCGTCAACGTGCACCACAACGCGGTGGTCGGCAATTCCTCGATGGGCGACGAGCTGTTCTCGTCGACACCCGCCGGCGCCGGCGGCGTCAGCATCAACACCGGTGCCGACTACTACCGCTTCACCAACAACTGGATCTGCGGCAACCTGAGTTCCGGCGACGGTGGCGGCTTCTCGCACATCGGCTTCATCAAGGATGGCGACATCGAGCACAACACCATCATCTTCAACCAGAGCACCAATCCGTCGATCACCACCAACGGTGGCGGCCTGCTGGTGATGGGGGCACCCGACGCCGATCCGACGACCTGCGGAGTCTCGACCGACCTCGACTGTCTGCCGCCGCCGGGAACGATCACCCCCAGCGATGGCAGCGGTCCGGGCCTGAAGATCA
>JAGWIJ010000096.1 GCA_028873535.1 Pseudomonadota bacterium
GGCCGAGGCAAGGGCGGCGAAGCGGGCAGCCGGCCGGAAGGTCAGGCGCCGCAGGGCGAAGCACGCCCGCCGCGCGCCGCCAATCCAAACGGCAATGCAAACGGCAATGGCAACGCCAAGGGCAAGGCCCAGCAACGCGGCAAGGGTCAGCGCCAGGGCGGCCAGGGTGGACAGGGACAGCCCGGTGTGGCCGGCGAGCCGCAGGTGCGTCGCAGCCGTTACGAGGACGGCGGCCAACCGCTCGACAACGCCAATCGTTCGGCAGCATCGCTCGCCAGCGGCCGCAGTGAACGCCCCGGCAAGGGCAATTTCAGTGGCGGCGGCGGACGCATGCGGCGAGGTGCCGCGCCGCTGGTGGTGATCGACCCCAACCATGCGCCGGCTCCGTCCGAGATCGTCGCGATCCTGCAGGGCAAGCGCCCCACCGCCACCTTCGAAGGGATTCCGGAAGAAGACCGGCGTGAACTGGTGCAGAACCGCGGCCAGGCGGCACGCGCGGCCGCCGGCGGCGGCGGCGGCGGCGGCGGTCAACCGGGCGGCAATGCCGGTGGCCGCCGCAGCGGCAGCCGCAACAGCCGGCCACGTGGCCAGGGACAACCGGGCCAGCGCGCCGCCGGCGGCAATGCCCGTCCGGCTGCCGAACGCCCCTTGCATGAGCGCTTTCCGGGACTGCCGCGAGACGAAGAATGACGTTGTCGAACGAAGCGACGTATCAGCCGCGCGCCCTGGAAGCGCGCATCCAGCAGGGATGGGAACAACACCAGACCTGGCGCGCAGTGGAGGACCGGCAGCGGCCCAAGTACTACTGCCTGTCGATGTTCCCCTACCCCTCGGGGCGGCTGCACATGGGGCACGTGCGCAACTACACCATCGGCGACGTGCTGGCGCGCTATCACCGCATGAAGGGTTTCAGCGTGCTGCAGCCGATGGGCTGGGACGCCTTCGGCCTGCCGGCAGAGAACGCTGCGCTCAAGAACGGCAGCGCGCCCGCCGCATGGACCTACGAGAACATCGCGCACATGCGCGGCCAGCTCAAGTCGCTGGGCTTCGCGATCGACTGGTCGCGCGAACTCGCCACCTGCAGCCCCGGCTACTACCGCTGGGAACAGTGGCTGATCACCAAGCTGCTCGAGAAGGGCCTGCTGTACCGCAAGTCCGGCACGGTGAACTGGGATCCGGTCGATCAGACCGTGCTCGCCAATGAGCAGGTGATCGACGGACGCGGCTGGCGCTCGGGCGCGCTGGTGGAGAAGCGCGAGATCCCGATGTACTACCTGCGCATCACCGCCTACGCCGACGAGCTGCTCGACGAGCTCGACCGCCTGCCGGACTGGCCGGAACAGGTCAAGGCCATGCAGCGCAACTGGATCGGCCGTTCGGAAGGCGCCGAGATCCACTTCCGCCATGCCGAAGGCGACGGCGTGCTCAAGGTCTTCACGACCCGGGCCGACACGCTCTACGGCGCCACCTATGTCGCGGTGGCGGCCGAACACCCGCTGGCGCTCGATGCCGCGCGCGACGATCCGGCACTGGCCGCCTTCATCGAGGAATGCCGCCACGGCGGCGTGGCCGAAGCCGACATCGCCACCCAGGAAAAGCGCGGCATGCCCAGCGGGCGCTTCGTGCTGCATCCGCTGACCGGCGCGCGGCTGCCGGTGTGGGTGGCCAACTACGTGCTGATGTCCTACGGCGAGGGGGCCGTGATGGCGGTACCGGCGCACGACGAACGCGATTTCGCGTTCGCGCGCCGTTACGCGCTGCCGATCCGCGTGGTGATCCAGCCTGCCGACGGCAGCGTGCTGGCCGAGCCGCTGGCCGAGGCCTGGACCGCCGACGGTGTGCTGGTCGATTCCGAGGATTTCAACGGCCGCAGCTCGGCCGAAGCACGCAGCAAGATGGGCCAGGTGCTGCAAGCCCTGGACAGCGGCGCCCCGCGCGTGCAGTACCGCCTGCGCGACTGGGGCATTTCGCGCCAGCGCTACTGGGGTTGCCCGATCCCGATCATCCACTGCCCGAACTGCGGCGAAGTCCCGGTACCCGAGCAGGACCTGCCGGTGGTGCTGCCCGAAGACGTCACCATGGACGGCGTCGGTTCGCCGATCAAGAAGGATCCCGCCTTCTACCGCACCAGCTGCCCGAAATGCGGCGGTCCGGCCGAACGCGAGACCGACACCATGGACACCTTCGTCGAGTCCTCGTGGTACTTCGCGCGCTATGCCTGCCCCGACCAGGACAGCCGCATGCTCGACGAACGCGCCAACTACTGGCTGCCGGTCGACCAGTACATCGGCGGCATCGAGCACGCCATCCTGCATCTGCTGTATGCGCGCTTTTTCAACAAGCTGATGCGCGACGTCGGCCTGATCAGCCACGACGAGCCCTTCGCACGGCTGCTGACCCAGGGCATGGTGCTCAAGGACGGCGCCAAGATGTCCAAGTCCAAGGGCAACACGGTGGACCCGCAGGCCCTGATCGAGGAATTCGGCGCCGACACCGCGCGTTTTTTCATCATCTTCACCAGCCCGCCGGAGCAGTCGCTGGAATGGTCCGATTCGGGTGTCCAGGGCGCCTACCGCTTCCTCAAGCGCGTGTGGGCACTGGGTCAGCAGCTCGCGGCCGGTGGCGCCGAGGCCGCAGCGGATGCGGCCGTGGTGCGCGAACAGCGGCGCGAGGTCCACGCCAGCCTGAAGCAGGCCAACTACGACATGGACCGGCGTCAGTTCAATACCGTGGCCTCGGCCGCGATGAAGATCCTGAACAGCGTGGAAAAGCTGCACGCCGCCGGCGCGGCCGCTGCCACCCGCGAAGGCTTCTCCATCCTGCTCCGCCTGCTGGCGCCGATCACCCCGCACCTCTGCGAAGCGCTATGGGAACAACTGGCGCTGGGCGGCGCGATCCATGACGCGAGCTGGCCTCAACCCGACGAAAGCGCGCTGGTGCGCGAACAGATCGAGCTGGTGCTGCAGATCAACGGCAAGACGCGCGGCAGCGTGGAAGTCGCCGCCAGCGCCAGTCGCGAGGACATCGAAGCGGCGGCACGCAGCCACCCGGCCGTGCAGCGCCATGCCGAGGGCCTGACGGTGCGCAAGGTGGTGGTGGTGCCCGGACGCCTGGTCAATCTGGTGGTGGCTTGAGCGCGCGGGCCGGTGGTCGGCTGGCAGCCCTGCTGCTGGCCGCCGCACTGGCGGCCGGCTGCGGCTTCCACCTGCGCGAGGCGCGACCGCTGCACTTCCATTCGCTGTATCTGGCCGCCAGCGAGACCGACCCCTACGTGATCGCGCTGCGCGACACGCTGTCGGCCAATGATCAGCTCACGCTGGCGCCGCGCAGGGACGATGCCGAGGTTCAGCTGCAGATCCTCGCCACGCCGAGCGAACGCGCCATCCAGTCGCTGACCACCTCGGGCCAGGTACGTGAACTGATGCTGCGTCAGCGCGTGCGCTTCCAGGTGCTGGACGCCCGGGGCGGCACGCTGCTGGCCGCCACCGACCTGCTGGTCGAGCGGCCGCTGTCCTACAACGTGCCGAACACCCTCTCCAAGCAGAGCGAAGAGGCGCAGATCTTCACCGAGCTGCGCGCCGACTCGATCCGGCTGCTGATGCTGCGCCTGGGGGCGCTCGACCCGTCCAGGAAGCCGGATGAGCACTAAACGCCAGGGCGGTCCGGTCGACAGCGAACGGCTGGCGGCCGAACTGGCGCGCGGCCTGGCCCCGCTCTACGTGGTGGTCGGCGCCGAGCCGCTGCTGGCCTACGAGGCCTGCGACGCGATCCTGGCTGCCGCGCGCGCAGCGGACTACCGCGAACGCGAAGTGCTGACCGTGGAACAGGGCTTCGACTGGTCGCGCCTGGCGCTGGCCGCCAGCACCGATTCGCTATTCGGCGACCAGCGCGTGCTGGAGCTGCGCATTCCGGGCGGCAAGCCGGGGGTGGAGGGCGCGCGCGCGCTGGAAGACCTGACCGGACGCCTGGGCGGTTCCACCATCGTGCTGGTCAGCCTGCCAGGACTCGAGAACGCCACCCTCAAGAGCAAGTGGTTCAGCGGCCTCGCCGCGGCCGGCACGGTGGTGATGACCGAGCCCGTCACGCGCGAACGACTGCCGGCCTGGATCCAGGGCCGGCTGGCCGCACAGGGGCACGCCGCTTCGCAGGACGCACTCATGCTGCTGGCCGAACGCACCGAGGGCAACCTGCTGGCCGCGCTGCAGGAGATCCGCAAACTGGCGCTGCTGCACCCGGCGGGTCCGCTGTCGGAGGCCATGGTGCGCGAAGCGGTGGTGGATGTGGCGCGCTTCGACATCGATGACCTTGCGGTGGCGCTGCTGGCGCGCGAGCCGGCGCGCTTCGAGCGCACCCTGCGCGGCCTGCAGGAAGGTGGCGCAGCCCTGCCGCTGATCGTGTGGTCGCTGGCCGAGAGCCTGCGCGGCCTGACGCGCGCGGCCGGCGCGCTGGCGCAGGGCCGTGCGCTGCCGCAGGCGCTGCGCGAAGCGCGCGTGTGGGGACCGCGCCAGGCGCTGATCGAGAAGCACGCGCGGCGCATTCCGCTCGAAGTGGCGCAGGCCGCACTGGTCGACATCGCACGTGTCGACCGGGTCTCGAAAGGCATGGAGGCACTCGCCGATCCCTGGGACGTCCTGCTGCAGTTGGGGGTGCGCTTCATGCGTGGCGCCGCCGGCGAGCGGAGTATGATCGAATCTCGCTGAGCATGCCCGGCCCCGGCCGGGCGCATTTCCCGGAGCCTGTCATGAACGATCCTCGCGCCTTGCCGGCGACCGAACTCAAGCAGCACATGCTGGCGCTGGGCCAAGCCGCACGGCGCGCCTCGCGCGTGGTCGCGCGCTCCACCACGGCGGTGCGCAATGCCGCGCTGGAAGCGGCCGCCGGCGCGCTCGAACGCGAACTCGAAGCGCTGCTCGCGGCCAATGCCGCCGACCTCGAGATGGCGCGCGCGCAGGGCGCCGACGCCGCCTTCATCGACCGTCTGACCCTGGGCGCCAAGGGCGTGCGCAGCATGGCCGCCGGCCTGCGCCAGGTCGCCACCTTGCCCGACCCGGTCGGCGAGATGAGCGGCCTCGCCTTCCGGCCGAGCGGCATCCAGGTCGGCCGCATGCGCGTGCCGCTGGGGGTGGTCGGCATCATCTACGAAGCGCGTCCCAATGTGACCGCCGATGCGGCTGCCCTGTGCCTGAAGTCCGGCAATGCCTGCATCCTGCGCGGCGGCTCGGAGGCGGTGCGCTCCAACCAGGCGATCGCGGCCTGCATGCACGAGGGTCTGCGCAGCGCCGGCCTGCCCGACGAGGTGGTGCAGGTGCTGGGCATCACCGATCGCGCCGCCGTTGGCGCGCTCATCACCATGAAGGACCATGTCGACGTGATCGTGCCGCGCGGCGGCAAGAGCCTGATCGAGCGCATCTCGAGCGAGGCACGCATCCCGGTGATCAAGCACCTCGACGGCGTGTGCCACGTCTACATCGACGCCTCGGCCGACCACGACAAGGCGGTGGCGATCGCGGACAACGCCAAGACGCATCGCTACGGCACCTGCAACACCATGGAGACGCTGCTGATCCACGCCGACCTGGCAGCGCCGCTGCTGCCGCGCCTGAGCGCCCTGTTCCGCAGCAAGGGTGTCGAGCTGCGCGGCTGCGAACGCACGCGCGCCGTGGTGCCCGACATGGCAGCCGCCAGCGAGGACGACTGGTACGCCGAGTACCTGGCGCCGATCCTGGCGGTGCGCGTGGTCGATGGCCTCGACCAGGCCATCGACCACATCAGCACCTATGGCTCGGCGCACACCGATGCCATCGTCACCGAGCACCATGGTCACGCCATGCGTTTCCTGCGCGAGGTCGATTCGAGTTCGGTGATGGTGAATGCCTCGACGCGCTTTGCGGACGGTTTCGAGTACGGACTGGGTGCCGAGATCGGGATTTCGACCGACAAGCTGCATGCGCGCGGCCCGGTCGGGCTGGAAGGCCTGACCAGCCAGAAATACGTGGTCCTGGGTGACGGACACGTCCGCGCCTGAGGTCGCCGCCCTGGGCATCCTGGGCGGCAGTTTCGACCCCATCCACCACGGGCACCTGCGTCTGGCCGAGGAGGCGATCGAAGGCCTGGGCCTGGCACGCGTGCTGCTGATCCCGGCGCGCCCCTGGCAGCGCCCGACGGCCGCCAGCGCCGGGCAGCGACTGCGCATGGTCGAACTGGCCTGCGCCGGCAATCCACGACTGCATGCCGAAGCGCTGGAACTGCAGCGTCCGGGCCCCAGCTACACGGTCGAGACCCTGAAGGTGCTGCGCGAGCGCCACGGCCACGCCACACCCTTGTGGCTGGTGCTGGGAGCCGATGCCTTCCTGCGGCTGCCGACCTGGCATGCCTGGACCGGGCTGCCGGCGCTGTGCAACCTGGCCATCGTGCCACGGCCAGGCATCGACATCGCGGCCCATCTACCCGCCGAACTGCGCGACTGGTGGTCACGGCGCAGTGCGGCGCGCACCACGTCGGCCGCCGGCGCGCTCACGCTGCTCGACGCACCGCAACTGGAAATTTCCGCCACCGCCATCCGTGCGATGGTGCGCGCCGGGCGCAGCCCGCGCTATTTGCTTCCCGATTGCGTTCTCGACTATATTGAATTCGAAGGTCTGTATACCCAGGAGGGGCATGGAGCCTGAGCAGATCCGCGACGTGGCGGTTACCGCGTTGGAAGACATCAAGGCCCGTGACATCGAGATCCTCGATGTCCACCGGCTCACATCGCTGTTCGACTGGGTGATCGTGGCCAGTGCGGATTCCTCGCGCCAGACACGCGCCCTGGCGCACCATGTCCAGGAGCAGGCCAGGCTGGCCGGCGCTTCGCGTGCCACGCTGGAAGGCGGCGCAAGCGGCGAGTGGATCCTGGTCGATCTGGGTTCGGTGGTGGTGCATGTGATGCAGCCCGCCGCGCGCGACTACTACAACCTGTCCGAGCTGTGGGGCGGCCACGGGCTGCCACGGCGCCCACCGGCGCTGGGCATGCCGCTGGGCATGCGCCGCAGCGAAGCCACCGGCAGCGGCGCAGCCTACTGAGGCGATCCGGACGTGCGCATCACGGTGGCGGCAGTCGGCCAGCGGATGCCCGACTGGGTCAAGAGCGCCTGCGATGACTACGTGAAACGCATGCCGCGCGACCTGCCGGTGCAGCTGATCGAGGTCAAGCCTGGTGCCCGCGCGGAAGGCCGCCCGATCGAGCGCGCGATCGAGGAAGAGCGCGACCGCCTCAAGGAACGCCTGCCCGCGGATGCCCGTCTGATCACGCTGGACGAGCGCGGCAGCCTGTGGACCACGCGCGAACTGGCGGGCTGCGTGGACAGCGCCCGCCAGGAAGTGCGTGACCTGGTGTTCCTGATCGGCGGCGCCGACGGCCTGCACGCCGAGTTCAAGGGCTCCGGTCGCATCCAGTTCTCGCTGTCGCGCCTGACGCTGCCGCATGCGCTGGCGCGCGTGGTGCTGTGCGAGCAGCTTTACCGTGCCGCCAGCCTGCTCAACAACCATCCCTATCACCGCGACTGAGCCCACCGCCTTGTCCGTGCCCGCCCTGCCCCCTCTGCTGCTGGCCTCGACCAGTCCGCGCCGGCGCGAACTGCTGGCCCAGGCCGGCATCGCCTTCGCGCTGGTGCCGCCGGGGGCAGATGGCGGCGTCGACGAGACACCGCTGGCGGGCGAAGACCCGGCCGCCTACGTGGCACGCCTGGCCTGCGCCAAGGCGCGTGCCGGGGTCGGCGAGGCGCGCCGCCGCGGCATCGCGGGGCCGCTGCTGGTGCTGGGCGCCGACACCACGGTTGCGGTCGACCGCGAGCTGCTCGGCAAGCCGGTCGACGAGGCCGATGCGCGGCGCATGCTGCGGCTGATGTCCGGACGCAGCCACCAGGTGCTCACCGGCCTGTGCCTGGATGACGGCAGCACACCGCTGGACTGCGTGAGCATCTCGGTGGTGACCTTCCGCAGCCTCACGACGCAGCACATCGACGACTATCTGGCCAGCCGCGAACCCTTCGACAAGGCCGGCGGCTATGGCATCCAAGGGCGCGCAGCGCTGCTGGTCAAGCGCATCGAGGGCAGCTACAGCGGCGTGATGGGCCTGCCGCTATGCGAACTGGGCGAACTGCTCGAACGGTACCAGGCGCCGAGGGGGCGCCCATGATGAACAACAATATTCTGATCAATGTGACGCCACAGGAAACCCGGGTGGCGGTGATGGAACAGGGCGTGCCGCAGGAGATCCACGTCGAACGTGCCAGCGCGCGTGGCCTGGTCGGCAACATCTATCTGGGGCGCGTGGCCAGGGTGCTGCCCGGCATGCAGTCGGCCTTTGTCGACATCGGACTGGAGCGCGCCGCCTTCCTGCACGTGGCGGACATCTTCGGCGCGCGCAGCGGCCAGGAGGAGCACCGGCCGATCGAACGCATGCTGTCCGAGGGCCAGCCGCTGCTGGTGCAGGTCAGCAAGGATGCGATCGGCACCAAGGGCGCGCGCCTGACGACCCAGATCGGCATCGCCGGCCGCATGCTGGTGCACCTGCCGCAGGAAAAGCACATCGGCGTGTCGCAACGCATCGAGGACGAGGCCGAGCGCAACCAGCTGCGCGAACGCCTGACCACGCTGCTGGCGGGCCATGAGGGCGGCTTCATCGTGCGCACCATGGCCGAGGGTGCCACCGACCGCGAACTGCTGGACGACAGCCACTACCTGATGCGGCTGTGGGCCCACCTGCGCGAGGCCAGCCTGAAGGCGGCGCCGCCGGCTTTGCTGTATCAGGACCTCAGCCTGGCCTTGCGGGTGGTGCGCGATTTCATCACCGACGGCACCGAGCGCGTGGTGGTCGATTCGCGCGAGACCCTGCAGAAGCTGCGCGAGTTCTGCCAGCAGTATTCGCCGGACACCGAAGGCTGCCTGGAACACTATTCCGGCGAGCGGCCGCTGTTCGACCTGTTCGGCGTGGAGGACGAGATCGTGCGCGCGCTGTCGCGGCGCGTCGACCTCAAGTCCGGCGGCTACCTGGTGATCGACCAGACCGAGGCGCTGACCACCGTCGACGTCAATACCGGTGCCTTCGTGGGCGGCCGCAATTTCGACGACACCGTGTTCCGCACCAATCTCGAGGCCGCACAGTCCATCGCGCGCCAGCTGCGTCTGCGCAACCTGGGTGGCATCATCATCGCCGACTTCATCGACATGGAGTCGACCGAACATCGCGATTCGGTGCTCGCCGAGTTCCGCAAGGCCCTGTCGCGCGACCGCACGCGCATCACGGTGAACGGCTTCACCACGCTGGGCCTGGTGGAACTGACGCGCAAGCGCACGCGCGAAAGCCTGGCGCACGTGCTGTGCGAGATCTGTCCGACCTGCAGCGGGCGCGGCGAGCTGCGCACGGCGCAGACCGTGTGCTACGACATCCTGCGCGAGATCGTACGCACCGCGCGCCAGTTCCCGCAGTCGCAGCAGATCCGCATCCTGGCCTCGCAGAAGGTGATCGACCTGTTCCTGGACGAGGAAAGCCACAGCCTGGCCGAGCTGTCGGACTTCATCGGCAAGGAGATCAGCCTGCAGGTGCAGAGCGAGTACAGCCAGGAGAACTTCGACGTGGTGCTGAGCTAGGCGCGTCCCATCAGTAGTGTGGCGGCAGCTCGTCGCGCAGGGTGGGGCTGGTGCCGCCCTCGGACTGCGCGGCGATCTGCTGGCGCAACACGCGCAGCTCGGCCTGCAGGCGGTCCATCTGCTGCTGCTGGCGTACCACGGTGGTGTTGAGGGTATCGAGCAGGTCCTCGCAAAAAGACAGCTTGATCTCGAGCTCCTGGATGCGCGCCTCCACGCGGCTTCAGGCCTTGCCGAATTCGTCGCCGAGCTCGGCGGCGCGCCGGTCGGCGGCCTGCACGGCGCGCGCGATGGCGCCGACCAGGTCGGAGGCCGCGAAGGATTCCAGCGCTGCCTGGGTGGTGCCATTGGGCGAGGTCACGCGCGCGCGCAGCAGCGCCGGCGATTCCGGACTGTCGAGCGCAAGCCGCGCCGCACCCGCCACGGTCTGCAGCGTGAGGCGGCGCGCCGCCTCGGGATCGAGGCCAAGCTGCTCGCCCGCCGCGATCAGCCCTTCCATGAAATGGAACACGTAGGCAGGACCGCTGCCCGAGATGGCGGTGACGGCATCGATGGCACGTTCGTCCGCCACCCACACCACTTCGCCCACCGCCTTGAGCACGCCTTCGGCCTGGGCGCGCTGCGCTGCCGGCACCTCGGGCATGGCGTACACGCCAGTGATGCCGGCACGCACCAGCGCAGGCGTGTTGGGCATCGCGCGCACGATGCGCGTGTGGCCGCCGAGCCAGCGCGCGATGTCGGCCGTGCGGATGCCGGCGGCGATGCTCAGCACCAGGGCCTGGCCGACCAGCGGCGCGATCGAGCGGCACACCGCAGCGAGCTGCTGCGGCTTGACCGCAAGCACGATGACGTCGGCGCCGGGCAGCACCTCGGCCGGGTCGGCCGTGGCCTGCACGCCAAAGCGTTGCACCAGGGCGGCACGCGCCTCCGGCTGGATTTCGACTGCACGCAGCGCAACGGCCGGTACGCCGGCATCGCGCAGCCCACCGATCAGCGCAACGGCCATGTTGCCGCCACCGACAAAGGCAATCCCGTCGACGGCAGGGGAAGCAGGAGAAACGGACATCTCGGACCTCGGATGAATGCGCCGCGTGGCGGCCACGTCACGCCAGGCGGCGTGCGAGCATGCGCCAGCGTGGCAGCGCGAAGGGCCTAAAGTGTACGGCGCGCGTGCGCCGGCTGCCAGCCGCAGCGTGACGACAGGCCTGCGGCGCCCTGCCCTACCCCTTCCGGGCTACTCCCTGGTGGCCATGGCGAGGGGGCGCCGCCGGCCCTAACATTGCACGGTCGAACGCCCTCCGGGACATGTCGTGCCCACAAAATCCAGCACACCGCTGCAGCGCGCTCTGGCGCGTCATTTGCTGCGCAAGCAGCGCTGGGGCTTTGCGTGGGCGCTGTGGACCGCCCTGCTGTGGGGCATCTGGTATGTCCCGGCGACCGCGCTGTGGTTCGAGACGCCGTATTCGGCGATTCCGCTGGCCAATACCGGGCTGCGCGTGGCTGCGACGGCGGTGATGACCTGGATCCACGCGATCGCGGTGTTCGGCTTCCTGTCGCTGTGGAACGGCGTGCTGGGCAGGTTGCCCGACTATGCGCGCACGCTGGTGCGCTTCCGCGGCATCTCGCGCTGGTATGCCCTGGCCTCGCTGTGTGGCGGTCCGCTGGCGATCTTCGGGTCCTGCCTGGCGATGGGATTCGTCGGCCCGGTGTTCGCGGCAGTGACCTCGCTGTTCTATCCGGTGGTCGGAGCCGTGCTGGCAAGGCTGTGGTACCGCGAACGCATCAGCACACGCGCGGCGGCCGGGATGGCGATCATCATCCTGGGGGGCGTGGTGATCTATGGCCCCGGGCTGTTCGGTGAACTCGACGAACGCCATCCGCTGGCCTGGCTGGGTTACCTGGGTGGCGTGATGTCGGCGCTCGGCTGGGGCAGCGAGGGTGCGGTCGCCAGCCGCGCCATGGATGTGAGCGACCCCGACGTCGGCATCCACTGCCGCTTCAGCTTCGAGGTGCTGTTCTGGAGCCTGCTGGTGCTGCCGGCACTAGCATGGCTGGGCGGCTTCCCGATCGCGGAGCTGGCGCACGACAGCCTCGCCAATCCGCGCGCCTTGCTGTGGATCGTGCTGGCCGCAGCCTGCCATGCCTACTGCTACACCGCGTTCTACAAGAGCTTCAGCCTGATCGGCGTGGGCCGGGGCGAGGCGATCGGCAACCTGTACGCGGTATTCGCGCTGATGTTCATCGCCGTCTTCACGCTCCAGCTGCCGGCCTGGTATTTCATTGTCGGTCTGGTGCTCACGGTGGCGGGCTCCTTCGTGATGTTCAGCGAGCCGGCGGAATCGGTGGCCGCACTGCGCGATCCGGCGCCGGCCATAGGAGGTGGTCAATGAAGCTGCCGCAGAAGGGCTGGCTGCTGACCGCGCTCGCACGCGGCGGTCCAGCCTGGGACGAGGAACTGCAGCGTGGCGCGAACGCCGAATACGGCAGCGAGACGCGCCGTGGCGCGATCCGCCTGGCGCTCGAGGAACTCGCAGCCGCAGGTCTGGTGCAGCACTGCAGCGAGCGGCTGGACAGCACCGGGGGCCGTTCGCGGCTGTCGTTCCGTTACCGCCTGACGCCGTTCGGTCTCGAGCGCATGCGCGACACCGGACTCGACACCGGCAAGGCCATGCACGGCGGGGAGGCGCAATGAACGGATTCTGGGGCTACGCCGGGGCGGACTGGCTGGCGGGGCTGGTGATCGCGCTGGCCAGCGCCTTGTGCCTGTGGGCTGCGCACCGCTTCCTGCACGGTTGCGAGGACTGAACGGCGCGGCGCCGGCGCCGCTCAGAAGCTGGTGTGGATGGCCGCGACGAACTTGCCGCGCGCCGCATCGAGACCCTGGCTGTCGACATAGGCGCGCGGATTGGCAGTGGTCTCGCTGTAGCCGATGCTGAGCGTCCAGCCCTGCCCCAGGTCGCCGTCGAGACCGACGCGATAGTCGCTGAAGGCCAGCGCCGAATAGTGGCGGACCTCCTGGCGTCCGGCGTGCAGTGCCAGGCCGATTCCGTGTCCAAGCTCGACGCTGAAGTTTCCCTCAAGGTAGTGCGAACCGCGGCTGCTGCCGCACGCCGGCACGCCGTAGTCGGGCACGGCCGACAGGTCATTGACGCCGAAATAGTCGCTGACTTCCTGCCAGTACTTGAGGTTCAGCCAGCGCCAGGTGGCGCCCGCGTAGAGTTCAACGGTGTCGTACTTCTGGCGCGAGGCGGGCAGGCTGGCGCCGATGAAGGTCCAGCGCCAGAAGCCGACGTCGTACGCGATGTCACCCACCGTGGCGGCATAGCCGCCATAGGGATCGGTCTCGAGCGTGGCGTCGT
>JAGWIJ010000097.1 GCA_028873535.1 Pseudomonadota bacterium
CGATGCCTTCGGCAATGGCCGCAATGGTCTCGTCGACGTGCGCGTAGTTGCGATCCAGGCCCACGTTGGCCACCCAACCCGCCAGCGGAATGCCGCGCGCCGCCAGCACTTCGGCCGTGAGCAGGGCGTGATTGATGCAGCCCAGACGGATCCCAACCACCAGCAGCGCAGGCCAACCCAGATCGCGTGCCAGATGCGAGGTGTCGTAGCCCGGCACCAGGGGCACGCGCAAACCGCCCACGCCCTCCACCACGGCGAAGTCCCCCAGCGCAGCGGCCGCCAGCGTGTCCCGCACCAGACGCTCGGGATCCAGGCGCACCTGCTCCATGTCTGCCGCAAACAAGGGCGCCGCCGGAAAGCGCAGGCGGTAGCAGCTGCGCACTTCGGGCGCCAGCGGCGCGCCGCCGGCCATCACGATGCGCTCCAGGTCTTCCCAAACGCCGACAGCATGCACCTCGGTCTGCCCCAGATCCACGCCCTCGACCCAGCCACTCACCACCGGCTTGAGTCCGACCACGCGCACACCGCGTTGCGCCAAGGCGCGCACCAGGCCGGCCGAGACCACCGTCTTGCCGATTCCGGTGTCCGTGCCGCACACCCACACGCCGTCCTTGCGCATGCCTCCGCTCTCCACCATGCCAGCTCTCCCATTGCCTTGTTCTTGTCGTGGTCCGGTGCGCTCCCCGTCCCGCCCACCTTGATCTAGATTCCCGCCGCCCGTCCGACCGAGCACAACTGTTCAACATCCTCGACCACATGTCCGGCGCTGAGCGAGATGCGCAAGCGCGCCGTACCCGCCGGCACCGTAGGTGGCCGGATGCCCGCCAGCAGCACGCGGCTTTCCGCCAAGCGCGCAGCCAGCCGCATGGTTGCATCGGCCTCGCCCACCACCACCGGCACAATGGGTGTAGTGCCCTCAGCCACCGGACGCGACCAGACCTGGCTGCCCTCCATCAGGGCCTGTCGAAGTTCGGCCAGACGCTCGCGCCGCCAATTGCCCGCCACGATCAGATCCAGCGCCGTGGACACCGCCGCGGCGACTGCCGGCGCCGGCGAGGTGCTGAAGACATAGGTGCGGCCGTGCTGGATCAGGTGTTCGATCACCAGCGCCGACGCCGCGACAAAGGCCCCGCTCAAACCGCCACCCTTGCCCAGCGTGCCCATCATGACCAGGCGCTCGGAACGCAGGCCGGCAGCCGCCAGTGCGCCACGCCCTTCCGGTCCCAGCACGCCGAAACCGTGGGCATCGTCGATCACCAGCAGCGCATCATAGGCTTCGGCCAGGGCCAGCAGTCCGGCCAGATCCGCCACATCGCCGTCCATGCTGAACACCGCATCGCTCACGATCAGGCGACGGCGCGCCGGCGTCGCGGCGAGCTGCGTCGCGAGGTCGACCAGATCACCATGCGCATAGGTCACGATGCGCGCACGACTCAGGCGGCAGCCGTCGATCAGCGAGGCGTGATTGAGACGGTCGGAAAACACCACGTCCTGTTCGCCCTGCACCAGGCTCGCCACCACCGCCAGATTGGCCATGTAGCCCGTGATGAACAGCAGCGCCGCAGGTGTACCGACAAAGTCGGCCAGCCGCCGCTCGGCCTCGGCGTGGCAACGCAGGTGCCCGCTGATCAAGGCCGATGCGCCTGAACCCGCTCCCCAGGCCATGGCACCCTCGGCGATGGCGCGCCGCAGGACAGGATCCGCCGCCAGCCCCAGATAATCATTGCTGAGGAAGGACAGGCAGCGACCCTTGCCGGCAACCTCGATCCAGGGCCCGGCTGCACTCTCGAGCACGCGCCGGATGCGGCGCAGATCCTGCGCGGCCCAGGCCTGTGCCTGCTGCTCCAGCGCCGCCAGAAAAGCACTGTCGCCGGCTGGTCCTTCCGGGATTTCGCGCGCGTCCTGGTCCTGGTTCTTGTCGCCACCCATCACGCCAGACGCTCCTCGCCCACCGCACCGGCAATGCCCGTGCCGCCAACGGCCGAAGCGCGCAAAGCACCGACATCGAAACCGGCACCCTGCCCTGCAGCACCCAACGCCAGCGCCTCCTCGACGGCTGCGCACAGCGTCTGGCCCAGCCAGTCGCACAGGTCATCATCGAGCAGGAACGGCGGCATCAGGTAGACCGTATTGCCCAGCGGCCGGATCATCAGCCCACGCCGACGTGCCGCCGCCTGCACCGCGCGCGCAGCCTGTGCGCCCGCCGCCATTTCGAATGCCCAGATCATGCCGAGCTGACGGAAATCACTGATCCCGGCCAGGCTGCGCAAAGGCGCCAGTCCCAGCGCGATGCGCTGGGCACGCGCGCGATTGGCGAGCAACACCTGATCGCGCTCGAGCACTTTCAGCGTGGCCACCGCGGCGCGACACGCCAGCGGATTGCCGGTGAAGCTGTGCGAATGCAAGAAGGCCCGGCCAATGCCAAGATCGGGATCCAGGAAGCTCTCGAACACGCTATCGCTGGCCAGCACCACCGACAGGGGCAGCATGCCGCCCGTGATGCCCTTGGACAGGCACAGCAGATCCGGCCAGACCCCCGCGTGTTCCACCGCAAAGAAGCTGCCGGTGCGCCCGCAGCCGGTGGCGATCTCGTCGGCAATCCAATGCACCTGGTAGCGGTCGCACAATTCGCGCACACGGCGCAGGAATTCCGGGTGATACATGACCATGCCGCCGGCACCCTGCATCAGGGGCTCGACCACCACAGCTGCCAGTTCATGCGCATGCAAGGACAGCGTGGCCTCCAGCCGAGCGGCGGCGCGCAGCGCCTCCTGTTCGGCCGTATGTCCCTCGCATGCTGCTCGCCTGTCATCCGGACCCGACACCACCAGCGCTTCGCGCAGAAGTAAGCGATAACTCTCAGAGAACAGCGGCTGCTGCGTCACCCCCAGCGCACCCAGCGTTTCACCGTGGTAGCTGCCCTCCAGGCACACAAAGCGGTATTTTCCGGGCAGACCCCGGTTGCGCCAGGCATGGGCGCTCTGCTTGAGCGCAATCTCCAGCGCCGAGGCGCCGTCGCTGGCAAACGAGGCGTGGCCCAGCGCGCCACCGGTCAGCGCCGCCAGCCGCTCGCCGAGTTCCACCGCCGGGGCATGCGTGAAGCCCGCCAGCATGACGTGGTCGAGCCGGTCGAGCTGGTCCTTGAGCGCCGCCACCACTTCCGGATGGCGGTGCCCGAGCAGGCAGGTCCACCAGGACGAAATACCGTCGAACCAGCGCTCACCATTTTCGCCATACAGCCACGGTCCCCCCGCGCGCGTCACGGCCAGCACCGGCTCGTGCTCGAGCCGGCTCATCTGCGTGCACGGATGCCAGATCACCTGCCGGCTGCGGCCGGGAAGATCGTGGTTTCGATTGTCTGCCTGCTTCACCCTGCCCTCCTCAGCGCCGATCACTTGCCGATGCAGAAGCGTGCAAAGATCTCGCCCAGCAGATCATCGGCCACGAACTCGCCCAGGATGCCATCGAGCGCGCGCTGGGCGCGCCGCAGTTCCTCGGCGAACAGTTCATCGGCAACGCAGGCCAGCGCCAGCTCCAGCGCCTGCGCCGCTTCCTGCAGCGCCACCAGATGGCGTTCACGCGCCAGGAAGCCCGGCTCGGCCTCGCCGTGCCAGCCCAGTGCCGCCAGCATGGCGTGTTCCAGTTCGGCGATGCCCTCGCCGGTCAGCGCCGACACCGTACACACGCCGACTGCCGCCACGCGTGACCGCCCTGGCCGCGCGTCACGCGCTGGCGCCTGCGCTTCCACGGCGCCGTGCTCTGTCTGGATGGCGTGCGCCTCCAGCGCCAGCACACCCTGCGTGCGCGCCGCCCAGCCCTCGCGCTCGCCAGGGGCCAGCAGATCGCATTTGTTGAACACTTCCAGCACCGGCACCCCGGCCGGGACCTCGCCCGGCGGCGGGGCATCGGGCGCCTCGCACGACCACAGGCGCAACACCAGGTCGGCGCGTGCCACCGCCGCCCAGGTGCGTTCGATGCCGAGCCGCTCGATCTCGCCGGCCTGCTCGCGCACACCGGCCGTGTCGATGACTTCCAGGCGCAAGCCGCCCAGTTCGAGATGACTGCGCACGGCATCGCGCGTGGTGCCGGCCAGCGGGCTCACGATGGCGAGATCATCGCCGGCCAGGCGATTGAGCAGACTGCTCTTGCCCACATTGGGCGCGCCCAGCAGCACCACCTGCCGTCCGCGCCGCAGTTCGCGACTGCGCCGGCCTTCGGCCAGCAAGGCACGCACGCGCACCATCAGCGCCTGTGCCTGCTCGCGCTGACGTGCCAGTGCCGCCAGCGGCAGCTCCTCCTCGGGGAAATCCAGACCGCCTTCGGCCTGCACGCGCAGCGCCGTCAGGTCCTGCTGGATGGCGCGCACCTCCTGCGAGAAGACCCCCGACAGCGAGCGCAGCGCGCCCCGCGCCGCCGCTTCGCTGTTCGCTTCGATGAGATCGCCCACCGCCTCGGCTTGCGCCAGATCGAGCTTGCCGAGTTCGAAAGCGCGGCGCGTGAATTCGCCCGGCTGGGCGGGCAGTGCACCCAGCGCCAGGCAGGCGCGCAGCACGCGGCGCGGTGCCACTTCGCCACCATGGGTGTGGAGTTCGAGCACGTCTTCGCCGGTATAGGAGTGCGGTGCCGGAAACCACAGCAGCAGGCCCTGGTCGAGCACACCGCCATCGGCATCACGCAAGGCCACCAGGTGCGCGTGGCGTGGCTGCGGCCGCACACCGCAGAGCTGCCAGGCAAATTCCTGCAGCGCAGGTCCAGACAGGCGCAACACCGCCACACCAGCCGGACCGGTCGCGCTGGCCTGCGCCACGATGACGTCGCGAGCGCTCATCGCCGACCCGGCGGCTGCGCGGCGACGCCGCTCAGCGCGCCGCAGCGACCGCCTGTTCCACCTTGCGTGTAATCACCCACTGCTGAAGGATCGACAGGGTGTTGTTGACCACGTAGTAAAGCACGAGACCGGCCGGGAAGAAAAAGAACATGATGCTGAACGTCAGCGGCATCACCATCATCACCTTGGCCTGCACCGGATCGGGCGGCGGCGGCTGCATGCGCGTCTGGATGAAGCTCGAGATGCCCATCAGCACCGGCAGGATGAACAGCGGATCCTGTGCGCTCAGATCGTGGATCCAGCCCATGAAGGGCGCATGGCGCATCTCGACCATGGCCAGCAGCACCCAGTACAGCGCGATGAACACCGGGATCTGGATGAACACCGGCAGGCAGCCGCCCAGGGGATTGATCTTCTCGTTGCGGTAGAGCTCCATCATGGCCTGGTTCTGCTTTTCGCGATCGTCGGCGAACTGCTCCTTGATCTTCTGCAGCTTGGGTGCGACCAGGCGCATCTTGGCCATCGAACGGTAGCTCGCCGCCGACAGCGGGAAGAAGGCCAGCTTGATGCCGATGGTCAGCACCACGATCGCCCAGCCCCAGTTGCCCACCCAGCGGTGGATGAAGTTCAGCACATGCCACAGCGGCACCGCGATGATCGCGAGCCAGCCGAAGTCGATGGTCTTGTCCAGGCCCGGCGCCAGCGCCAGCAGCTTCTCGCCCTCCTGCGGACCGGCATACAGCGGCACCGACAGGTCGCGCGTGGCACCTGCAGCGATCGAACCCAGATTGACGATCACGCCCGTGGTGTAGAGCTTGTCGGACACCTTGCGTGCGAAGAACTCGCGCGACACGCCTTGCGGCGGCAGGAAGGCCGCCACGAAGTAGTGCTGCAGCATCGCCACCCAGCCATCGGTGGCCGCTGCCGGCACCTTGGCCTTGTTCTTGTCGATGTCGGTGAAGGCCACCTTCTCGAAATAGCTCGCGGCCGTGAAGAAAGCCGGCCCGGTGTAGCTGCTCACAAAGCGCGGATCGCCGGGAGGCGCGGTGCCGTCACGCAGGAACTGGAAGTAGGCCTCGGCCGGCACCGGCGTGGCACCGGTGTTGTGCAACTGCCAGCGCACGTCGATCACGTAGCTGCCACGGTGGAACACGAAGGACTTGCTGATCTCGAGGCCGTCGGCAGCCGCAGCCTTCATCACCAGCGCCACTTCCTGCTGCTCAGGCGCCAGCGTGAGCGCGCTGGCACTCGGCACGAAGGTGCTGAGGTGGTTGGGCAGGCCGGTGCCCATCAGGCCCGACTGCGCCACATACAGCGGCACGCCATCGTCCTGCATCAGCACCAGCTTTTCCTGCTTGGCATCGGCGGCCAGGTGCTGCAGCAGGGTCAGCTTGCGCAGATCGCCACCGGCGGTGTCGAACTCGGCACGGTAGACGTCGGTGGTCACCACCACGCGATCGCCGTGCGTCAGCACGCCGGCGGCCGGCGTCGCACCCGTCGCGCTCGCCACGGGCACCGCAGACGATGTTCCCGGCGCGGCGGGCGTTGCGGCCGGGGCGCCCGGCACGGTGGCTGCGGCAGCAGGCGTAGTGTTCGCCACCTGCGCGCTGGCAGGTGCCGGGTGCTGTTCCTTGTCCCAGGCATCGAGCAGCATGTAGCCGGAAAACAGGAACACGACCAGGGCGATCAGGCGGTTGGCATCCATGGAATCAGGGCAAGTCCTTCAGGGAACGGGATCGAAGCCACCGGGATGCCCGGGATGGCAACGCGACAGACGACGAATGCCCAGCAGCACGCCGCGCACCACACCGTGGCGCTCGGTGGCTTCGAGCAGATATTGGGAACAGGAGGGGGTGAAGCGACACCGCGGTCCCAGCCAGGGACTCAGCAGGTACTGGTAGGCACGGATGAGGACACGCAGGCATTGCGACATTTCTGCACCCGTTGGACGTGCTTGGCGAATTCTTCCCGAAAACGCTGGAAATCCTGCGTTCCGAACATCCGCCGCATCAGCACGACCACATCCAGGCCCTGCAGTTGCGGACAATGCAGCCGGAACAACTCCCGGCTCACCCGCTTCATGTAATTACGGCCAACCGCGGTCTTGCAGACCTTGCGGCTGACCGTGATGCCGAGGCGGGGAACCGGGTGGCTGCTGGCCTTGGCCAGCACGCGCGCGAAGTCGCCGTGACTCGCACAGCGCCCCTGGAACACCGCATCGAACTCGGACGGCGTGGAGAGTTTGCTCCAGCGCCGGCCGGTGCTCACATCAAACGGCGAGACGGCCGCGACCGCGTGCGCGACGCGCATTGATGACCGCACGACCGCTGCGGGTCTTCATGCGGACACGGAAACCGTGGGTGCGCTTGCGCTTGGTGACCGAAGGCTGATAGGTGCGCTTCATGATGGGGGACCAGGATTGTGGAGGTATCGAACCCGCGATTTAACCACGAAAATAGATCCCTGGTCAACGATGCGACGGCAGCCCTTGCTGCCTCCCGCCTGTGGATAACTTGGCTGTATTTGACTAGACTCGCATCCCATTGCCCCCTTCCCGTTCGCCACCGCTTCCCTCCCCCAGGGTTGGGCGACTCCAAGAACTACAGAAAATCAGGCCCTTGAACGTGTCCTCCTTTTGGGATTCATGCATCGATCATTTCCGATCGAGCTTGCCCGAGCAGCAGCTCAACACCTGGATCCTGCCTTTGCGGATCGAAGGTGAAGCGCCCCTGCTGCGCCTGATCGCGCCCAACCGCTTTGTGCTCCAATGGGTCAAGGACCGCTACCTGGGGCTGATCCAGCAGCTCGCGCTGGCACACTACGAAGCCGGCGCCACCATTGAAATGGGCCTGGCCAGCAAGCCGCACACGCAGCCGCCGCGCGACCAGGCCCAGGCCAACCACGCCAGCAACCCGTACGACCCGGCGCCGCGCCAACCCGAAGCGAGCCACCAGCGCGAAGTCGCGGCCGCCAGCAGCGGCGGCGAGACCATCTTCACGGCACCCGCCCGCCAAGCGCGACCGGCCGGCACGCGCACGAATGCCAGCGAGGATCACGCGCCGCACAAGCACGACCGCGGCCACCGCCTCAATCCCCTGTTCACCTTCGACAACTTCGTCGGCGGCCGCGCCAACCAGCTGGCACGCGCAGCGGCGCTGCAGGTGGCCGACAACAACGGCAAGGCCTACAACCCGCTGTTCATCTATGGCGGTGTCGGCCTGGGCAAGACCCACCTGATCCACGCCATCGGCAACCACGTGCTGCAGGAAAAGGACGGCGCGCGCGTGCGCTACGTGCACGCCGAGCAATACGTGGCCGACGTGGTGCGCGCCTACCAGCACAAGTCCTTCGACACCTTCAAGCGCTACTACCATTCGCTCGATCTGCTGATGATCGACGACATCCAGTTCTTCGGCGGCAAGACGCGCACCCAGGAAGAGTTCTTCTTCGCCTTCAACGCCCTGGTCGAAACCGGCAAGCAGATCATCATCACCTGCGACAGTTTTCCCAAGGAGATCGTGGGCATGGAAGACCGCCTGATCTCGCGCTTCGGCTGGGGACTCACGGTGGCTATCGAGCCGCCTGAACTGGAGATGCGGGTGGCCATCCTGCTGCGCAAGGCCGGCACGGACCGCACCCCGATCGAGCCCGACGTGGCGTTCTTTGTCGCCAAGCACATCCGCTCCAACGTGCGCGAACTCGAAGGCGCGTTGAAGCGCATCCAGGCCTATGCGCGCTTCCACGATGCGCCGATGAGCCTGGAACTGGCGCGCGAAGCGCTGCGCGACGTGATCGCCGTGCAGAACCGCCAGGTCTCGATCGACAACATCCAGAAGACCGTGGCCGACTTCTACAAGATCAAGGTGGCCGACATGTTCTCCAAAAAGCGCAGCCGCGCGCTGGCCAGGCCACGCCAGATCGCCATGTCGCTGGCCAAGGAACTCACGCCCATGAGCCTGCCCGACATCGGCGAGGCCTTCGGCGGCCGTGACCACACCACCGTGCTGCACGCCTGTCGCAAGGTGGTGGAACTGCGCGGTGAGGACCTGATGCTGGAACGCGACTACCAGACTCTGCTGCAAACGCTCAGTGGTTGATAAGATCGATGATCTTTTCCCAAGCGAGCCTGCCCCGCCCAGCGGGAAAACCCCCGTACAAGTACCCGTTCATGCAGTGGGTGGAATGTGGACAAGTCGCCCGAATGAAGGCGGCCGCAAAACCGTCCACAATCCGGTGCACCGTCCAAGGCACTTTGTCACCAGCCTTACCCTTGCCGCACAACGCTGTTTCAGCACCCTTTTCAGGACCTGTCCACAGGATGGTGTCTGCTCCTATTAACTAGTTTCAAGGTTGATATAGAAATGCTATTGATCAAGGCACAACGCGACCGTCTGCTGTCCCCCCTGCAGAGCGTCATCGGCATCGTCGAACGCCGGCATACCCTGCCGATCCTGTCGAACGTGCTGATCGAGACCTCGGGTGACCGCCTGGATTTCACGGCCACCGACCTCGAAGTGCAGGTGCGCACCTGGACCTCGGTGTCCGAATCGCCCATGCAGGAATCGGTCACGCTGTCGGCGCGCAAGCTGCACGACATCCTGCGTGCGCTGCCGGCCGGTGCCGAGATCTCGATGGAAGGCAGCGAGAACCGCCTGACCGTCAAGGCCGGCCGCAGCCGCTTCAACCTGCAGACCCTGCCAGGCCGCGACTTTCCGCAGATCGCGCTGAATGCCGAAAGCGGCGCCGAATTCACGCTGCCCCAGTCCACGCTGCGCAAGCTGCTCGAACGCGTGCAGTTCGCCATGGCCGTGCAGGACATCCGCTTCTACCTCAACGGCACGCTGCTGTCGGTGCAGGACGAACGCCTGACCGTGGTGGCCACCGACGGCCACCGCCTGTCCTACACTGCCGAGGCGCTGCCCGGCTGCACCGCCAAGGCCGACGTGATCATCCCGCGCAAGAGCGTGCAGGAACTCATCAAGCTGCTGCAGCCCGTGGATGATCCCGTCAAGGTGACCCTGCACGGCAACCAGGTGCGTTTCGAGTTCGGCAGCATCGACCTAGTCACCAAGGTGATCGACGGCAAGTTCCCCGACTACCAGCGCGTGATCCCGGTCAACCACCCCAAGATCGTCGACGTCGACCGCCAGCTGCTGCAGCAGGCCCTGCAGCGCGCGGCCATCCTGTCCAACGAAAAGATCCGCGGCGTGCGCATCCTGCTGACCAAGGACGCGCTGGCCGTGGTGTGCAGCAACAACGAGCAGGAAGAGGCCCAGGAAGAGCTGGAAGTCGCGTATAATCAAGAACCTCTCGATATCGGCTTCAACATTGCTTATCTTCTGGACGTGCTCAACCATCTGACGTCCGACCGGGTGTCGTGTCACTTCGGTGACAGCAACAGCAGCGTCCTGGTCACCGTGCCGGGACAGGAAGATTTCAAGTACGTCGTGATGCCGATGCGAATCTGAACACGCAGCAACGCAGGATCCACACAGTGACCGAAGAGCATAACCCCAGCAGCGATTACACCTCCGACAACATCAAGGTTCTGAAGGGCCTCGAGGCCGTCCGCAAGCGGCCCGGCATGTATATCGGCGACACCCACGACGGCACCGGCCTGCATCACATGGTGTTCGAGGTGGTCGACAATGCAATCGACGAAGCGCTGGCCGGTCACTGCAACGAGATCCACGTCATCATCCACACCGACAACAGCATCACCGTGACCGACAACGGTCGCGGCGTGCCGACCGACATCCACCCCGAAGAAGGGCGCTCGGCGGCCGAAGTGATCATGACGGTGCTGCATGCCGGCGGAAAGTTCGACGGCAACTCCTACAAGATCTCCGGCGGCCTGCACGGCGTGGGCGTGTCGGTGGTCAATGCGCTGTCGTCGTGGCTGCGCCTGACCATCCGCCGCGAAGGCAAGATGCACTCGATGGAGTTCCGCCACGGCGATCCCGTCGCCCCGCTGGCCGTGGTCGGCAACACCGACAAGCGCGGCACCGAAGTGCACTTCATGCCCTCGGTCGAGACCTTCGTCAACGTCGAGTTCCACTACGAGATCCTGGCCAAGCGCCTGCGCGAACTGTCCTTCCTCAACAACGGCGTCAACATCAGCCTGCACGACCAGCGCGTCGGCAAGGAAGAGAACTTCAGCTTCAGCGGCGGCGTGCGCGGATTCGTCGAGTACCTGAACCGCAACAAGCAGGTGCTGCACCCCGGCATCTTCCATGCGGTCGGCGAAAAGGAAGGCATCACCGTCGAGGTGGCGATGCAATGGAACGACTCCTACCAGGAGTCGGTCATGTGCTTCACCAACAACATCCCCCAGCGCGACGGTGGCACCCACCTGACCGCGCTGCGCGCCGCGATGACGCGCACGCTCAACGCCTATATCGAAGAGCACGAGCTGGCCAAGAAGGCCAAGGTCGAAACCACCGGCGACGACATGCGCGAAGGCCTGATGTGCGTGCTGTCGGTCAAGGTGCCCGATCCCAAGTTCAGCTCGCAGACCAAGGACAAGCTGGTCTCGTCCGAAGTGCGCCCGGTGGTCGAGGAAGTGGTGTCGGCCAAGCTTGCCGAATTCCTGCTGGAAAAGCCGCAGGAAGCCAAGATCATCGTGTCCAAGATCATCGATGCCGCACGTGCGCGCGAAGCCGCGCGCAAGGCACGCGAGATGACGCGTCGCAAGGGCGTGCTCGACGGCATGGGACTGCCCGGCAAGCTTGCCGACTGCCAGGAGAAGGATCCCGCCCAGTGCGAGCTCTACCTGGTCGAGGGTGACTCCGCAGGCGGCTCTGCCAAGCAGGGCCGCGACCGCCGCTTCCAGGCCATCCTGCCGCTCAAGGGCAAGATCCTGAACGTGGAACGCGCGCGTTTCGACAAGCTGGTCAGCAGCCAGGAGATCGCCACGCTGATCACCGCACTCGGCACCGGCATCGGCAAGGACGAATACTCCGCCGACAAGCTGCGCTACCACCGCATCATCATCATGACCGACGCGGACGTGGACGGCTCGCACATCCGCACCCTGCTGCTCACCTTCTTCTACCGCCAGATGCCCGAGCTGGTGGAACGCGGCCACATCTACATCGCCCAGCCGCCGCTGTACAAGGTCAAGCACGGCCGCAGCGAGCAGTACATCAAGGACGACCTGGAGCTCAAGCAGTACCTGCTGCGCCAGGCCCTGGACGGCGCCGAGCTGCGCCCCTCCGCCACCGGCACGCCGGTCAGCGGCGAAGGACTGGAAGCCATCGCGCGCCAGTACCTGGCCGCCGAAGCCGTCATCGAGCGCCTGTCACGCGTGATCGAGTCCGGCGTGCTGCATGCGCTGATGCACCTGCACGCCATCAGCCTCAAGACCGCCGATGCCGCCCAGGAAGCCGCCAACCGCATCAGCGCGCTGGTCAACAGCAGCGACCTGCGCATCGACGCCGTGCGCGACGACCGCCTGGACGCCTGGAAGCTCGCCATCGACCGCCACATCCACGGCAACAGCTACACCTCGCACATCGACCAGGACTTCCTGGAAAGCGGCGACTACGCGCTGATCGTCAAGGCCAGCGAAGTGCTGCACGGCCTGATCGGCGAAGGTGCGCAGATCAAGCGCGGCGAAAAGACCATCCCGGTGGCCGGCTTCAAGAGCGCGCTGGACTGGCTGCTCGACGAAGTCCGCCGCAACATGGGCATCCAGCGCTACAAGGGCCTGGGCGAAATGAACCCCGAGCAGCTGTGGGAAACCACCATGGACCCGGGCACCCGCCGCCTGCTGCGCGTCCAGATCGACGACGCCATCACTTCCGACGAGATCTTCACCACGCTGATGGGTGACGATGTCGAACCCCGCCGCGCATTCATCGAGACGAATGCGCTGGGGGTGACGAATCTGGATATTTGAGGGGGTCGAAAGACGCCGGCGGCGTACTTTGCTACGACGAGTTCATGGAACCCATACGCGCCGAGGCACACGAAGAGCACGCCACCATGCGCAAGATGGGTGGTGGCGACTTCGACGTGGCGGCCTTCGACTTTACAGGCGTCAATGCTGAACTACAGACAAGTCAACTACCCCCGCTGATTTCCATAAGGCCTTCGCATGACGCCTCCACAGGTTTAGCG
>JAGWIJ010000191.1 GCA_028873535.1 Pseudomonadota bacterium
GTCAACGCCACCGCAATCAACATTTCCGCCGACGGTGTGGTGGCGGTCAATCAGCCGGGTTCGCCCGCGCCGGTGCAGGTGGGGGCGCTGCAGCTGGCCACCTTCCCCAATGCCGCCGGTCTGTCGGCCAAGGGCGGCAACATCTACCAGGAAACCGCCGCCTCCGGCACCGCCGCCACGGGCGTCCCTGGCCTTAACGGCGTGGGCACGGTCTCGGCCGGCTACGTCGAGACCTCCAACGTCAACGTGGTCGAGGAACTGGTCAACATGATCGAGACCCAACGTGCCTACGAGATCAACAGCAAGGCGATCTCGACCACCGACCAGATGCTCGCCAAGCTGTCGCAGATGTGATGACCACGATGCCCAGGACTCCCTTGCTGACGGGATGCGTGGCAGCGCTGCTGGCCGGACTGCTCGCCGCCTGTGCCGATGTGCCGCCGCGTTCGATCGTCGACCAGCCGATGAGCGCGCTGCCGCCGCGTGCGCCGGCCGATCTCGAACCCACCGGCGGCATTTTCCGCGCGCAACCCGGTGTGGCCTACCGGCCGCTGTTCGAGGACCGGCGCGCCCAGCAGGTCGGCGATACCCTGATCGTGAGCATCAGCGAGAATACCAGCGCCAGCAAGAAGTCCTCGACCGACGCCAGCCGCGACAGCTCGAGTTCGCTCAGCATTTCGCCGTTTTCCAAATTGCCCTCGCTGGGCCTGGGCGGGGCTTCCCTGACGGGCACCCAGAGCTCCAAGTTCGCCGGTGCCGGCGACGCCGCGGCGACCAATGCCTTCACCGGCACCATCACGGTGACCGTGGTCGACGTGCTGTCGAACGGCAACCTGGTGGTGCGCGGCGAGAAGCAGGTCGCGGTCAACCAGGGCACCGAGTACGTGCGCCTTTCCGGCGTGGTCGCACCGGCCAATATCGTCGGTGGCAATACCGTGTCCTCGACCCAGATCGCCGATGCCAAGATCGAATACAAGGCCAATGGCTTCATCGACGAGGCCCAGAAGATGGGCTGGCTGCAGCGCTTCTTCCTCAACGTCTCGCCTTTCTGAGCATCCCGCGCAATGATGGTCCTGCCGACCCTGTTGTTCCGACGCCTGGCCCTGCTGCTGTTGCTTGGCGCCTGCCTTGCACCCGCCCACGCCGAACGCATCAAGGACCTGGCCACGGTGCAGGGGGTGCGGCCCAACCAGCTGGTGGGCTACGGTCTGGTGATCGGACTCGACGGCACTGGCGACATGACCACCCAGACGCCATTCACCGTGCAGAGCCTGTTGACCATGCTGGGCCAGCTCGGCGTCAATCTTCCGCCGGCCACCAGCCTCCAGCTGAAGAATGTCGCTGCGGTTGCGGTGACGGCGGAACTGCCGGCCTTCGCGCGGCCCGGCCAGCGCGTGGACGTGGTGGTGGGCTCGATCGGCAATGCCACCAGCCTGCGCGGCGGCACCTTGTTGTTGACGGCGCTGCGTGGCATCGACGGCCAGGTCTACGCTCTTGCCCAAGGCAATCTGGTGATCGGCGGTGCGGGTGCCTCGGCCGGCGGATCCAAGGCCCAGGTCAACCAGCTTTCGGCCGGCCGCATTGCGGGTGGCGCGACCGTGGAGCGCGAGGTGCCGACCCGGCTGGCCAACAACGGCGTGATCCACCTGGAACTCCAGGACACCGATTTCGGCACCGCACGTCTGGTCGAGCAGGCCATCAACAAGCGCTTCGAGGATGGCACGGCACGGGCACTCGATGGCCGGTCGATCGAAGTGCGGTCACCGCCCACCGAGGAAGAACGTGTGCACTTCATCGCCGATCTGGAGGATCTACCTGTGACGCCGGCGCAGGGCGCTGCACGCGTGGTCGTCAATGCGCGCAGCGGTGCGGTGGTGATGAACCAGAACGTCATGCTTGACCCCTGCGCCGTGGCGCAGGGCAACCTGTCGGTGACCATCAACACCGACCCCAGCGTCAGCCAGCCCAACGCGCTGTCGAATGGCACCACCCAGGACACCAGCAAATCGACCATCGACATCCGCAAGGACGGCGGCGCCCTGTTCAATCTCAAAGGCAGCGCCAGCCTGGGCGAGGTGGTCAAGGCCTTGAATTCCCTCGGTGCCACGCCGCAGGACCTGATCTCCATCCTCGAGGCGATGAAGGCGGCAGGTGCCCTGCACGCCAACCTCGAGATCATCTGAAGACCGCCGCAATGGCCGCCAGCCATACCCGGGAGCCCGCATGAGCACCAGCCCACCGCAGAAGCTCGGATTGTCGATCGACCCCGCCGCGCTGCAGGCCCTGCGCAGCCAGGGCGGCAACGCACCGGAAGCCGCGCTGCGCGGCGCCGCCAAGCAGTTCGAAGCGCTGTTCCTCAACATGATGCTGAAAAGCATGCGCGAGGCCGCACCCCAGGACGGCGCTCTCGACAGCGAACAGACGCGCATGTTCACCGGCATGCTCGATCAGCAGTACGCCGCGCAGCTGAGCCAGGGCCACGGCCTGGGTTTTGCGGACAT
>JAGWIJ010000008.1 GCA_028873535.1 Pseudomonadota bacterium
CAGCCCGGCCGGCGCCGCGCACGCCCTTGATGGGTTCGGCCTTGGCGTTGGGATCGGGTTCGAAGCCGGGCAGGGTCTCGAGCGGCAGGGAATTGCCCGTGAAGCGCTCGATGTCGCGCAGCAGCATGGCGTCATCGATGCACACCAGCGACACCGCAGCGCCGTCCGAGCCGGCACGCCCGGTACGACCGATGCGGTGCACGTAGTCTTCCGGCACGTTGGGAAGGTCATAATTGACCACGTGCGGCAGTTCCTTGATGTCGATGCCGCGCGCCGCGATGTCGGTGGCCACCAGCACGCGCAGATCACCGCTCTTGAATTCGGCCAGCGCGCGTGTGCGTGCCGACTGGCTCTTGTTGCCGTGGATCGCCAGCGCCGGGATGCCGCCGGCCGACAGTTGCTGGGCCAGGCGGTTGGCGCCGTGCTTGGTGCGCGTGAACACCAGCACCTGGAACCAGTCCTGCGTCTGGATCAGGTGCGCCAGCAGTTCGCGCTTGCGCTCGCGGTCGACCGCGTAGGCGCGTTGCACCACGGCTTCGGCGGCGGCGTTGAGCGGGGACACCTGGATCGCCACCGGCTGATGCAGCAGGCCGTCGGCGAGTGCGCGGATGTCGTCGGAGAAGGTGGCGGAGAACAGCAGGTTCTGACGCTGCGTGGGCAGCAGGGCCAGGATCTTGCGGATGTCGCGGATGAAGCCCATGTCGAGCATGCGGTCGGCTTCGTCGAGAACCAGGATCTCGACATCGGACAGGTCGATGGTGCCCTGGCCGACATGGTCGAGCAGGCGTCCAGGGGTTGCCACCACCACGTCGACTGGCGAGCGCAGGCGTTCGATCTGGGGATGGATGCCGACGCCGCCGAACAGCGTCATCGAGCTGAGTGGCAGGTGGCAGCCATAGGTGCGCACCGATTCCTCGACCTGGGCCGCGAGTTCGCGGGTGGGGGTCAGGATCAGCACGCGCACCTTGGTTCCGAGCTGCGCCGGCGGGCGCGTGCTCAGCAGTTGCAGGATGGGAAGGGTGAAGCCGGCCGTCTTGCCGGTGCCGGTCTGGGCGCCGGCCATGAGGTCATGTCCTGCCAGGATGGCCGGTATGGCTTCCAGCTGGATCGGGGTGGGGTCCGTGTATCCCTTGTCGGCGACTGCACGCACAATAGCCTCGGAGAGCCCGAGGGAGGCGAAAGATTTCAATGTAACTCCGCTTGACTGAGAGCGGCACGCTCGACCACCGGCGTCCGCTGAACTGGGGGCTTGTCAGGCAGGCCGTCGGCGCCGGGGCGGCGGTGACGGCAAGGGGGCGTGGTCGGATTCGACGGAGAGCATACCACAGGGCGGACACGATACCAGTCATATTTGCGTCATCCAGCCGCGCTGTTCCTTGCGCGCGCCGCGCCGGCGTTGCGCAGCGCAACGACGGTCGCACGTATAATGCGGGCGATGGAAGACACCCTGTTTGCCGGACTCAACCCGGAACAACGCGCCGCCGTGCTGTTGCCGCGCACCTCCGCGCTGGTGCTGGCCGGTGCCGGCAGCGGCAAGACGCGCGTGCTCACCACCCGCATCGCCCACCTGATCCGCAGCGGACAGGCCAGTCCGCTCGGCATCCTGGCGGTGACCTTCACCAACAAGGCGGCGCGCGAAATGCTGGCGCGCCTGTCGGCCATGCTGCCCATCAACACGCGCGGCATGTGGGTGGGCACCTTTCATGGTCTGTGCAACCGCCTGCTGCGCGCGCATTTCCGCGAAGCCGGCCTGCCGGCCCTGTTCCAGATCCTCGACAGCCAGGACCAGCAGGGCGCCATCAAGCGCGTGCTGCGCGCCATGGGCGCCGACGAGGAGCGCTATCCGCCGCGCCAGGTCGCCTACTTCATCAACTCGCACAAGGAAGACGGCATCCGGGCCGCAGCCGTCAAGCCCTGGGACCTTGCCAGCCGCGCCATGGTCGAGTTCTACCAGGCCTACGAGGCCCAGTGCCGGCGCGAAGGCGTGGTCGACTTCGCCGAGCTGCTGCTGGCGGCCTACGAACTGCTGAACGGCGACGAGCGCCTGCGCGAGCACTACCGCAGCCGCTTCGGTTTCATCCTGGTCGACGAGTTCCAGGACACCAACCGTCTCCAGTACGAATGGCTGAAGCTGCTCGCCGGGCCCCAGGCGGCGGTGTTCGCGGTCGGCGACGACGACCAGTCGATCTACGCCTTCCGCGGCGCGCGCGTCGGCAACATGCGGCTGTTCGAACAGGAGTTCCAGGTCCAGCAGGTGATCAGGCTGGAACAGAACTACCGCTCGCACGGCAACATCCTGGATGCCGCCAACGCGCTGATCGCCAATAACCAGGGGCGCCTGGGCAAGAATCTCTGGACCGAGGCCGGCAAGGGCGAGCCGGTGCGCGTGCTGGAGGCCGGCAATGACATGGACGAGGCCGCCTTCATCGTCGACGAGGTGCGCGCGCTGCAGGCCGAGGGCACGCCGCTGTCCGAGATCGCGCTGCTCTACCGTTCCAACGCGCAGTCGCGCGTGCTGGAGCAGGCCATCTTCAATGCCGGACTGCCGTACCGCGTCTACGGAGGGCTGCGTTTCTTCGAGCGCATGGAGGTCAAGCATGCGCTGGCCTGGCTGCGTCTGGCGGCGCACGCCGACGACGATGGCGCCTTCCTGCGCGTGGTCAATTTCCCGCCGCGCGGCATCGGCGCGCGCTCGCTTGAGCAGGTGCAGGAGCAGGCACGCGCGCTGGGCGCGCCGCTGGCAGCCATTGCCGGACAGGTGCGCCTGGCCGGCAAGGCGGCTGCGGGCATGGCGGATTTCCTTGATCGCGTCGGACGCCTGCGCGCCGGCGTCGGACGCCTCAACCTGGCCGAGCTGGTCGAGGAGGCGCTGGCCTTGTCGGGGTTGCTTGAGCACTATCGCGCCGAGCGCGAAGGCGCCGAGCGCATCGAGAACCTGGAGGAACTGGTCAACGCGGCGGCCAGCTTCGAGAACGACAGCGAACTCGACGACCTGTCCGCCTTCCTGTCGCACGCCAGCCTCGAGGCCGGCGAACGCGAGGCCGGCGCCGGGGTCGATGCGCTTCAGCTGATGACGGTGCACTCGGCCAAGGGGCTGGAATTCCGCGTGGTCTTCGTCAGCGGCCTGGAGGAGGGCCTGTTCCCGCACGAGAACGCGCTGTCCGAGAACGACGGGCTGGAAGAGGAGCGGCGCCTGATGTACGTGGCGATCACGCGCGCGCGCCAGCGCCTGTACCTGACTCGTTCCAACAGCCGCATGTTGCATGGCCAGGTGCGCTACGGCCTGCGCTCGCGCTTCATCGACGAGATCCCGGCCGGACTGTGCCGCTTCGTGGGGGGCATGCAGGCGCCGGCGCGCGATTTCGTCAGCCAGTGGAGCGGCCACCGCGAAGCGCCCGGCCGCAGCGCGCCGCTGCGCGACGGCTTCGGCGCCGGTCCGGCCAGCGACGCCGGACTACCTTTCCGCATCGGCCAGAACGTGCAGCATCCCAAGTTCGGCGGCGGCGTGATCCTGGCCGCCGAGGGGCGCGGTGAGGATGCGCGCGTGCAGGTCAACTTCCGCGAGGCCGGCGTGAAATGGCTGGCGCTGGCCTACGCCAGGCTCAGCGCCGGCTGAGCCTGGCGTAGGCAGCGGCACTTCAGTCGATCGGCAGGTCGAAGATGTCGCGGTAGGATACGTAGACCGAGCCGATCACCGTGGTCAGCGTGGCACACAGCACCAGCAGCGCGATCAGTCCGAACACGATGCCGCCGTCCTGCACCGACAGGCTGATCGCGCCAACGAAGAACAGCATCACCATCATGGCGGCGGCATACACCGACAGCGAGCCGATGTTGCGCGCACACGCCAGCACACTGGCGCGCACCGCCGCCAGTGCCGACATGTCATGGAAGGCGAGCAGCGGCGGCGTGAACCACATCGCGGCCATCAGCAGCGTCTGCAGGATCACCACCGGCACCAGCGCCGGCAGCAAGCCGGCCACCCGCTGCAGCACCTCGGATGCGACTGCGTCGGCGTGCGGTCCCGACAGGCTGGCGGCGTCGATGTCCGCCAGCCTGCCATGCAACAGGCTGGCGATCACCGCGGCCATCAGGATCTGCCCGATCAGGTTCATGCCGCCGACCGTAACCAGACGCCCGGGGTCGCGATCCAGCGCCGCCAGCAGATGTCCGGGACGCAGCGGCTTGCCGCGTGCGGCGGCCTGGCAGCCGACCATCAGGCCGGCGAACACCAGCGGAAACAGCAGGATCACCGGCAGCGAGGCGAGGATCTCCAGGCCCTTGATGAGCACGTCGGCAATGCTTTCGAGCCCGATCGGCTGCAGCGCGATCAGCGCCATCCGGTCCAGGTAGTCGAGACTCGCGGTCAGCAGCGCAGGCAGCAGGATGGTGGCCCACAGCCACAGGCCCAGGATGCCGGCCCAGCGCACCGGCTGCGCCGTGAACATGCGGAAGCCGTGCTGCAGCCACAGCAGGCCGTGCAGCGCAGGCACGCGCCGCGGTTCGCGCGGCGGCTGCGCCAGCAGTGGCTCCGCCATCGACGTGCTCACTGGAGATTCCACGCGTAGCCTCCCTCGCGGTGCAGCCTGAGGATATCGCGGAATCGCGATGGATCGTGCGGATGGATGAGCTCGCCGGGACGCGGCAGGTGCAGGTCGAACAGGCGCGACAGCCAGAAGCGCAGCGCCGCCGCGCGCAGCACGATCGGCCACGCCTCGCGCTCGGCAGCCGTGAGCGGGCGCAGGCGCTGGTAGGCCTGCAGCAGGGCATCGGCACGCGCGCCGTCGATGCGGCCGCCGGCGTCGATGGCCCAGTCGTTGACCACCACCGCCAGGTCGAACAGCCAGATGTCGGCGCCCGCGAAGTAGAAGTCGATGACGCCGCCGATGCGCTCGCCGTCGAACAGCACGTTGTCGCGGAACAGGTCGGCGTGGACCACGCCGCGGGGCAGGGGGTCCAGGCGATGGGCCAGCTGGGTGGCGAGTTCCTCGCGCAGCAGCCCCTGCTCGTCGGGCGGCAGGAAGGGCATGACCTGTGGTGCGGTGCGCGCCCACCAGCGCGGACCGCGCGGGTTGTCCTGGGTGGGCGGAAAGTCGGCCGCCGCCAGGTGCAGGCGTGCCGTCATCTCGCCCATCGCGCTGCAGTGTCCGGGGCCGGGCTGCAGCGCCGACTTGCCCGCCAGCCGCGTCACCACCGAGGCCGGCTTGCCCTTGAGCGGATGGAACAGCGTGCCCGAACGCGTTGCGGCGGGGCTCGGGCACGGCAGGCCGGCGGCCGCGAGGTGTCCCATCAGTCCGAGGTAGAACGGCAGTTCGGCTGCCGTCAGTTTCTCGAAGAGGGTCAGCACGAAGCTGCCGCGGTCGGTGCCGAGGAAATAGTTGGTGTTCTCGATGCCGGAAGGGATGCCCTCCAGGCTGAGCGCGTTGCCCAGATCGAACTGGGCGAGGAATTGGGTCAGTTCGTCGGAGCTGACCGTGGTGAAGACTGCCATGTCGATTGCTCAGTTGCCTTTGCGCATCTCCGCGGCCGCGTCCTTGATCGCGGCGCGAATACGGTTGTAGGTGCCGCAGCGGCACAGATTGCCGTTCATGGCGGCCGTGATGTCGGCGTCGCTGGGGTCGCGGTTGGCGGCCAGCAGCGCGGCTGCGCTCATCAGCTGACCCGACTGGCAGTAGCCGCACTGCGGCACCTGGCGCGCAATCCAGGCGCGCTGCAATGGATGCGCGCCGCCCAGGCCCTCGATGGTGCGCACCTGGCGACCCGCCAGGCGCTCGAGCGCGAGCAGGCAGGCGCGAGCCGGTGCGCCGTCGACATGCACCGTGCAGGCGCCGCACAGTCCTGCACCGCAGCCGAAGCGCGTACCCATCAGGCCGAACTCGTCGCGCAGCACCCACAGCAGCGGCGTGGCAGGGGCGCTGTGCGCCTCCACCTCATGACCGTTCAGCACCAGTTTCACGCCCATGGCAGCGCCTTGGCGGAAGCGCCGGCAGGCAGGCATGCGGAGGCCAGGGGAGAGTGGTTCACAGGTTGAGCTGCGCTTCGCGCTCGGACGGCGAGGGCTCGAAGCCGCGCGTCTCGTAGTGGCGGAAGATCGCCTCGACCACGCGTTGCGGGTCGTCGGTGACCTGGATCAGGTCCATGTCCTGCGGCGAGATCATGCCTTCCTGCACCAGGGTGGCGCGAAACCACTCGATCATGCCGGCCCAGAATCCGGTGCCGACCAGGATGATCGGGATGCGCCGGGTCTTGCCGGTCTGCACCAGGGTCAGCGCCTCCATGAGTTCGTCCAGCGTGCCGAAGCCGCCCGGCATGACCACATAGGCCGAAGCGAACTTGACGAACATCACCTTGCGCGCGAAGAAGTGCTGGAAGGTCTGCGAGACGTCCTGGAAGGGGTTGCCCGACTGCTCATGGGGCAGCATGATGTTGAGCCCCACGCTGGGCGAACGTCCGGCGAAGGCGCCGCGGTTGGCGGCCTCCATCAGTCCGGGGCCCCCACCCGAGATCACCGAGAAGCCGGCGTCGGACAGCGAACGCGCGATGCGCTCGGTCAGCTCGTAGGTGGGGTGACCGGGCAGGATGCGTGCGCTGCCGAAGATGCTCACCGCCGGCTGGATCTCCGACAGCTTTTCGGTTCCCTCGACGAACTCTGCCATAATTTCGAGGGTGCGCCAGGCTTCCCTGGCGTTGTAGGCGGAGTGCTGCACGCGACCCGGGTCGACGTTGGCAGGAATTTTCTTGGCAAGACTCATGGGGAAAACAGCGGAATGACCACCCTGGTGTTGGTGGACGGATCGTCCTACCTGTATCGCGCGTATCACGCCCTTCCCGACCTCAGGAACCGCCGCGGCGAACCGACCGGGGCGATCTTCGGGGTGCTGAACATGCTGCGCAAGCTGCTCGCGGAGTATAAGCCGGAATTCAGTGCCTGCGTGTTCGACGCCAAGGGACCGACCTTCCGCGACGCTTGGTATCCGGCCTACAAGGCCACGCGCACGCCGATGCCGCCGGAGCTGGCTGCCCAGATCGAGCCCCTGCATGAGGCCATCCGCGCCCTGGGCTGGCCGCTGCTGTGCGTGCCCGGCGTCGAGGCCGACGATGTCATCGGCACGCTGTCGCGGCGCGCCGAGCAGGCCGGCATCGCCACCGTGATCTCCACCGGAGACAAGGACATGGTGCAGCTGCTGTCGCCCCATGTGCGCATCATCAACACCATGACCAACGAAGGCCTGGACCCGGCCGCTGCGGAGCAGAAATACGGTCTGCCGCCCGAGCGCTTCATCGACTACCTGACCCTGATCGGCGATGTCGTCGACAACGTGCCAGGGGTGGCCAAGGTCGGCCCCAAGACCGCGGTCAAGTGGCTGCAGCAGTTCGGCTCGCTCGACGCCATCATGGCCGCCGCTGCCGACATCGGCGGCGTGGTCGGGCAGAACCTGCGCGACGCCCTCGACTGGCTGCCCACCGCGCGGCGCCTGATCACCATCCGCTGCGACCTGACACTCGACGTGGAGCCTGACCACCTGTTCCATCGCGATCCCGACCCTGCCGCCTTCACGGCGCTGGTCGAGCGCTACGAGCTGAAGAGCTGGCTGCGCGACGCACCGCGCCACGATCCTGGCACGTCGGCAGGAGCCGCAGCCGACCCGCCGGCAGCGCCGCCATCGGCGCACGACGCGCACGCCCTGGCGGTCAGCGGCGCCTACCGCACCGTGCTCGACGAGGAGCAGCTGGCGCAATGGCTGGAGCGCATCAATGCCGCTGCGCTGACCTGCATCGACACCGAGACCACCAGCCTCGACCCGATGCAGGCGCAGCTGGTCGGCATCTCGCTGGCTGTCGAGGCGGGCCAGGCGGTCTACATCCCGCTCGCGCACCACTATGCCGGCGTGCCTGCGCAGCTCGACCGCAGCACCGTGCTCGCGCACCTGCGCGCCTGGCTTGAGGACCCGGCCCACCGCAAGGTCGGCCAGCACCTCAAATACGACAGCCACGTCTTCGCCAACCACGGCATCCGCCTGCGCGGCATCGCCGAGGACACGCTGCTGCAATCCTACGTGCTGGAGAGCCACCGTACCCACGACATGGACAGCCTGGCGCGCCGCCATCTCGGCGCCAGCACCATCCCCTTCGAGGCGGTTGCCGGCAAGGGCGTGCATCAGCTGGGCTTCGACCAGGTCGATATCGAGCGCGCCGCCGAATACGCCGCCGAGGACGCCGACATCACGCTTCAGCTGCATCAGGTGCTGCGTCCGCAGCTGGCGGCCGAACCGGCACTCGAACGCGTCTATCGCGAGATCGAGCTGCCGGCTGCGGAGGTGCTGTGGCGCATGGAGCGCAACGGCGTTTCCATCGACGCGGCGCTGCTCGACGTGCAGAGTGCCGAGCTCGGCCGCAAGATGCTCGAGGCCGAGGCGCAGGCGCATGCCGCGGCCGGTCGCCCCTTCAACCTGGGTTCGACCAAGCAGTTGCAGGAGTTGCTGTTCCAGGAGCAGGGCCTGCGCGTGATCAAGAAGACACCCGGCGGCGCGCCTTCCACGGACGAGGACGTGCTGCAGGAGCTGGCGCTGGATCATCCGCTGCCCAAGAAAATCCTGGAATACCGCGGCCTGCAGAAGCTCAAATCGACCTACACCGACAAGCTGCCGCGCATGGTCAATCCGCGCACCGGCCGCGTCCATACCCACTACGCCCAGGCGGTTGCGGTCACCGGCCGCCTGTCCAGCAGCGATCCCAACCTGCAGAACATCCCGGTGCGCACCGCCGAAGGGCGACGCATCCGCGAAGCCTTCGTGGCACCGGCCGGCAGCCGCATCGTCTCGGCCGACTATTCGCAGATCGAGCTGCGCATCATGGCGCACCTGTCGGGCGACAGCGGTCTGCTCGAGGCATTCGCGCGCGGCGAGGACGTGCACCGTGCCACTGCCGCCGAGATCTTCTCGGTGCCGCGCGAGGACGTCGCCGCCGACCAGCGCCGGGTGGCCAAGGTCATCAATTTCGGCCTGATCTACGGCATGTCGGCGTTCGGCCTGGCGCAGAACCTGAACATCGAGCGCCACGCCGCGCAGTCCTATATCGACCGCTACTTCGCGCGCTATCCCGGCGTGGCGGCGTATATGGAGCGCACGCGCGCCCAGGCGCGCGCCCAGGGTTACGTCGAGACCGTGTTCGGCCGCCGGCTGTGGCTGCCGGAAATCAGCAGCGGCAGCCCCGGGCGGCGGCAGGCGGCCGAGCGCGCCGCGATCAACGCACCGATGCAGGGAACGGCGGCCGATCTGATCAAGCGCGCCATGATCAGCGTGCAGGCCTGGCTCGATGGACATGCGCCGCGCACCCTGCTGATCATGCAGGTGCACGACGAACTCGTGCTGGAGGTTCCTGAGCCTGAGCTGGAACGTGTGCACGAGGCCCTGCCGCGCCTGATGTGCGGCGTGGCCGAACTGGCTGTGCCGCTGCAGGTCGAGATGGGCACCGGCGCCAACTGGGATGAGGCGCACTAGCGGTCGCGTGGCCTGACCCTCGCCCTGGCGCCGATGCCCGGATCCGGGGTAAACTGGTGGTCTTTGCCGTGTGTTTCGGCCCCCGCCCAGCCGCCATGAAAATCGGACCTTACACGCTCAGGAACAATCTGGTCGTGGCCCCCATGGCGGGCGTGACCGACCGCCCATTCCGCCAGCTGTGCAAGCTCATGGGAGCCGGCATGGCAGTGTCCGAAATGGTCTCGTCCAACTCGCTGCTGTGGGGTTCGGCCAAGACGCGCCGCCGCGCCGACCACGCCGGTGAAGTCGAGCCCAAATCGGTGCAGATCGCCGGCGCCGATCCCGCCATGATGGCCGAAGCCGCCCGCTACAACGCCGACCAGGGTGCGCAGATCATCGACATCAACATGGGGTGCCCGGCCAAGAAGGTCTGCAACGTCATGGCGGGCTCGGCGCTGCTGCAGGACGAGGCGCTGGTCGCGCGTATCCTCGACGCCGTGGTCGCTGCCGTCGACATCCCGGTCACGCTCAAGATCCGCACCGGCTGGGACCGCAGTCACCGCAACGCGCTCGCCATCGCCGCCATCGCCGAATCCGCCGGCATCCAGGCGCTCGCCATCCACGGCCGCACGCGTGCCTGCGGCTACACCGGCGACGCCGAGTACGAGACCATCGCCGCGGTCAAGGCGCATATCGGTATTCCGGTCATCGCCAACGGCGACATCACCAGTCCGCGCAAGGCGCGCGAGGTGCTGCTGCGCACCGGTGCCGACGCCGTGATGATCGGCCGTGCCGCGCAGGGACGGCCGTGGATCTTCCGCGAGATCGAGCACTTCCTCGCCACCGGCGAAGAACTGCCGCCGCCCGAGGTCAGCGAAATCCGCAGCGTGCTGCTCGCGCACCTCGCCGATCTGCACGAGTTCTATGGACCCGAGACCGGCGTCAAGGTCGCGCGCAAGCACATCTCCTGGTACACCAGGGGGCTGGTCGGTTCGGCGGCTTTCCGCCGTGACATGAACCTGCTGCCCACTGCCGAGGCCCAGTACCAGGCCATCGCGGGCTTCTTCGATGCGCTCGCCGAAGCCGGCCGGCGCCTCAGCTACGATGCCGCCGTCGACGCGGAAGCCGCGGGCGACGCCCTGGCCGCATGAGTGTCCGCAAGGAAAGCGAGCTGTGCGTGGCGGTGCGCCGCTCGGTGCTGGATTACCTGCGCCTGCTCGACGGCGAGAAGCCCGGCGCCATCTATGACATGGTGCTGCAGAGTGTCGAACGGCCGCTGCTCGAAGTGATCCTGGAGCACACCGAAGGCAACCAGACGCGCGCCGCCGAGATCCTCGGCATGAATCGCAATACCCTGCGCAAGAAGCTTCAGCAATACGGCCTGGTCTGACCGGGCGGGAGTTCATGATGGCAATCCGCACCGCGCTGCTCAGCGTGTCCGACAAGACCGGCATCGTCGATTTCGCACGTGCCCTGCACCAGCTGGGCGTGGCCCTGCTGTCCACCGGCGGCACCGCGCGCAGCCTGCGCGAGGCCGGCATCCCGGTGACCGAGGTATCCGAGCACACCGGCTTTCCCGAGATGCTGGACGGCCGCGTCAAGACCCTGCACCCGCGCATCCACGGCGGCCTGCTCGGCCGGCGCGACCTGCCCGAGCACGTGGCGGCCATGGCCAAGCACGACATCGCCCCGATCGACCTCGTCGCCGTCAACCTCTACCCCTTCCGCGCCACCATCGCCAGGCCCGGTTGCACGCTGGACGAGGCGATCGAGAACATCGACATCGGCGGCCCTGCGATGGTGCGCTCGGCCGCCAAGAACCACCGTCATGTGGTGGTGCTGACCGACCCGGCCGACTACGCAGGCGTGCTGCAGGAAATGGCCGAGCAGGCCGCCGCGGTCTCGTTCGGGACGCGCTTCCGCCTGGCGTGCAAGGCCTATGCGCATACCGCCGAGTACGACGGCGCGATTGCCGACTGGCTGGCGCTGCAGGCGGCACCCGCCGAAGCGCCGTTTCCGCCGCGCCTGCACCTGCACTTCGTCAAGGCGCAGGCCCTGCGCTACGGCGAGAATCCGCATCAGCAGGCCGCTTTCTACCGCGACGCCGAACCCGCGCCAGGTACGCTTGCGCACTGGAAGCAGCACCAGGGCAAGGAACTTTCCTACAACAACATCGCCGATGCCGATGCGGCCTGGGAATGCGTGCGCGGCCTCGACGGCCACGCCTGCGTGATCGTCAAGCACGCCAACCCCTGCGGCGTGGCGCTGGGTGCCGATGCGCTGACTGCCTACCAGCGCGCGTTCGAGACTGACAAGACCTCCGCCTTCGGCGGCATCCTGGCCTTCAACTGCACGCTTGACGAGGCCACCGCCGAGGCCATCGGCGGCCAGTTCGCCGAGGTCGTCATCGCACCGGCTTACACGCCGCAGGCGTTCGAGCGCCTGCGCGCGCGCGGCAACGTGCGTGTGCTCGAGGTGCCGGCAGGGCACGGCAGCAACGCCTGGGAATACAAGCGCGTCGGCGGCGGACTGCTGGTGCAGTCGCCCGATCCCTCGGCGCCGCCCGAACTGCGCACCGTGACGCGGCTCGCGCCGGATGCGGCGCGCCTGGCCGACCTGCGCTTCGCGTTCCACGTGGCCCAGTTCGTCAAATCGAATGCCATCGTGTTCTGCGCCGGCGGCCGCACTCTCGGCATCGGCGCCGGCCAGATGAGCCGCGTCGACAGCACGCGCATCGCCACGCGCAAGGCGCAGGATGCCGGCCTGTCACTGGCCGGTTCGGTGTGCGCCTCCGATGCCTTCTTCCCCTTCCGCGACGGCATCGACGTGATCGCGGCAGCCGGCGCCACTGCGGTGGTGCAGCCGGGCGGCAGCATGCGTGACGAGGAGGTCATCGCTGCTGCCGACGCGCACGGCATGGCCATGGTGTTCACCGGCGTGCGGCACTTCCGCCATTGACGATGCCGCGCCGCAGCGGGCAGGGGGGGCTATGAAGATTCTGGTGATTGGCAGTGGCGGGCGCGAGCATGCGCTGGCGTGGCGCATCGCGCAGTCGCCACGCGTGTCGCGCGTGCTGGTGTCGCCGGGCAACGGCGGCACGGCGGCGCAGGACGGCATGATCAACGTGCCGGGCCATACGGTAGCTGACTGGCTACGCATCGCGCGCGACGAGAACGTGCACCTGACCGTGGTCGGGCCGGAGGCGCCGCTTGCCGAGGGCGTGGTCGATGCCTTCCGTGCCGCCGGTCTGCGCATCTTCGGACCGACGCGCGCGGCGGCGCAGCTCGAGGGTTCCAAGGACTTCGCCAAGCAGTTCATGCTGCGGCATGGCATCCCGACCGCGCGTTCCGCCACCTTCGACAACGCCGCCGCGGCGCATGCCTGCATCGAGCGCGAAGGCGCGCCGGTCGTGATCAAGGCTGACGGGCTGGCGGCCGGCAAGGGCGTGGTGGTGGCGACGACCACCGCCGAGGCCCACCAGGCCGTTGACGACATGCTGGGTGGCAGCCTGGGCGGTGCCGGGCACCGCGTGCTGATCGAACAGTTCCTGAGCGGCGAAGAGGCCAGTTTCATCGTGATGGTCGATGGCCAGCACGTGCTGGCGCTGGCCAGCAGCCAGGACCACAAGCGCCTGCTCGACGGCGACCAGGGGCCCAACACCGGCGGCATGGGCGCCTATTCGCCGGCACCGGTGGTGACCCCCGCCATGCACGGACGCATCATGCGCGAGATCATCCTGCCCACGGTCGCCGGCATGGCGGCCGAAGGCGTGTCCTACACGGGCTTCCTCTACGCCGGCGTGATGATCGATCCCGACGGCCACCCGCAGACGCTGGAGTTCAACTGCCGCATGGGTGATCCGGAAACCCAGCCGATCATGATGCGGCTGAAGAGCGACTTCACCGTGCTGCTCGACCATGCCGTCGCCGGCACCCTCGATCAGGTCGAAGCCGAATGGGACCGCCGCTGTGCCGTCGGTGTGGTGATGGCCGCGCACGGCTATCCGGGCACGCCGCGCCGTGGCGACGCCATCAGCGGCCTGGACGAGAAGGCCGCGGACGTCGAGGTGTTCCACGCCGGCACCGCGCTGGCAGACGGCCGCGTGGTGACGGCCGGCGGACGCGTGCTGTGCGTCACTGCCCTGGCCGACAATGTGCGCCAGGCGCGGCAGCGTGCCTACGAACGCGCCGAGCGCATCCATTTCGAAGGCCGCCAGATGCGCAGCGATATCGGCTGGCGCGCGCTGGCGCATCCGCGCGGCTGAACGGACGATGGCGGCTGGCAGTCCACGCGCGCTGGCCGCGCATCTGCGTGCCGGTGGCCTGATTGCCTACCCGACGCGCGGCTGCTTCGGCCTGGGCTGCCTGCCGACGCACGCGCTGGCGCTGCGCCGACTGGTGCGCCTCAAGCGCCGGCCGGTTTCCAAGGGACTGATCGTGGTCGCCGATCGCCAGGAACGCCTGCGCCATCTGGTGGCGCCGCTGTCCGCGGCCTTGTCGGAGCGCGCCGCCAGCCGCTGGCCGGGACACTGGACCTGGCTGCTGCCGGCCGGTCCGCGCGTGCCGGCGGCGCTGCGCGGACGTGGCCGTCGCATCGCCGCGCGCGTCGACGACTATGCGCCGGTGCGCCGCCTGTGCCGGCAGTTGCGCAGCGCGCTGGTGTCGACCAGTGCCAACCGTAGCGGCGAAATCCCGGCCCGCACGGCGCAGCAGGTGCGGCGCGCGTTCGGCGACCGCGTGCGCGTGATTCCCGGCCGTTGCGAGCGCGGCGCGCGTCCTTCCACCATCGCCGACCTCGCTAGCGGCCGCATTCTGCGCGCCTGAGCTGCCGGCGCGGCCGGGGCACGACGTGCTGCGCCGGCGGCCGTATACTCGCTGGCGTGAATTTCCGCCTCCGGGAGCATCCCGCATGAACATCGATTCGATCCGCGCCTACCTGCTCGACCTCCAGGACCGCATCGTGGCCGGGCTCGAGCAGCTCGACGGCAAGTCTTTCCGGCGCGACCAGTGGGAGCGCGCCGAGGGTGGCGGCGGCATCAGCGCGCTGGTCGAGGAAGGCCAGGTGTTCGAACGCGGTGGCGTCAATTTCTCGCACGTGCGCGGCGCCAGCCTGCCACCCTCGGCCTCGGCCAGCCGCCCCCAGCTGGCCGGCCGCGGCTTCGAGGCGCTGGGCGTGTCGCTGGTCATCCATCCACGTAATCCCTATGTGCCCACCGTGCACATGAACGTGCGCTTTTTCGCGGCCACCAAGGCCGGCGAAGAGCCGGTGTGGTGGTTCGGTGGCGGCATGGACCTCACGCCTTACTACGGTTTCATCGAGGACGCGCGCCACTTCCACCGCACCTGCCGCGACGCCCTCGCGCCGCACGGCGACCATCACGCGGCCTTCAAGAAATGGTGCGACGAGTATTTCTATCTCAGACACCGCAAGGAGCCGCGCGGCATCGGCGGCATCTTCTTCGACGACTTCAGCACCGGTGGCCTGGCGTCCGCGCAGGCTCTTTGGCAGAGCGTTGGCGACCATTTCCTGCCGGCCTATGCCCCGATTGTCGAACGCCGCCGCACGCTGCCCTACGGCGAGCGCGAGCGTGATTTCCAGGCCTACCGGCGCGGCCGTTACGTCGAGTTCAATCTGGTGTACGACCGTGGCACGCTGTTCGGCCTGCAGTCCGGCGGGCGCACAGAGTCCATCCTCATGAGCCTGCCGCCGATCGTGAAGTGGCGCTACGACTGGCACCCCGAGCCGGGCAGTCCGGAAGCGCTGCTGTACAGCGATTTCCTGGTCGAGCGCGACTGGCTGCAGTCGAGCTGAACGCGGCCGGCCCCGCGCCGTCCTGGCCCGGCCGGCCTAGGCCGGCCGCGGCACGATGGCGTTGGTGAGCCGGATCACCGACACCAGTCGGCCGTCCTCGGTCTCGACCCGGATGTCCCACACGTGGGTGTTGCGTCCCAGGTGCAGCGGCCGGCAGGTGGCGATCACGAAGCCCGCACGCGCGCTGCGCACATGATTGGCGTTGATCTCCAGACCGACCCCGATGTGCGCGCTGCCCGGACCCAGCACGGCCATCGACGCCACGCCGCCGGCGGTCTCGCCCAGTGCCACGCTGGCGCCGCCATGCAGCAGGCCGTGCGGCTGATGGGTGCGCGCGTCGACCGGCATGCGCATGCGCAGGACGTCCTCGCCCACCTCCAGGCACTCCATGCCCAGATAGCCGGGCATGCAGTCGCGACCGGCGAGGTTGATGGTGTCAGGAGTGAAGGCGGGATGGAAGGTCGACATGGCAAGGTTCCACGCAATGCGCCCTGCGGGAGCCGGGCGCCAGGTTCCCTATTCTCCCAGATACGCCGCGCGCACGCGCGGATCGCCCAGGCAGGCCTGCGCCGTGTCGCTGAAGCTGATCCGGCCGCCTTCCATCACATAGGCGCGCTGTGCGGCCTGCAGCGCCAGACGCGCATTCTGTTCGACCAGCAGCACCGTCATGCCTTCGCTCGCCACCTGGCGGATCACTGCCATGATCTTCTGCACCATCAGGGGTGCCAGGCCCATGCTGGGCTCGTCCAGCAGCAGCAGGCGCGGACGCCCCATCAATGCGCGCCCGATCGCCAGCATCTGCTGCTCGCCGCCCGACAGCGTGCCGGCCTTCTGCCCGCGCCGCTCATGCAGGCGTTCGAACATGCCGAACACGCGTTCCAGGTCGGCGGCGATGGCGGCCGTGTCGCTGCGCGCATAGGCGCCCATGTCCAGGTTCTCGGCCACCGTCAGGCGCGGGAACACGCCGCGCCCTTCCGGCACCAGCGCCAGGCCCTGCCGGATCAGCTGGTGCGGCGCCACGCCGCCCGCCGGCCGCCCATCCAGCAGCACTTCGCCGGCGGCCGGCCGCAGCAGGCCTGCCAGCGCCTTCAGCGTGCTGGTCTTGCCGGCGCCATTGGCGCCGATCAGCGTCACCAGTTCGCCCTGATAAACGTCCAGGTCGACACCCTTGACGGCCTCGATGCCCCCGTAGCGCACCGCCAGTCCGCGCACCTGCAGCAGCGGTGCACTCATGCGGCTTCCCCGCCGCCGTGCTCCGCACCCAGGTAGGCCTCGATCACGCGCGGATCGCGCTGCACCGCTTCGGGCTCGCCCTCGGCGATCAGGCGCCCGTATTCCAGCACTGCGACGCGATCGCACAGGCCCATCACCAGTTTGACGTCGTGCTCGATCAGCAGGATGGTGATGTCGAGCGCGCGGATGCGCCGCAGCAGTTCGCCCAGCTGGGCCGTTTCGGTCTCGTTCATGCCGGCGGCCGGCTCGTCGAGCGCCAGCAGCTGCGGTTCGGTCGCCAGCGCGCGTGCGATCTCCAGGCGGCGCTGGTCGCCGTAGGACAGGTGGCGCGCGACGTGGTGCGCGCGGTGCGCGATGCCGACGAATTCGAGCAGCTCCATGGCACGCGCCGCGATCGCCTGCTCTTCGGCGCGCTCGTCGCGCGTGCGCAGGATGGCGCCGAACACGCCGGCTCGCGTGCGCACATGACGACCCACCATCACGTTCTCCAGCGCGGTCATGCTGGCGAACAGGCGGATGTTCTGGAAGGTGCGCGCGATGCCGGCCGCGCAGCTGCGGTCGGGCGCGCCACCGGCCAGCGGCGCGCCATCGAATTCGAAGCGTCCGCTGTCCGGCGTGTAGATGCCGGTGAGCAGATTGAACAGCGTGGTCTTACCCGCGCCATTGGGACCGATCAGGCCGTAGATCGACTGGCGCGGGATCACGAAGCTGACCTCGGCAAGTGCCGTCAGGCCGCCGAACTTCTTGCCGACGGCTTCGGCACGCAGCAGCACGCCGGCGCTCATGGCGTTGCTCCGCCGGCCGCTGCCGGCAGCTCGCCGTCCGCACCCTCGTCGTCGCTATCGCCATCATCGCCGGGGCCGGGTTCGCCGCCGCGCGGCGTATGCAGTTCGCGCCGGCGCACCGGGGAGGGCCACAGGCCCTCAGGCCGCAGCACCATCACCGCCACCAGCGCAATCGCGAACAGCAGCATGCGCAGGTTGGCGGGATCCAGCCACACCTGTCCCAGCGCCGATTGCTGCAGCTGGGCCAGCGGCCGGAAGGCTTCCGGCAGGATCGCCAGCAGCAGGGCACCCAGGATCACGCCATAGATATGGCCCATGCCGCCCAGCACCACCATGCACAGGATCATCACCGATTCGCCCATGGTGAAGCTCTCCGGGCTCACAAAGCCCTGGAAACCCGCGAACAGCACGCCCGAGATGCCGCCGAAGGTGGCGCCCATCGAGAACGCCAGCAACTTCAGGTTGCGCGTGTTCAGGCCCATCGACCTGGCGGCCACTTCGTCCTCGCGGATGGCCGCCCACGCGCGTCCGATGCGCGAGTCCTCCAGCCGCCGCGACATCAGCACGATCAGCGCCGTCAGCGCCAGGAACAGGAAGTAGTAGCTGTACAGACCCGGCAGTGACCAGCCCAGCAGCCGGTGCGTGTCGGCGAAGGAGAAGCTGCCCACGGCCAGCGCGTCGATACCGTCGATGCCGGCCGGCCCGCCGGTGAGTGGCGTGAGGTTGCGCATGAAGATGCGGATGATCTCGCCGAAACCCATGGTGACGATGGCCAGGTAGTCGCCGCGCAGACCCAGCGTCGGCGCACCGAGCAGGGCGCCGACGCTGGCCGCGACCAGCGCACCGACCGGCAGCAGCGCCCACAGCGGCCAGTGCAGCGCGAACTGCGGCGAGGCCAGGATGGCATAGAGATAGGCACCGACGGCATAGAACGCCACATAACCCAGATCGAGCAGGCCGGCGTAGCCGACCACGATGTTCAGCCCCAGCGCCAGCATGGTGTACAGCAGCGCGAAATCCAGCAGCCGCACCCAGCTGCGTCCCAGGCCGAGGTCGGTAAGCAGCGGCAGCGCCAGCAGCAGTGCGGCGCCCAGCAGCCAGCCTCGCCGGCCCAGCTTCATACCTTCTCCGCGCTGCGTTCGCCGAGCAGTCCGGACGGCCGCAGCACCAGCACCGCCACCAGCATCAGGAACGACAGCACATCGCTGTAGTTGCTGCCGATCACGCCGCCGGTCAGGTTGCCGAGATAGCCGGCGCCCAGGTTCTCGATCACGCCCAGCAGCAATCCACCCAGCATCGCCCCCTGCAGGTTGCCGATGCCGCCCAGCACCGCTGCCGTGAAGGCCTTCATGCCGAGCAGGAAGCCCATGGTGTGGTTGCCCACGTTGTAGTACGTCCCGACCAGGGTGCCGGCCACGGCGGCCAGTGCCGAGCCGATCAGGAAAGTGGTGGCGATGATGCGATCCACGTCCACGCCCATCAGCCCCGCCACCGCAGGATTCTGCGCGGTGGCGCGCATGGCGCGCCCCAGGCGCGTGCGCTGCACAAGGAACCACAGGCCCGCCATGAGCAACGCGGCTGTGGCCAGGATTACCAGCTGCACCTCGGTGATCACGGCGCCCCCCAGATGGAAGGGCGTGCGCGCCACGACTTCCGGGTAGTGCAGGAAATTGCGTCCCCAGATCAGGGCCGCCAGTTGCTGCAGCGCGATCGACACGCCGATGGCGCTGATCAACGGTGCCAGCCGTGGCGCCCTGCGCAGCGGACGGTAGGCCACGCGCTCGATGGCGAAGCCGAGTGCCATGCAGGCGGGGATCGAGACCAGGATGCCGGCGGCGATCACGCCCCAGCCCGACAGGCCGCGATCGGCCAGGCGCTGGATCACCGACAGGCTGACCAGGGCGCCCACCATCACGACTTCGCCGTGTGCGAAGTTCACCAGTTCGATGATGCCGTACACCATGGTGTAGCCGAGTGCCACCAGGGCGTAGATGCTGCCTTGGACCAGACCGTTGACGAGTTGCTGCAGGAAGATGTCCACGCCGCGGTCGCGCGCCTCAGCCGCCCGCGATCAGTGCGAACCGCCCAGCGTCTCCTGCGGCACCCACTTGCCGCCCTGGTCCTGGTAGACCGTGATCACGCCGCCCTGGATGTCGCCGTTGGCGTCGAAGGCGATATGGCTGGTGACGCCCTCGTAGTCGGTCTTGGCCAGGAAGGGCAGGTACTTGGCAGGATCGGCCGAATCGGCCTTGCGCATCGCCTCGACCATCACCATCACCGCGTCATAGCAGTACGGCGAATAGCTCTGGATGTCGCCGTACTTGGCATTGAAGCGCGTCTTGAAGTCCGCGCCCTTGGGCATCTTTCCAAGCGGCAGGCCGGGCAGGCTGCAATAGGCGCCCTCACCCTCGGCGCCCGACAGGTGCAGGAATTCGGTGCTGCAGCCGCCGTCGCCGGTCATGAAGCGCGAAGCGATACCCAGCGCCTTGAGCTGCTTCATCATGGGTCCGCCCTGCGCGCTCATGCCCGCGTAGTAGATCAGGTCCGGATTGCGCGCCTTGATGTTGGTGAGGATGGCCTGGAAGTCGGTGGCTTTGTCGTCGGTGTGCTCGTGGGTCGCGATCGTGACGCCGGCGGCCTTGGCGGCGTCTTCGAACTGGGAGGCCAGTCCCTGTCCATACTGTGTCGCGTCGTCGATCACCGCCACCGACCGGACTCCCAGCTTCTGCGCCACAAAGCGTCCGACTTCGCTGCCCTGCACGGAATCGTTGGTCATGACGCGGAAGGCGGTCTTGAAGCCCTGGTGGGTGTATTTGGGATTGGTCGCCGAAGGCGAGATCTGCGGAATGCCGGCCTCGCTGTAGATGCGCGAGGCGGGAATGCTGGTGCCCGAATTGAGGTGCCCGATCACGCCGTTCACCTTCTGGTCGGCGAACTTCTGCGCCACGATGGTACCGGTCTTCGGGTCCGCGGCATCATCCTCGGAGACCAGCTCGAAGCGCACCTTGCGGCCACCCAGCGTGATGTTCTGGCCGTTGAGGTCGTCGATCGCCATGCGCGTGCCGTTCTCGTTGTCCTTGCCCAGGTTGGCCTGCGGACCTGTCAGGGGCGCGCTGGCACCGATCTTCACCACCAGCTCGCCGGAAGCGCCGCTCTCGCTCCTGCCGCAGGACAGCAAAGCGAGCGACACGGTGGTGAGGCACAGGGAACGCAGCATCCAGGACATTGAACAACCTCGGCAGGTGGCGGGGGCGCGCGGACGCGCGAGTCCCGATGCTAAACCAGATGAACGCGATTGGAAAAGGCCCGCCAGCCAGGGACGCCAAGGGTTTCTGTGCAGTTGCGCGCCGCCGTAAAATGACAACGGCCGGAGGCGCATCGCGCCGCCGGCCGTCGAGCGCCGCAGCGGGGCCAGCCCGCTGTCGCGCCGTGCTTACTTGAGGCTCAGAATCCAGTCCACCAGGGTCTTGATGTCCTTGTCGGCAACCTGGGCGTTCGGGGGCATCGGAATCTGGCCCCACACGCCGCCGCCGCCGGCCTTGACCTTGGCGGCCAGCTTGGCAGCCGCGCCGGCATCACCGGCGTACTTCTTGGCGACGTCCTTGTAGGCCGGGCCGATCACCTTGTGATCGACGGCGTGGCAGGCCAGGCAGCCGCTCTTGGTCGCCAGGGCCGATTCGTCCGCAGCCAGGGCGGTACCCGAAATCACCAGGCCGGCAAGGGCGGCCATTCCAATCTTCGCAAACGACATGTTCATCTCCTAAACGGCCCATGGGATCCGAGACCGGGCTTGATGTGGGGTTGCATTAAAAGCGCCGAGGATTATCGGCCGGGCGTCCTGATCTTGGCAAATTCCCGCCTGCTGCTGCGAATGCCGGATGCCTGCCATCGATAACGGCCATGCAGGTAGGACCGTTGACCGTGGCGGTCTTGTTGCTTGCACTGGGTATAATCCGGCGATTCTAACCTGAACCTGCACACCATGCTCATCCACCCCCAGTTCGACCCGGTAGCCTTCAAGATCGGGCCGCTTGCCGTCCGTTGGTACGGGCTCATGTACCTGGTCGGCTTCCTGGGCGGCGCCTGGCTGGGCAAGGTGCGCGTGCGCCGCCACCCCTGGCTGGGCTGGACGGTCGAGCAGGTCGACGAATTCCTCACCTTCGTCGTGCTGGGCGTGATCCTGGGCGGACGCCTGGGCTATGTGCTGTTCTACAAGCCGATGTACTTCCTGGCGCATCCGCTGGAGATCCCGCAGACCTGGGAGGGCGGCATGGCCTTCCACGGCGGCCTGCTGGGGGTGACCCTGGCCTGCGCCTGGTTTGCACGGCGCCACAACAAGCGCTGGTTCGACGTCACGGATTTTGTCGCGCCATGCGTCAGCGTTGGATTGGGCGCCGGACGCATCGGCAACTTCATCAATGGCGAACTGCCCGGCCGCATCACCAGCGTGCCCTGGGGCATGTGGTTTCCGCAGGCGGACGCCAATCCGGTGCTGCGCCACCCCTCCCAGCTTTACGAAGCCTTGCTCGAAGGACCCGTGCTGCTCGCCGTGCTGTGGTGGTTCGCGCGCCGGCCGCAGCCGCGCGGCCTGCTCTCCGGCGTCTTCCTGATCGCATACGGCGCGATCCGCTTCGGGCTCGAATTCACGCGGCAGCCTGACGATTTTCTCGGCATCCTGGCGTTCGGCATGAGCATGGGGCAGTGGCTGTCGCTGCCCATGGTGCTGGGCGGCATCGCGCTGATTGCCTGGAGCCGCCGTCGGGAAGCGTGAAACACTTGTTTGCACAGGTAGACACCGTGAGCCCTTTCTGTAACGATGCCTACAGGAATGCCTGTACAAGCGTCTGCTGCGAATGCGGCACGAGATGGTTCTTGTTTACGCAGCAAGCGCTTGGTTTTTAGATTAAAACAACAAGCATGGAATAGGCAGAATCGCTTAAGACCGCGATACACTGAAGAGCAACACTGCCGGGGGGCAGCGTGTACGTGGTGTATTGCGCCTCCCGTCGACCGAGCAGAGTGGGCCCTGGCCACAGATGCGACCGACCGAAGTCCTTCCGCATGCGGCAATCCGCACAGCGTTCCAGCCGATCGTCGATCTGCGTGACCGCAGCGTCTATGCCTACGAAGCGCTGGCCCGCGGACCCGAAGGCGAGCCGGCCTCCTGGGTATTCGCCGGCAGCCGCGACAATGAGGAACTGGGCCGCCTCGATCACAGCATCCGCGTCACCGCCATGCGCACTGCACGCCGCCTCAGCATGAAGGCGCGCCTGTCGGTCAACCTGTTCGCGCAGACCGAAGGCTGTCCCAGCGCCTCGATCGAGCGCACGCTGGAAGATGCCGGTGTGCAGGATTTTCCCTACGAACAGCTGATCTTCGAGATCACCGAATCGGCAGAAGTGTGGCGCCCCTCGCGCCTCAACGACTTCATCGCCACCCATCGCGAATACGGCTTCAAGACCGCGATCGACGACTTCGGTGTCGGCCACGCCGGTCTCAAGCTGCTGAGCTGCTTCCGGCCCGACATCATCAAGCTCGACATGCAGTTCACGCGCCATGCCCCGCACGATCCGCGCGGACGCACGCTGATCCGCAACATGCTTGCGATGGCCACCGAACTGGGCTGCGAGGTGATCGCCGAGGGCGTCGAGACGCAGGAGGAATCCGACATCCTGTCCGACCTCGGCATCGTGCGCCAGCAGGGCTTCCTGTTCTCGGTCCCGGTGATGGATTCGCTGCCGCTGGTGCACTGGCCGACTGCTTTCACGGCCCCTGGTACGCCTGCTCCCGGCCGCTGGGGGACCTCGGTGTGAACGCGCGCGGATGCCGGTTGTGGAGGGCACGCACTTGAACTTCCTGGCGCGCGTGGACCGGGATCCGCTGTCGATGTACACCCCGGAACTCGAGGCCATCGTGTCTGCCGAAGTGCCGGAACTGATCGCGATTCGTGCCGTGCCGGGCATGTGGTCGGCGCGCGCCATCGACCGCGTGAGCAGCGCGGCGAGCAGCATCGAAGATACGCTGTGGCGACTCGCCAGCGATCGCGACCGCCGCCGCGCTTCGCTGTTCCGCGCCGCGCGCGCCGGCTGGCGCGGACCCGTGCACGTGCAGATCATGGCCGCCTCCGCCGACGACTGCGAGGTATGCAGCATGGCCCTGGTCGCCGACGCGCGTGCCGCCGGCATCAAGCCCGAGCGCATCGTGCTCGAGATCAGCGAGACCGAAGAGGTGGAAGATGCCGCCAAGCTCGCGCTGGCCACCGCGCTGTGGCGCTCGCTGGGCTTCCGCACCGCCACGCGCAATTTTGGCGCCGGCCTGTCGGGCCTCGCCATGCTGCTGCGCCTCGAGCCCGACCTGGTGTGCCTGGACGGTGACTGGGTGCGGCGCGTGTCGATCGACCAGGGCACGCGCATCATCATCGCCGGGGTGGTCAACACCTGCCGCGAGCTCGGCTGTGCCGTGATCGCCGATGGCGTGGTCAGCGAGCGCCTGTCGCAGACCCTGATCGACCTCGGCATCGACAAGCAGTCGGGCCCGCTGTTCGAACACCTCGCGGCCGCCTTGCCCGACAGCTGAGCCTGGGCACCGTCCGGGGCCGGGTGGGGGAAGGCACTGGAACCTGGCATGCAGAACGAGGCCTGCGGCGGCAGTGCCACTCACGGCAACGCCTTGCGGGACAGCCCTGGCGACGCTACACTATAGGGCTGCAGTCATGTTGTTGACTGCCGTGGGGACGTAGCTCAGCTGGGAGAGCGTCGCGTTCGCAATGCGAAGGTCGGGAGTTCGATCCTCCTCGTCTCCACCAATTAAATCGATGGCTTGGCAAAAGTGACGCTGGTCACACCTTTTGGCACCGGGTGCCATGAGGTTGTACCAAAAACGCCGGAATTTGCATTCCTGGCGTAGATGTCAGCATGAGCGCCCGGGGTTGGGCGCGGCCATCAGCGGCTAGCCGCCGTTTTCTGTTCAGATACTAGCGCGCTCATCGCCACCCCCTGGCGTGCCCCCCGCCGCCGGTGATCGTCACCGACAAAGTGCCACGTCGTGTAGCTCTTTTCACCCCGGTGCCCGAAGGCCTGCCCAAGCCAAGCTGGTTCGGCTAGCTTGCGCTTTCCGGTACTGCCGCCTCCGGGTACAGTCCAGGCAGCAGGAACTGCAGGACGCTCAGGGGGAAGCCAAGGCGAACGGGTGCCGTGTGTCCGCCGGTCGGCACTACCAATCCGGTCTTCAAAAGCCTCGACAGCAGGTCACGCGCCGTCCTCTCCCCGAGGCCAGTCATCTGGGCAAAGTCACCCCGATTCAACGGTCCCGCCAAGAACATGTGATGAAGAGGCAGAACGGCCTCAGGCTTGATTCTTGGATCCTCTTGGCCCCAAAAAATGATCAGCGCGGCAATCCGGTTACGCATGCTTCCGAGGTCCAGCAGCTGCGTCATGAACGACGCTTGGTCCTCGGCCGTATCCAGGAAGAATTCGCACCAGGCAGCAAATCGCTGCTCGCTCAGATTGCCGCGGCCGTCGAGGTCACCGTGCCGCGGTGCGTCGGCGTCGGCCATGGCGGCATAGTACCGGTCCCGATTGCGGGCCAGGCCTCGATTGACAGACCACAGCCCCTCGCTGATCGAGAACAGTGCGGCGTGGGTTTGAAGCCGGATGGCCCGGCCGTTTCCGTCCAGGAACGGATGGACCCAGGCCGCCCGATGGTGCAGGGCGCCGGCGCGGACCAGCAGGAGGCTTGGAGACCGGGTCGGCAGGGCGTACACCTCGTCAAGTCTGGCCAGCAAGGCAGGGATGGCTTCATGCTCAGGTGCGACGTGGTGTCCGACGGTAACGTTGCGATGTCGAATGGCGCCGGGCTCAATGACGTCGCCGTGCTCGCTCGTTCTGTCGGCTTCTGAAAGGCGTCCATAGAGCTCCTGATGCGCGAGCTGCAGGAAGTCGGAGGAGAGCGGCGCCGCGCCGTCGCGCAGGTGGGATTCAAGAGCCTGCTCGGCTTCGATGTGCGCGAGCGCCAGGCGCTGAAGCTTCGCGGTGTCGGGCTGGTCAGAGAAGTCCCGCCGAAGGGCGCGCTCGATGTTCAGCGGATGGGTTCCTTGGCCCTCGATCCGGTTCGAGTAGTATGAGTTCATGGCCTGCACAAGGCTGCGCAAGCTTGCGACGGTGTCGGTGTGCGCTGCAGTGCCGAGCTTTGCAGAAGCAATCACTATCGCATCCGCCCGCTCGCGGAATTCTTCCATGCGGGCGTACGGGAGCAGTGGCTCGAATTGATGTGGATGCGTGTACACGGGGTTCCGTTTGCCGGTTATGACGCCGGTTGATTGTACGCTGCATATCTTTGTAAAGTAGCAATATTGTATTGATCATGCGCTATAAATAGGTGCTTCCATTGCCGGTTTCTTTGCCGGTCAGCGCGGGAGTGTCCGGCCACTCAGTACTCCAGACCAAGCTCTCGATTGCTCTCCGCTAGCGCGCTCAGGCCCTGTGCTTGGCTCGCACGCATCGTTCTTTCGTAAGCAACCAGATCCCGGAATGCGATTCGGCGATGGGTTCCGACCTTCCGATACGGAATCTTGCCATGCTCAATTTCTTTGACGAGAAACGGTCGCGACACGTTGAGAAAGTTGGCCGCGGCCACGGTACCGAACTCCTGATCGTCCCGCATGATGACCACGGATCGACCCTCGCTCATGGCGCCGAGCACATCGCCGATGAAGCGGAGCGCTTGCGGAGGAATCTGGACCTCCGGGCGCGAGTCGCCGGCGTCGGTGAACAACGTGATGCTGGCCGCCCGCGAGTGGTCAAGGGCGGCCACGATGCATTGCTGCGCGGCACGTGCCATCTCGGCCTGATCACGGTCGAGCATCGGGCGTTCGCGCTCCTGTAGACGATCTTCAATCAGCATGTCCATGTCTCCTGGTCTGGTCTGCTGCTCTGGAATATCGGCAGCTTCAGTCAAATTATAAGTGCAACAAGTGCAACAAGTGCAACTGATGATTGTGGGAGACCAGTTCAGATCGGATCAGTTCAACCAATTTGCCACGCCCCCATGATGCGAGGCGGTCTCCTGGCGGTGCCGACTGAAGCTGTAGGTCCCATCCTGGCATTGCGCGATTGCGCCGTCTGGCGCCCTGCCATCCACGCTCTTGGCGGGGGAGTGCACCACTTGGGCATCGCGGTTCGCATAGTGATCGTGCGTCGCCAGGTCGGACTCGTCGGGCTGAACCGCCGCGGGTGGAAGCAGCGAGGTCGTTTCGCTGGGCAAGGCCGGGGCGGCAGCCATGCAGAGCAGCAAAGCGAGTGGTCGAAGCCCGATCACGATTCATCTGCGTAATCCGGCGATCGTGACCGGTCTATCCGGTCGATCGTGACCGGTGGCCGGGACGCGGAACAGATCGGCGCACGGCAAGGTAGGGACACCCGCGAAGTCCCGCCGGCGACGCCCTCGCGCCGGCGCTCGCTGAGCCCAGGCGGCCAGCACTCAGGGATCCGCGACGGGTCCGAAGGTCTGCAGAATATCGCGGATGACTGGCAAGGGCTCGTAAAGGGCGTCCATCCGGACTGCGGACTTGTCCTGATGCTCGTGCTCGATACCAACGTCATTTCCGAGCTGCGCAAGGTGAGGTCGGGAAAGGCCGATCATCAGTTGGCCCGGTGGGCAGGCAAGGTCGATGGCGCGACTCTGCACCTGTCAGTCATCACGGTCCTTGAACTGGACATCGGCGTCCTGCAGATCGAGCGCAAGGATCCGAAGCAAGGAGCGCTTCTGAGAAGCTGGTTCGATACCCAGGTTCTGCCAGCGTTCAGCGGGCGCATTCTTCCGGTCGATACCGCCGTTGTCCGGCGCTGTGCGCGCTTGCATGTACCGGATCCGCGGCCCGAGCGCGATGCCTTGATCGCAGCCACGGCCCTGGTGCACGGCATGACGCTTGTGACCCGCAATGTCCAGGATTTTGCGCATACTGGCGTCTCGCTGCTGAACCCGTGGACTGTGGACTGTTGAGGAGTGCCGCGATGCCCTTCAAGAAGATTGCCGACGTGTTCGCCTTCAAGACGTACGTCGCCACCCTGCGCAAGACACTCGATGCCGGCATCGGCGCCAGGCTCGACATGTGGCTGTTCGACGACTACGCCTTCGATTCGCAGCGTGCTCCGCTGCTGCTGGTGGGCAAGGTCGACAACAGCCTGATCGTGGCACTGAAGAACGACTGCAAGCTGCTCGGCGTGGGCGAGTGCGCGTGCGACGGCAAGGTGCTGCGCTTCAAGGCACCGCCGGCGGTGACCGAAAAGGCGATGCGCGAGATCATGCGGATCTCGCGCCTTGGCATCGATGTCGCGGCGGTCAAGGAGCTCGAAGCCCCGGTGCTGCCAGGCATCGAGGACGCTGCCAGCGATGACCAGAGCGACGCCGACGCCACATCCGGCCCGCTCGCAAGATCGGCCGAAGCGTTCAAGAAGCAGGCGGACGAGCTCGCGCCGCCGCTGATCCTGGCGCTTGACAAGGTCCTGCAGGAGTTCCTGCCCAACGATCCGCAGAAGGCCGCGGTGCAGACGCAGCGTGACCGTCTGGCCGAGGCGCATGACGCGCACAACGCCGATCGGGTGATGACGTTGGTGAAGCCGCTGTCCCATCTGGTGGGACTGGCTGACGGCATGGCCCGGAAGACACGCAAGGACCAGGACGACTACCTCAAGGCGAAGGTCGCCGTGGAGCCGTTGTTCAAGCTCATCTACGCCAACGCCAGCGACGAGGACCGACTGCAACTCGATCCCTATCCGCCGCGCCTGGACGGCTTCGCCGACCGCTGTGCGTTTGCCAACGCCCAGGAAGCGCTGAAGGCGATGACCCGCCGGCTCGGCCTGGTCAAGCAGAGCACCCAGGTCGCCTTCAAAGAGGAGTTCGAGCGGGCACAGAACGATACCGCGGCGCTGCTGCCCGATCCGACCCGCGATGAACAGGACGCACTGCAACCGGTGACCGGGAACTGGACCCAGGCCATCGCCGGTGGCGTGCGCGACACGGTCAAGGCCGCGGCAGATGCCTATGGTTTGAAGCGCGAAGAACTGGTGCGGGCGCGCAGTCAGCTTGCGCGCGCCCAGCAATTGCGCGAGCAGGTCGAGCGCACCTGGAGCCAGTGCGAATACAAGGTGGATTCCAAGTTCGCCAACAAGGTCAAAGGCTACCTCAGCTCATTCGACACCGAGGCCAAGGTCGCCAACCGGATCAAGAATTCCGAGCGCATCCTCAAGGAGCTGTCCGACGCCTGGCAGGCCGCAGTCGCCAAGAACGCCCAGGAATTGCTGCAGGCGCAGCAGCTCACGGCCCTGCTCAGCCAGACCGAATCCGAGGACAACGCCGCGCTGGCGCACGGCAATGGCAAGTGCACCGGCGGACTGTTGCCGGCGGTATGGTCTGCGGTCCGGAAGACGCGCACCGACAGTCCTGCCAACGGCAGCATTTCCGGTGTCCACGCCCTGGCCGCCGTCGAACAGGCCATCCGCGATTGGGAAGCGATCCCGCCGCTCGGCATCCTGACCAACTTCCACGTCCCGAAACACAAGCCACAGGCCAAGTGGGAGAAGGACTACACCCGCCCGGTCGTGCAGGCCTGCATGATTCTGAACTGGCGCGGCAAGCCGGTGAACATCCACGTCGACGTCGAGCCCAAGTCCTTCATCGCCAAATACAGTGACGATCTCGATTGGACGCTGGTCCCGGCCGAAAAGCGCAAGGAGTGGGGCGGGCCACCCGAGGAGCAGTGAGCGATTCGATGCGCCACCTTGTTTCAGCACAGTCAGTGCCCTAGACTTGCCATGTGCTGACCATGTGCATCGCGGGGATCGAATGAGTGCTGCAACGCAGAGGATTCCGGTGCTGGTGACGCCGGAGGAAAAGGAGCGGATCGCCAGCATGGCTAGGCAGGCCGGGCTGTCGATGGGTGAGTACCTGCGGCGGGCCGCTGCGGCATTCAGGCCGACGGAAGATGAGGCCGTGCTCGCAGGCATGATCGAGCAGATGACCAGGACCGCAGCGCGGGCCGAAGCGGCGATCGACGAAGCGCTCGCCTTTGTGGAAGCTTCGAATGCGCGTATCGCCCACATGGAACAGCGCACCGGACCTGCCAAGGCCGCCTGATGGGCATCACGGACAAGATGTGGGACGCGATCACCACCGTGATCCGGATGAATGACAAGGTCGAACGCATGAGCGCCACCATGCGCGACCAGCAACAGCGAATCGAAGGCCTGACGGAGCGCGTCATCCGGCTGGAGACGGCACTCGAAATTGCGCTGGCACACGGGAATGGCGCTGGCAGGCTGCCGCGCCGATTGTCCCGGAAGGATTGAAATCACTGGCATTCCGCCGCGCGGCGGATCAGGCTCGACAGGTCACCCTGATGGACCACGATACCCTCGTTTCCCTTCGCGACCGGCACCCCGCGTGGCGCTTGCTGGCATCACCGCACGCTCCGCTGATCGCGAGCTTCCTGCGCCGGGTGTTCGTGGTGCCCAACCTCCGCGTGATGAGTGAGGCGGATCTGGCCGAGGCGCTGGAAGACGAGTTGTACGCCTTGCGCGAGCAACTCGGCGCGGATGCCTATCCCAAGGATGCACCGGACTACCTCGACGACTGGGCTGCAGCCGAAAAGGGCTGGCTGCGCAAGTTCTACAAGCCCGGCACCGACGAGGCGCAGTTCGACCTCACCCCCGCCACCGAAAAGGCCATCAGCTGGCTGGTCTCGCTGGCAGAGCGGCCATTCGTCGGCACTGAGTCGCGTCTGCTGACCTTGTTCAATTTGCTGGAGCAGATCAGCGCCGGCACCGAGGTCGACCCGATCAAGCGCCTGGAAGAACTGCACACCCGGCGCGAAGCGCTCGATGCCGAGATCGCACGCGTCCAGGCGGGCGACGCACCGCTGCTCGACGATACGGCGGTCAAGGACCGCTTCCTGCAGTTCCAGCAACTGGCGCGCGAACTGCTGGGCGATTTCCGCGAGGTCGAGCACAACTTCCGTCAGCTCGACCGCAGGGTGCGCGAGAAGATCGCGCTGTGGGCCGGCAGCAAGGGTGCGCTGCTTGACGAGATCATGGGCGAGACGGATGCCATCGGAACTTCCGATCAGGGCAGGAGCTTCCGCGCCTTCTGGGATTTCCTGATGTCGCGCCGCCGCCAGGAGGAGTTGGCCGAACGTCTGGAACAGGTCCTGACGCTGCCAGCCGTGCTGGAGTTGCGGCCGGAAGCGCGGATCCGCCGCGTGCATCACGACTGGCTGGAAGCCGGCGAACACACCCAGCGTACTGTGGCGCAACTCTCGCAACAGCTGCGTCACTTCCTGGATGACCGTGCCTTCCTCGAGAATCGGCGCATCCTCGACATCCTGCGCAGCATCGAGACCAAGGCGCTGGCGCTGCGTGCCGCGCCGCCGGCCGGCACGCTGACGACCCTCGATGCGATGGCAGCGGATATCGAACTGCCGCTGGAACGCCCGCTCTTCACGCCCACCCTCAAGCCGCGCCTGGCCGATCTGGTGCCGGATGGTGGCGATGACGAGGTCGACACGACTCGCCTGTTTGGCCAGGTGGTGATCGATCGCGCGCGCCTGCGCGCCGGCGTGAAATCGGCGCTGCGCCGGCGTCAGCAGGTCACGCTGGCAGAACTCCTGGTCGCCGAGCCTTTGCAGCTGGGTCTGGCCGAATTGGTGGCCTACCTGGAGCTGGCACACGCAGACGGCGATCACGACGACTTCCGCGCGCTCGTCGATGAAACTGTGCAAGACTCCATCCGCTGGCGCGCCCACGCCGCCACGGGTGCTCCACTCGAGCGCTCGGCCCGCCTGCCGCGCGTGATCTTCCTGCGCACGCGATCGGCGCACGAGGACCATGAATGATGACTGCCATACCGCCGGACCTGCCTGCCGATGCGGAACTGCCGACCGCCGCGCGCACCTTGCCTGAACTGTCGCTGCTGCTGGTGCAACTGCTCAAGGGCGTGCTGTATCGCGAAGACGACGAACGCCAGTGGGCGAGCCTGTTGCGCCTTCAGGCCAGGGTAAGGGAACAGGCGGGGGTGCTGCTGCTCGATCTGGTGCTGGACGAAGCCGAGGGCCATGCCTTTCTCAAAAGCCGCCCCGATCCGGAAGACGCTTCAGGGTCGCCTTCGCTGCCGCGGCTGGTTGCACGTCGGCCGCTCACCTATGCCGTCAGCCTGATGCTGGCACTGTTGCGCAAGCGCCTCGCCGAGTTCGACGCGGCCGGCGGCGAGACGCGGCTGGTGCTGGCACGCGACGAACTGGTCGAACTGGTGCGGGTGTTCCTGCCGGACGGTCCGAACGAGGCCAAGCTCGTCGATCAGGTGGATGCGACCCTCGTCAAGGTGGTCGATCTCGGCTTTCTGCGTCGCCTCAAGCCCGCCGTCGGCAGCCGCCAGGACCGCGGCCACTACGAGGTGCGGCGCATCCTCAAGGCCTTTGTCGATGCGCAGTGGCTGGCAGACCTGGACGGCCGCCTGGAGGTCTACCGCACGGCGCTGTCGGCAACAGCCGCCACGGCTCCGGCCAAGGGAGGGGGCGATGCCTGAGGCAACGACGTTCGCGCTCGACTTCCTGGCCGACGATACCCGTGTCGGTTTCCGCCTGCAGCGCCTGGAGGTGCTGAACTGGGGCACTTTCGACAAGCGCGTCTGGAGCTACCACCTCGACGGTCGCAATGGGCTGCTCACCGGGGATATCGGGTCCGGCAAGTCCACACTGGTCGACGCCATCACGACGCTGCTGGTGCCGGCACAGCGCGTGGCCTACAACAAGGCCGCCGGTGCCGACGCGCGCGAGCGCAGCCTGCGCTCCTACGTGCTCGGCCACTACAAGAGCGAGCGCAATGAGGTGACCGGCAGCGCACGCGCAGTGGCACTGCGCGATGCGACCAGCTACACCGTGATCCTGGGGGTGTTTCGCAACGAAGGCTACGACCAGTCGGTGACGCTGGCGCAGGTGTTCTGGCTCAAGGACCCTCAAGGCCAGCCGGCGCGCCTGTTCGTGACCGCCGAACGCGCGCTCTCGATCGCACAGGATTTTGCCGGCTTCGGCAGCGACATCAGCGCGCTGCGCCGCAAGCTGCGCGCCGCCGCGTGCGAACTGACCGACAGCTTCCCGCCCTACGGCGCGTGGTTCCGCCGGCGCTTCGGCATCGAGCACGATCAGGCGCTGGAACTGTTCCACCAGACGGTGTCGATGAAGTCGGTGGGCAATCTCACCGATTTCGTGCGCAGCCACATGCTCGAGCCCTTCGATGTCGGCAGCCGCATCGAGGCGCTGCTCCATCATTTCGATGACCTTGATCGTGCCCATCAGGCCGTGCTCAAGGCCAAGCGCCAGGTCGCGCTGCTGACACCGCTGGTGGACGACGGCCAGCGTCATGTCGGACTGGCCGCAGACATCCAGGGCTGGCGCGAAGGGCGTGACGCGCTGCGGCCGCATTTCGCAGGGCTCAAGGGCGAATTGCTCGAGCGGCGTCTGGCCTTGCTGGAGGAGGAGGGGGCGCGTCTGGAGGCGCAGATCGCACGCCTCGCGATGCAACGCGATGCCGAGCGAGAGGCGCTTGGTGCGCTTGAGCGCGCCCTGCGCGAAAACGGTGGCGACCGGCTGGAACAGCTCGCGGGTGAAATCCGCCGCAAGCAGGCCGAGCGCGAACAGCGCCAGCAGAAGCAGGTGCGCTATGCCGCCTTGCTCGCCCGGATCGACGAAGCACTGCCTGCCGACGAAGCGGCGTTTCTAGCCCAGCGCCACGCCATCGGCGCGCGCGCCGAGTCGCTGCGCGAACGCATCGTCGACCTGGATAACCGCGCGCGCGAAGAGGATTTCGCCTTCCGCAAGGGCCGGGAGGAGCACGCCGCCCTGTCCGACGAAGTCGAGAGCCTGAAGCGGCGCAAGAGCAACATCGACGCAGCTCAGATCCGCACCCGCGACGCGCTGTGCAGCGCGCTGTCGATTGCCGAGGACGAGCTGCCCTTTGCCGGCGAGCTCATCCAGGTGCGCGAGGATGAACGTGACTGGCAGGGCGCGGCCGAGCGACTTCTCCGAGGCTTCGGGCTTGCGCTGCTGGTACCGGACGCACACTACCGCGCGGTCGCCGATTGGGTGGACCGCCAACATCTCAACGCCCGCCTCGTCTACTTCCACGTCCGGCCGCGCAAGGCAACGCCGGGCGCCAGTCTGCACGCGCAGTCACTGGTCAGGAAGCTCGCCATCAAGCCGGCTTCGGCGCACTACGAATGGCTGGAACAGGAACTGCGTTCGCGTTTCGATGTGGCCTGCTGCGACAGCGCCGAGCAGTTCCGCCGCGAGTCCCGTGCCGTCACGCGTGCCGGTCAGATCAAGGAGCCGGGCGGGCGGCACGAAAAGGACGACCGCAGCCGCATCGACGACCGTAGCCGCTACGTGCTGGGCTGGAGCAACGCCGACAAGCTGCGTGCGCTGCTCGACCAGCGCGAACGCCTCGAGGCGCATCTGGTCATGCTGGGCCAGCGTCTTGGCGAGATCCAGCAGGCACGCGAACAGTTGCAGGGGCGCCTGGATGCGCTGGCCAGGCTGGAGGAGTTCACGCGCCATGAGGATATCGACTGGCAGAGCCTGGCGCGCGCGATCGCGGTGCTCGAGGACGAGCGCGTGCGCCTGCAGGCGGCTTCCAATGTGCTGCAGGAATTGACCGGGCAGTTGCAGGCGGTGGGTGAGCGCCTGCGCGATGCCGACGCCCGGCTGAGCGATGCGCTTGGAGCGCGCGGCGAGATCAAGAGCAAGCGCGAGGCGGCCACTGCCCTGCGCGACCAGGTGCGCGCAGTGTTCGCGGCGACACCCCTTGAGGAAACGCAGCGCGGGCGACTGGAGGGCTGGTGCCGCGAAGCCTTGGGCGAGCATCAGCTGTCGGTCGAGTCCTGTGACAACCGCGAGCAGGACGTGCGCAAGTGGCTGCAGGACCGCATCGACGCCGAAGACAAGCGCCTGGCGCGCCTGACCGAACGCATCGTCAACGCCATGCGCGGCTTCAAGGAGGAATTCAAGGCGGAAACGGCGGAGGCGGACGTGAGCCTGGCCGCACTGCCCGAGTACGAACGCATGCTCGACGGCTTGCGTCGCGACGACCTTCCTCGCTTCGAGGTGCGTTTCAAGGAATTGCTCAACGTCAACACCATCCATGAGATCGCCAACTTCAATGGGCAGCTGGCGCGCGAACGCGAAACCATCCGGGAACGCGTCGACTTCATCAACCAGTCGCTCGAGGTGATCGACTACAACCCGGGGCGCTTCATCAGACTGGTGGCCCAGGCCAGCCCGGATGCCGAGATCCGCGATTTCCAGCAGGACCTGCGCGCCTGTACCGAGGGCACCGCGACCGGCGCCCTGGACGAACAGTATTCGGAGGCGAGGTTCCTGCAGGTCAAGGCCATCGTCGACCGCTTCCGCGGCCGTGAGGGCCTGTCCGAGACGGACCGACGCTGGACGGCCAAAGTCACCGACGTGCGCAGCTGGTTCCTGTTCTCGGCCAGCGAGCGCTGGCGTGCCGATGGCGCCGAGCATGAGCACTACTCGGACTCCGGCGGCAAGTCCGGTGGCCAGAAGGAGAAGCTCGCGTACACCGTGCTGGCCGCCAGCCTGGCCTATCAGTTCGGCCTTGAGTGGGGCGCGGTGCGCTCGCGCTCCTTCCGCTTCGTGGTGATCGACGAGGCCTTCGGGCGCGGATCGGATGAATCCGCGCAATACGGGCTGCGCCTGTTCGAGCAGCTCAACCTGCAGTTGCTCATCGTCACGCCCCTGCAGAAGATCCACATCATCGAGCCCTTTGTGTCCAGCGTGGCTTTTGTGCATAACGAGGGCGGATGCGATTCGCGACTGCGCTGCCTGACCATCGAGGAGTATCGCGCGCAAAAGGCCAGCCGCCACGGCACTGCGCCATGAACTGGACGCGCCCCGGGGACCTGCGTGCCCAGGTCCAGCGTCTCTGGGAGCGCGGCGAACTGCTGCGCGCCGCCGTGATCGGACAGCCGTCGTGGCCGCTGCGTCTGGCGCTGAAGGGCCCCGCCAGCGCGGACCTGTCGGATCGCTTCGAGGCGGTCCGCGCATGGATCGCGGAGCTGATCGCGACGCCCCATGTGCGCTTCGAGTGGCGCGAGTCGATGCATCGCGTCCAGGGCCGGCAGCGTCTTCCGGTTGCCGTGTGGGTCGATACCCTGCAGGACGCCCTGGCCTTCATCGGGCAAGCGCGGGCGGCGCAGCGCTTCGAGGGGCTCTGGCGACAGACTGCTGCCGAGCAAGCCCTGCTGCAGCCCTGGTTGACCCGGCGTCCGCTGCAGGCGCTGGATCTTGCCGACCGCTGGGAGCGGCTGCTTGCCGTCGTGGCGTGGCTGCAAGCCCACCCGCGTCCGGGTGTTTACCTGCGCCAGGTGGACGTGCCGGGGGTGGACAGCAAATTCATCGAGACCCACCGCAGTGTGCTGGTCGAATGGCTGGATCTGGTCCTCCCGTCCGTGGCCATCGACCATGACGCCACCGGGCTGCTGCAGTTCGCGCGTCGCTACGGCTTCCTGGACAAGCCGGTGCGCATCCGCTTCCGCCTGCTCGACGCGGAGCTGCCCAGCCTGCCGGGCTGCCGGCAAGCCGCCGATATCACGCTGGACGCTGCCAGCTTTGCTGCGCTCGCGCTGCCGGTGACGCGGGTGTTTGTGACTGAAAACGAGATCAATTTCCTGGCATTTCCGCCACAGCCCAAGGCGATCGTCATCTTCGGCGGCGGCTACGGTTGGGACTCACTGGCGCGTGCCGCCTGGTTGCGGGATTGCGACCTGCGCTACTGGGGCGACATCGACACCCATGGCTTCGTCATCCTCGACCAGTTGCGCAGCCATTTTCCGAACGTCACCTCGTTCCTGATGGATCGCGCGACCCTGCTCGCCAACCGCTTGCACTGGGGCGAGGAACACAAGCCCGCGCGGCATGACCTCAGCCGGCTCACGGTCGAGGAAGCCATGCTCTACGACGACCTGCGTTTTGATCGCATTCAATCCGGCCTGCGTCTGGAACAGGAGCGCGTCGGCTATCACTGGCTGCGTGCATGCCTGATCTGAGGCGCGTGCAGCATGGGTCCGTACGGATCATGTTTTCAGCGCTGCCAGGGCACGCATCAATTTGCGCACCATCGCGGCCGCCGGCGCGCTCCTGTCAGGGCTCGCAAGCGCATCGCCATCCCACGCAGCCTTGACCCTGACCAGCGCCGGCGTCGCCGACGGCTTCGGTCTTTCCACCGTGGTCAGTGGACTCAGCGGCGCCAACGGGGCCTACGGACCCCTGGCAGAAGCCATCCTGCCGGACGGCAACTTCATCACGGGCAGCTATGCCAATGGCAGTCTTTACGTCTTCAAGGACGTTGACGGGCAGACCTTGTCCAGCGCCGTGCGGACGATTCCCTACACCAACCAGACTGTCAACCCGCAGTACGTCATGGCCACGGTCGGCGGGCAAGCCTATGGGGCGCAGGTGGCGGGCGGCAGCTTGGTGCGATTCGCCAATGATGGCAGCAGCACTCCGATACCGGGTCTCGTTGGGGTGACGGCTTACTACGGGATGTGGGGTGATACGGTCGACAACCACCTGATTGCATCGTCCCAGTCGGGCATTGAGACCATCATCGCCAGCGGCGGCACGCGCGGTGATTTCGTGTCCCCCGACAGCAACAACGGCACCCTGTTCATCTCGCAGTACGAGCAGGTGGCGCGCCTGTCGTGTGGCGCGAACTGCACGATCGGCAGTGTAGTGCCGGAACCTTCGATCTATGCCTTGTTCGCGCTCGGCCTGATGGTCGTAGGCGCCCGGCGGCGACTGCTGGCGTAAGCGGGAACGGGCCCGGTCCTCGACGGCCCGAGTGGCCGGGCGGACAGCGCAGCCATTCCGCTGCGCGCCGCACGGCCAGTGCAGTCTGGCGCGTGCGTTCAGGCCGGCTTTGCGATCCGCTTGCCGAGGACCTCGGAGGCGTATCCCAGTGCCAGTCCGGCCACCCAGGACAGGATCACGAACACAATGCTTTGTTCGACTTTGCCACCCGAACCGAAACAGGTCGCAGCGCCCAGGAAGGCGGCAGGCGTGTACGACAGCGCGCGCGGCTCCAGTTGTAGCCGGGCTGTCGCACGCGCGACAGCCCGGACGCCGCTCAATGCGGTCGCAGTATGCCTTCCCCGGCGCCCTGCAGGGGGCCCAGGGGATTCACCGATTCCTCGTGCTCGTGGATGGCGGGCTGACCGCCGGACAGCTTGTAGACCACGACATCATCCACGACCAGCACCACGGCATTGAAGCGCCAGCCGAGCACGTCGACCTTGCGGCGGAAATTGAACAGGTCGGACCAGAAGTTGCCGTAGCGATTGCGGTGGATGACTTTGTGATCGACCTCATAGCCGCGGCAGCGCTGGGTGGCGCTCAGGCATTCGCGCACGCCGCCGTCGAGCGCGGCGGGATCTGCGCCAGGACTCGGGATGAAGCGGCGCAGCACATCCGCATAGCTCAGGATGGTCACGTTGGGGTTGGCGACCGGATCGAAGTTCAGTTGGCGCAATCCCGCGGCATTGGTCTCATGCTCCTTGATCTGGTCGAAGGATGCCTGGGCTTGCGCGAAACTGCTCCATGGGCTCTGGGTTTCGCTTTCGCTGACCGGCAGCAAGGTGCCGCAGGCGGTACAGAGCAGCACGACGGGCCACGCCCAGCCACTGCGCGGCAGCAGTCCGCCGCAGACTGCCACCCATGCTGCCGGAACGTTCCGCGCCACGGTCTCGAGTCTCCACAGTCCGGCTTGCCCCTTCGCTGGGGCGCCGCAATACCCCTAGCGTGGCACATTCCGCCGCACATTTCAGGACCGGTGTGCAGGCGCCAGGCACGCCGGCCGCATGAATCAATGGCCGTTGATGGGATCCTTGTGGCTCAGATAGAGCGCGCCGGCAGCCAGCACGATGGCGCCACCGATGGCGAGTACGTCGAGTGCGCTGCCCGGGTGGAACTCCAGCACCGCCTCGAACAGCGTCACCACCATGATCACCAGGATGACCTTGCCCAGGCGCGCCTTGAGGTCGTCCAGCGAGCTGATCACCAGGATGCGGCCGGCCTGCTGGTGCGATTTGGCTTCGTCCAGATCGCTCACGAACAGTTCGTAGATGCCAAAGGCGAAGATCAGCACCGCCATCGCCAGCAGGAAACCGTCCAGCGCCTTGACCGCTTCACCCACGATCTCGACGCGCGTGGCCTTGTGAAGCGCCGGATCGAGGCTGAGGTCGCTGTAGTGCAGCGTCAGTTGCAGCATGTGCACCGTGTCGAGGGTGCTCACCCACAGCAGGCATGCCGCCAGGATCAGGCAGGCCAGCGCGGCCAGGCCGAACATCAGTCGGCTCTGCCACAGCAGCCGTTCGAACAGGCGTTCGGCGGTCGGTCGGGTCGGGCGTGGCGGTGGGGCGGCGTGCGGCATCGGGGGCATGGCAGTTCCGAATTTCGGCTCAGGCTTCGACGGCCTGCGCGACGACTGTCTCGACGTGCCCTTCGTAGGCCAGGGCAATCAGCGGTTTGGCGGCCTCCAGATCGGCTGCGGTGCATAGCGACAGTTCCAGGTCGCCGGTGCCGCTGTGGCCTTGACGGCGCACGTCACGCGCCGACGGCAGCTTGCCCACCCAGGGCGCCGGATCGGTGTGCAGATAGAGCAGCAGACGGCCGCGCTGCAGCGCCACCGAAGCGAAGTTCTTGAGGCGTTTGAACGCCACGTACTGCTTGAGTTCGTTGCGCTGGACGTCATCGCCCAGCGTCAGGCAATAGTCCTCCAGCAGGTGCAGCAGGTCGGCGAGCGTGGCCGGCAGGTTCTGCAGGGTATCGGCAAAGCTGCGCTCGGCGCCTGCCTTGCCGTGTGCCGTGCCGGACAGGTCGATCTTGCGCACCGCGTTGGCCGCGCCGCGGACCTTGCCGGGCGTCACGGTGTTCGCGAGTTCAAGCAGCAGCAGTTCGGAGCCGAAGCGGCGGAACCGGATCAGTTCGATGTTGCGGTTGATCTGCTGCACGGCGTGGGCATCGTAGCGCGTGAAATCGGGCGCAATGCACACCAGCCGCGGCGAGCTCCAGTCGAGGGCATCTGCCGGGCTCTTGCCCAGCACGTCGAGCACCAGCAATTTGAATTCGGCTTGATGGTCGAGCAGCCAGTCGAGGTAGAACAGGCCCTGATGGATCACGTTCTCGCCCACGGCCTGCTTGTACTTCAGGATCACCGGGCTGTGGTTCTCGTCCAGACCCAGCGTGTCGATGCGGTCCGCGGCGCTCTTGCCGGCGCCGTAGTCGGAAGCAAGGAGGCGAATGCCAAGCAGCAGCTCCAGATTGGCTTCGATCTGCCGCTGCAGGCTGCGATCGAGTTCGCTGGCTTCGCCCTTGAGTTCCGAGGCTTTGTCCTGGATCAGGCGGAACAGCTTGATGTCGCTCATGTTCTATCATTCCCTTAGGGAGCCGCAGCAGCAGCCCGTGCAATACGGCCAGGCCCGCCCCACCTGGCGCCTTCCCCCCCGAGAGTCGCGGCGCGCCATGCTCCTGACAACTTGCATGGCGGCCAGTGGTCGAGTATGCCGCGTTGATCGCATTCGCGACAGCCCTGGCGACTCCGCGGCTGCTGCATCCGGTGACATGCCAGTGTCATGGAATTCGGGCATTTTCTCATTCCAGGCAAGGCCGCTTCCAGAGCTCCGGAGCGCCTGCACCGGCCCCTGTCGGGCCTTTCACTCCCATTCGCCCAGGTGACGCATGAACTGCATGATGAAGCCCATTTCGCTGGCCATAGCCGCCACGCTGCTGCTCAACCCCGTGTTGTTCGCTGCCGAGATGGCAGATCGCGATGACCGTCCGGCACCGATGCGTGCGCCCGTGACTCTGCAGCCCGCCGGAGGACCTGGCGACGCCGCCTTGATCAACGATCCGGCCCATGAGCCGAATCTGTCCACCGCCGAACTGACCCGCCTGCTGCGCAAGCAGATCAAGTACGTGTTCGTGATCTTTCACGAGAACCATAGCTTTGATAACGAATTCGGCACTTTCCCGGGCGCCGACGGCCTGTATTCGGATGGTCAGCATCCGCGCTCGGCGGCCAATACGCCGGGCTTTACCCAGACCTACAACGATGCCAACGGCCTGACCGTGACCGTACAGCCCTTCCGCCTTGGGCCCGAGCAGAATTCCAACGTGGTCGACAGCGTGGATCATGGCCACACCGGCCTGGCCAAGAAGCTCAATGTGCTCGTGACCCCGGCCGCCAATGGTGGCGCCCCGACCCTCCAGCCGCGCATGAACGGTTTCGCCCAGGATGAGTTCACCGGCAAGGCCGGCGTTGCGCCGGCTGCCGGCTCGGCCGCCTACAAGAAAGGTGCGCAGTTTGCCAATCTGGTGATGTCGCACATCGACTGCGACACCGTCCCGTTCTTCTGGCGCTGGGCGAGCAACTTCACCCTGTTCGACAAGATTTTCGCGACCGAAGATACGCCCTCGGCCCCCAACGCACTGGCCGTGCTGTCGGGTCAGTCGGGCGCCACGCAGTGGGTCAAGCATCCCAGCCAGACCGCCGTCGCCACCGCAGACGGCCATGTCGGCGCCACCACCGGCAGCTTCCTGCAGGACACCCAGGGTGCGCTGGTCGGCGCCAACAACGGCGCCGGGCTCACGCTGGTCAACGAGGCCAGCGCTGCCAGCACCACCCAAGGCCCGCCCATCGTGAACGATCCGCAGCCCTATTACGGATCGCCCTTCGACACCACCGTGTCCAACGGCAGTACCGTGCGCCAGCCGTATGGCCCTTACGAGTACTACGCTCCGGCGAACATCGCCAGCAATCTGACCTACGCTGCCCTGCCGCTCACGCTGATGGGTCGCGATGTGACGGCGACCACCAATCTCGACCTCAACCACGCCTTCGATCTGCCTGATATCCAGCAGGACATCGCCTACATCCAGGGCCTGGGCGGCAAGCCGGTCCACTGGGCCTGGTACCAGAACGGGTATGCCAAGGAAGCCAGCGACAGCGCCGCCGGTCAATCGGCCGCCACCCATTGGGCCTACGTCAGCCACCACCAGGGGCCGCAGTACTTCGGCTACCTGGCCAACAACCCGGCCATCAATGGCCAGGCCTCGGTCAACGGCCAGGCGCCGGTCAACCATCTCAAGGGCGAGACCGACTTCTTCACCGACATCGCCAATCGCGACCTGCCCGAGGGCGGTGTGTTCTACATCCGGGGTGGTTACATCAACCAGCAGGGCCTCAAGCCCCAGTACCAGAACGCCAGGCTGAACGGCAGCACCACGCCGACGCTGGCTGCGGCGCAGGCCACCGTGGCGGCTGCCAAGAACGGTGACGACGATCATCCTGCGTACAGCGATCGTCAGATCAGCGAAGCGATGACCGCGCGCGTGATCAACGCCATTGCAGGCAACGAGGAACTGTGGGAGCACAGCGCCATCGTGATCACCTACGACGAATCCGACGGCTTCTACGACCACGTGCCGCCGCGCATCCTGTCCTACGGTCCCGACGGGCTGCCGCTGGCGCGCGGCATCCGCGTACCCTTGCTGCTGGTCTCGCCGTTTGCGCGTTCGCACGCGGTCTCGCATGTCGAAGGCGATCACAATGCGGTGATCTCGACGATCAATGCGATTTTCAACCTGCCCGCACTGGCCAGCCTGCCCGACGAGGCGCAGGCGCTGAAAGATGGCAATTCGCCGTATTTCAACCAGTTTGCGCCTGCCGGATTCCAGCAGACCCACCTGGGTCCCAACGACATTCCGAGCGAGATCAGCGAAAGCCTGCTGTCGGGTTTCGATCCGCGCCGCTTGCTGGGTGAATCGGAGCCGCTGCCGGCCTCGTACGCGATGATCGATGAAAAGGTGGTCACCACGCTGCCGCACGCCATGAGCTGCTCCTCGCTCAATCTGCAGCCGGTGGCCCCTGCCGCTGACCGCGTGGTGCCGAAGGTGCTGATCAACACACCGGCCGGTACCGTTCAGGATGACTTCAACGGTCTGCCCAGCACCCTGCCGGCGCTGAACTGACGCTGTCGCTGTCGATCCCGGGGCGCCCTGCGGGGCGCCCGTTGCGTTTCTCGGGCCCGATTGGCGGCCCGGTGTCCGTTTGCGGAGCTCCGATGCACCCCTTCTTCCAAGGTACTACCCGGCTGCTGGCCCTTGCGCTGTTCGTCGCCGCCGTGCCGGCGCACGCCGAGAGCACCCTGGCCCGCGTGCAGGCGCGTGGCGTACTGCGCTGTGGCGCCTACGAGCGCCCGGGCATCGCCCAGACCATCGACGATCAGCACTGGTCAGGGCTGGCTGTGGACCTGTGCCGCGCGGTGGCCGTGGCAGTGCTCGGCGACGCGAATCGCATTGCCTTCGTGGGCTACGAGTCCGACCCCGAATTCGAACGCATCCGTCGCGGCGACGACGATCTGTTTTTCCTCACCCATGCCGAGGTCCAGGCGCATCACCTGGCCGAAGCGGTCGTGCCCGGCCCGACCGTCTACCTGCTCGCCAACGCCGTGATGGTTCCAGGCAAGGCAGCCGAGCGGCAATTGGCTGACCTCAAAGGCAAAGGCATCTGCTACATGATCGGCAGCAGCGCCGAGAACGCGCTCAACGAGTGGTACGAAAGCCGCGGCCTGGACTGGATTCATCATGCCTATTCCGAGGAGGGCGAGATGAACGATGCCTATGGTGTCCAGCGCTGCCATGCCCTGGCGGCCGAATCGACGCGCCTGGCGCAGGCCCGTCTCTACCGCGGCGCAGCGCCGCTCGACAGCCGCCTGCTGCCGGGGGCCTTGTCGCTGTACCCCCTGTTTGCGGCTGTCGGGGTGCAGGATGGCCGCTGGGCCGGCCTCGTGGCCTGGATCATCGACGGCGTGATTGCCGCCGAACGGCCGCAGGGCAAGTGGCAGGATGGCAGTGTGCGTGCGCTGCCGCTGCCGGCTGCCGAACTCGGCCTTGCGCCGGGCTGGCAGGCACGCGTGCTGCAGGCGGTCGGGAATTATGGTCAAATCCACGAGCGCAATCTGGGCGCACAGAGCCCCTTGAAACTCGAACGCGGACCCAATCGGCGCGCCGAGGAGGGCGGCGCGCTGAGTCCGCCGCAGGTGGACTGAAACCGCGCCGGCCAGCGCGCGCGGTGCGCGCGTGCTGTTGCATCCCCCCTTGGAGCCTGCCTTGACCGTTGCTGCCAGCGCGCCACCCCGTCCTGCCTCTGCGTGGAGCGCTGCCGCCAGCCTGGGGGCGCTCGGTGTCGTCTTCGGCGACATCGGCACCAGTCCGCTGTACACGCTCAAGACTGTGCTCGACCTGACCGGCAACCATCGTCCCGAGACCATCCTGGGGGTGGTGTCGCTGCTGGTGTGGACGCTGATCCTGGTGACCACCATCAAGTACGCCGGCTTTGCCATGCGCATCGACAACGACGGCGAGGGCGGCATCCTGGCGCTGATGGCCTTGCTCGGGGTCAAGCGCAGGAGCCGTCCGCTGATCGTCGCCCTGGGACTGTTCGGTGCCGCGCTGATCTATGGCGATGGTGCCGTGACGCCGGCGATCTCGGTGCTGTCGGCCCTGGAAGGGCTGGACCTCGTGGCACCGGGTCTGCATCCGTATGTGCTGCCGCTCGCCGTCGTCATCCTGCTGATCCTGTTCGCGCTGCAACCGCAGGGTACCGCGCGCATAGGCCGCGCCTTCGGGCCGGTGATGGCGCTGTGGTTCACCGTGCTGGCGCTGCTCGGCATCGGCGGCATCGTGCGCGCACCGGGCATTCTGTGGGCGCTCAATCCCTGGTACGCCATCGACTACCTGATCCATGGCCAAGGTTTCCTGGTGCTGGGTGGGGTGTTCCTGTGCGTGACCGGTGCCGAGGCCCTGTACGCCGACATGGGTCATTTCGGGCCGGGGCCGATCAAGTTCGCGTGGTCGGCCCTGGTGTTTCCGAGTCTGGTGCTGAACTATGCCGGCCAGGGTGCGATCGTGCTCGACGGCACCGCCACCGACCAGAACATCTTCTTCCGGCTGTGCCCGGACGCGCTGATGCTGCCGATGATCGTGCTCGCCACCGTCGCCACCATCATCGCCAGCCAGTCGATCATCACAGGCGCCTTCTCGATGACGCGCCAGGCCATGCGCCTGGGCTGGATGCCGCGCATGCGGGTGGTCCAGACCTCGCAGGAGGGCTATGGCCAGATCTACGTGGGCGCGGTGAACTGGGCGCTGATGGCCGTCACCATCGGTCTCGCGCTGGGCTTCGGCAAGTCCGACAACCTGGCGGCGGCCTACGGCATCGCGGTGTCGGCCACCATGCTGATGACCTCGGCGCTGCTGTTCATCGCCATGCGCGAGATCTGGGGCTGGCCGCTGCTCGCCGCCGGCGCGGTGGCGAGCGTGTTCGCGGTGGTGGATGCCGCCTTCCTGGCTTCCAACCTGAGCAAGTTCGTCGAAGGCGGCTATGTGCCGCTGGTGCTGGCCCTGCTGGTCTATGCCGTGATGTTCGTCTGGCACCGCGGCATCGGCGCGCTCAACCGCTGCATCGACGCGCAGCCGGTCTCGATCGCGGATTTCCTGCACCTGCTGGAATCGCGGCGCCTGCCGCGAGCGCCCGGCACGGCCGTATTCCTGACCCGCTCGCGGATCGGCACGCCCCCGCTGGTGCTGTGGTACGCGCGTCACGCGCGCGCCCTGCATCAGCGCGTGGTGTCGGTCAACGTCGAAACTGCCTCGGTGCCCTGGGTGGCGGCGGCCGATCGCTGCACGGTGGTCGCGGAGGCGCCCGGCTTCGAGCGCGTCGAGGCACGCTTCGGCTTCATGGAGCGGCCCGACGTGCCCCAGTTGCTGCAGCAACTCAGCCTGCCAGGCGGGCCCATCGATCCGCAGCAGATCGACTACTTCGCCGGGCTGGAAAAAGTCGTTGCGCGTGACGATGGAAAGGGTCTGCCGCGCTGGATGGAAGCGCTGTTCAGCGTGCTGGTGCGCAACTGCGCGCGCGCCAGCGATGCCATGCACATTCCGCCCGAGCAGCTGATGGAACTGGGCCGTCAGGTCGCGCTCTGAGCGTCCTGCCGTCAGGCTATTGACACGACGGGTAAATGTCTTGACGGCGTAACATTGGGGGCAGACACTGCACTCGTCTTCATTTCCCGGGGGAACCCCATTGGACTTTGCCCTAAGTCGGTCCAGACAACGATCAGCGTGATCGCGGCAAGCGTCCTTGGTTTCCCGCCGCCGTCTCGCTGAGCAACAGCGGGACGGCGATTCCGGATCTGCCCGGTGTGCCATGCACAGCGGCGCTTCCTGAAAGACCCGTCCTCCATATCCAGGTATCCCGGCGCGGAACGCGTGCCCACGCGCCAACGGGACGCAGTACCTGCGCACGCTGGAGGATTCATCATGGTCCAACAAGCACAACGCCAATTCCGTCGCATCGGACGTCTGGCGAGCGTCTGCCAGTCTTTCATCGGCAGCTTTGCCTGGGGTGGTGACGGTGCGCCGCGCGTGCCCAGCCGCGGCGAGGCCGATCAGTTGCCCCGTCCCGGCGTGTACGCCCTGCTGGCCGGCTTCGATCGTCACTGAACCTGCAGGCCCCGGCAGTACCGGAACGGCCGCCTGGTGCGGCCGTTTCCATGACTGCGCCCGGCACCCGGCGCAGGGCACTTGAGCGCTACCAAACCGGGCTGGCCTGCGCCAGTCCCTGGCAGAAATTTGTGGTCTGGTCTGTCAACGCCGTCAGTGAGACACGCGTTGTTACGATTGTCCAGGCGCGCACCATATCGGAGCGGGGCCTTTGTGTCAGGAAGTGCCGTCATGCCGCTCTCGCGTTCTGCCCAACTTCAATACCTTGCCGACCTCGCCCTGGAGGAACTGGAGCTGCTCGAAGCGCCGGCCGCACGCCTGTCCGGCAGTTCGCGTGGCTTGAGTGCCGAGCGCATCCGTGGATTGCGCCGGCAGGCCGCCCTGCTGCGTGCCACGGCTGCCGCGCTGGAGCCGCGTCTGGCCGAATGCGAAGCCGGCGAGGGGGTCGACAAACCGCTGCCGCGCGCGCTTGACCGCAGCTTGCACTCGGAACGCCGCCACTGAGTTGCCCCGGCGGCTGTCGCCCTGGCTGGGGCGATGGCCGTCCAGCACCGCTGCCGCGGCTTTCCGCTGGCACTTCCCGAGCAGCGCCGCCGTCGCGGTTGAGTGCCACTGCAGGCACGCCTAGAATCGCAGCATGACCGGACTCGCGACGCCGTACCTGCTGGCCTGCGCCACCTTGCTGATCGGCCTGATCGCGGGCTGGAGCTGGAGCCGGCGTCTTGCACCGCTGCATGATCGCGCCCTGTTGCAACACGTGCCGCTGGCGGTGACCCCGCCGCCTGACCCCGTCGCGCCCACTCCGTCGCCCGCCCACGCGGTATTCGAGCGCAACGCCGCCGGGCTGCTGATGGTCGATACGCACGGTCTCATCGTCGATGCCAATCCGGCGCTGTGCGAGCTGTTCGCCTATGCGCGCGCCGACCTGATCGGCCAGCCGGCAGCCCTGCTGCACCGGGGCGAGCGTCCCTTCAAACCCTTCCGCGGTCACGGCGAAGGCATGTCCGATGGGCGCGGCAACCTGCGCGCCGAGCAGCGTTTCCGGCGGCGTGACGGCGGCCGCCTGTGGTGCCAGATCGCCGGATCCAGCCTGGAGCTGGCCGATGGCGCTCCCGCCATGCTGTGGACCGTGGTTGACGTCGATGCGCTCCACGTCGCCCAGGAGCAGGTCCACCACCAGGCCCTGCACGACGAACTCACCGGCCTGCCCAACCGCCGCGCGCTCGATCAGCAGCTGCCCAAGGCCATCGCGCGCGCGCGTCGCCACGGTTCGGTCCTGGCGCTCGGCGTGATCGACCTCGACGACTTCAAGCCGGTCAACGACACCTGGGGGCACGAGGCGGGTGACCGCCTGCTGGTCGAGGTCGCCACCCGCCTGCGTCGGCGTCTGCGCGAGTCCGACCTGATCGTCCGCTCGGGCGGCGACGAATTCGTGGTGCTGATCGAGGATCTCGAGACGGGCTTCGTCATGCAGCAGTTGTCCGAACTGCTGCAACGCCTGCACGGCGCCGTGGAGACCACGGTCGAAGTGGTGCCCGGGCAGCAGGCCAAGGTCGACGCCAGCATCGGACTGGCCCTGTTCCCGCTCGACGTGCAGGACGCCGACGGCCTGCAGCGTCTCGCCGATGCCGCCATGTACCAGGCCAAGCTGCAGAAGCACACGCGCGGCGTTTGGTGGCACCGCGGGGCCGGCAGTGCCACACCGCCGGAGCCCGAGCAGCCATTCGATGCCTATGGTGCGGAGGCGGCGCAGCTCATGAGCAAGGCCGGTGAACACTTCGAGGCGGTGGCGCAGCAGTTCGTCGACATGTTCTGGAGCGAGATCGCGCGCACTGCGCCCGCAAGTGCCGTGCTCGCTGATTTCTCTGCCGACGAAGTGGCGCGCCTGGCCGACCACCAGGTTGCCCACCTGCGCTTCCTGCTCGACCCGGCCACCACTCGCGACGCGATTGCTGCGCGTGCCCAGCGCGTGGGCCAGGTGCATGCGCTGATCGGCATCGGCAGCGAGGTGATGGTGCAGGCCTTGGCCCTGCACCGTCGCATTCTCGGCGAGCACCTGCACGGCGCCCTGCTGCCGGCGCGCGAACGCTATCGCATCCTGCTGGGTGCCGAGTCGCGCCTGCAGGACAGCATGCAGGCAGAGCTGCGCGCCATGGCCGCAACCCTCAACACCTGGCTTGATCATCTGTCCGAGCCGCTGCCGGCCCATGGCAGCCTGTGGCCGGACGCGCGTGCCGACGAGATCGGGCGCCTGGGTGCGCTGCCGGGCATCCTCGGCGCGCTGGTGCTGCGCCTCAATGCCGAAGGCGTTTTCAATGTCGAGGGTAGCGCCTGTCCGGCCAGCGTCGAAATCGCCCAGGCCCTGCTCACGCCAGGCGCCGAAGCGGTGGTCCATCCGGCGTCGCCGCGTGGCCAGGGCACCACCGCGCAAGCCTGGCGCACGCTGGAAATCCGCACCTCGGCACGCTACGACCGCGATCCGCGCTACGTCTTCTGGCAGGCGGACGCGCGCGCGCTTGGCCTGCGTTCCACGCTCAGCGTGCCGATCCTGAACCGCCACGGACAGCCGGTCGCCATGGTCAGCCTGTTCGGCGCCTATCCCAACCAGTTCGAATCGACCAGCATGCAGCAGTTCGCGCGCGGCCTGCAGCAGCGCTGGCAGCAGGTTTGGCTGCGTTGCAGCACGCCGGCCACGGTGGTGCCGCTCGATGTCGCGCAGGACTACCGCCACAGCCTGTTCTCCGGCGGCTTGCGCATCCACATGCAGCCGGTGATCGACCTGCGCAGCGGCGCGCTGGTCAAGGTCGAAGGCCTGGCGCGTCTGGAGCGCCCCGATGGCAGCCTGCTGGCGCCGGCCGAGTTCCTGCCCCTGCTGGGCGATGCCGAACTGGATCGCCTGTTCCGGCTTGGCCTGGACATCGTGCTATCGCAACTCGAGCGCTGGGATGCCGAGGGACTGCATATTGACGCCGCCCTCAATCTGTCGCCGGGCACCCTGCTCGATCGCGACTGCGCACGCTGGGTGGAACAGGCCCTGCAGCGCCACGGCGTGGCACCACGCCGGCTGACCCTGGAGCTGCTCGAGACCGATACCCTCGACGCCAGCGCGCAGGAGGATGCCATCCGCCGGCTGCTGGCATTGGGCGTGCAGTTGTCGATGGATGATCTCGGTACCGGACACAACAATCTGGAGCGCTGGGCGCGCCTGCCTTTCGACACCATCAAGGTGGACCAGGCGCTGCTGGGGCGCGTGCACGAAAACCCGGTGCTGATGCTGAGCCTGATCCGTGCCTTCGTGCAGATGGGGCGCGACATCGAACGCGAGGTGGTGGTCGAAGGGCTTGAGCATGCCGCCACCATCGAGGCGGCCACCATCCTGGGGGCGCCCTTTGGCCAGGGCTACGGACTGGCCAGGCCGATGCCGGCGGACCAGATCCTGGCCTGGAGCCGGCAGTTCACCCTGGCGGCGCGTGGCGGCGAAGTGCGCACCGCGCTGGGCGCGCTGGCCCAGGTGTGGCGCTGCGGCGCGGCCGACGTGCACGGCGGTCCGGGACACGATCCCCGGCGTTGTCCGCT
>JAGWIJ010000098.1 GCA_028873535.1 Pseudomonadota bacterium
CCCCGCCAGCGCACAGGCGATCAGTGCGGCGGAAAGAACGGTATTGCGAAACATGAGGCTACTCCTGTTGTTGGTGGCTCTTTGATCGGGACATGGCCGACCGGTTCCTTGAGCCCGGCTGAAGCCGGTCGCGGGTGCCATAATGCGCAAATGGCATCCCGGTTAACGCCGGGATGCCATTGTGCGTTTACGAAGGATCACACGGGGGAGCGCTGACGCGCTCCCCCGCCGCCGGCAAATTACTGCTTGCCGGGCAGCGCGAACACGGTCAGCGAGCCGCCAAGCTCGGTGTACCGGTTCAGTTCGCGGTAGCCACCCACAGCGCCCAGACCATCGGTGTCCTTTTCCAGGCCCGCGGCCATGCCGATACCGGCCCAGCCGCCAATGCCCGAGTAGACGCCGACAAACTGCTTGCCGTGGTGCTCGTAGGTGAACACGTTGCCGATGATGCCCGACGGGGTCTTGAACTTCCACAGTTCCTGACCGGTGTGGACATCAACCGCCTTCAGGTAGCCCTCAAGGGTACCGTAGAAGGCCACGCCGCCCTTGGTGGTGAGGGCGCCGGACCACACCGAGAACTTCTCGGGCTTGGACCAGACGATCTTGCCCTGACCGGCATCCCAGGCAATGAAGTTGCCCATGGTGCCGTCCTTCTGGTCCTTGCTTGCGCTCGGGGCCGGGAACATCGACAGGGTGGCGCCGACGTACGGCGAACCTGCGGTGTACTCGACCTTGAACGGCTCGTAGTCCATGCAGACGTGGTTGGTCGGGACATAGAACAGCTTGGTGTCCGGATCGAAGGAAGCGGGCTGCTCGTCCTTCGAACCCAGCGCGGCCGGGCAGACGCCCTTGGTGTTCACGTCGGGACCGTTCTTGGCGGTGGAGTACTTGGCGACCACTTCGGGACGACCGGTCTTCATGTCGACGTGGGTGGCCCAGTTCACGGCCGGATCATACTTCTCGGCAACCAGCAGGGCGCCATTGGTACGGTCCAGGGTGTAGCCGAAGCCGTTGCGGTCGAAGTGCACCAGGGCCTTGGTGGGCTTGCCGTGCACATTGATGTCGGCCAGGATCATTTCGTTGATGCCGTCGAAATCCCACTCGTCGTACGGGGTCATCTGGTAGACCCAGTTGACCTTGCCGGTGTCGACATCACGCGACCAGATCGACATCGACCACTTGTTGTCGCCCGGACGCTGCGCCGGGTTCCAGGTGGACGGGTTGCCGGTGCCGTAGAACATGGCGTTCAGCGAGGGGTCGTAGGAGTACCAGCCCCAGGTCGTGCCGCCACCGATCTTCCACTGATCGCCCTTCCAGGTCTTCAGCGAGGAGTCGGCGCCCACGGGGGCGACCTTGCCGTCGGCCCAGGTGGTGGTCTTGTTCGGGTCCATCAGCATTTCGTCATCGGGACCGACGCTGTAGCCCTTCCAAACCTGCTTGCCGCTGTTGATGTCATAGGCGGCCATGAAGCCGCGCACGCCCCACTCGCCACCGGAGATGCCGGTGAAGACCTTGTCCTTGAAGACGTGGGGAGCCTGGGAATTCACCGCGCCGACCTTCGGGTCGCCGTTCTTGGCAGTCCAGATCACCTTGCCGCTCTTGGCGTCGAGCGCCACGAGGTTGGTGTCGGCCTGCTGCAGGAAGATCTTGCCTTCGCCGTAGGCCAGGCCACGGTTGACGGTGTCGCAGCACATCTGCGGCACGACAGCCGGATCCTGCTTCGGCTCGTACTTCCAGACGATCTTGAGTTCGTTCAGGTCGTATGCCCACACCTTGTTGGGGAAGGGGCTGTGGATGTACATCATGTCGCCGACGACCAGCGGGGAGCCTTCGTGACCGCGCAGGACGCCGGTCGAGAAGGTCCAGGCCACCTGCAGGTCGTGCACGTTCTTGGCGTTGATCTGGTTCAGAGCGCTGTAGCGATGATTGGCGAAGTCGCCAGCCTGGGCGGCCCAGTTCTTGGCGTCGTCCATCTTCGCCTTCAGGTCGCTGTTGGCCTGCGAGGCCACCGGAGCGGCAATGGCGGCAGCAACCATCACCATCGTGATGCGATTCAGCTTCATACAACCTCCTAAGTGAATTATCCGGGCACGCCGGGCCGAGGTCCCGGCGGGTACCCCGCAACGGAAAAGTCGTTGCCAAGCGAGTGTGCACCCATCCGCTTTCTATTCTTGGGGGACTGCGCGTGTGTCGGATGTAGGCAATCGGTTGTCAGGAGCAACCCCGGTGGCGTAAGCCGGCATTGTGTACCAGCCCGCGAACCCGCAGTCTTCGCTACGTCTTTCTTCGGTGGGGGTCGAAACCTTCCTGCAACGCGGCTGATCATACACCGCGAAACCACCGTGTCAACGCGCGGGATGCAATTTTGCGGGAAATTTTCATGTCGCAGCGCAGCACACGAAAGCCTTGCGCGCCGCGGGTTTTCGTGTGATCGAGGGGTTTTGTTGAGGGCCTGGCTCATATAGATGACCCAGGCGGACGCGACGCATCGTCGCGCCCGGCTGCGGCACGCCGGTCCGGCTCAGCTGGACGGGGTGTAGCCCAGCACTGGCATCAGGTGGCGTTCGGCCTCGGCCACCGTCAGCTTGCAGCGACGCGCGTAGTCCGCTACCTGGTCACGGTCGATACTGCCCACCGCGAAGTAGCGCGCAGCCGGGTGCGCCAGATAGAAACCGCTCACCGCCGAGGCCGGCCACATCGCCAGACTTTCGGTCAGGCGCAGGCCCGCGTTGTGCCCGGCATCGAGCAGATCGAACAGCATGCGCTTGCTGCTGTGGTCGGGACACGCCGGATAACCGGGTGCCGGACGGATGCCCACGTAGCGTTCCGCGATCAGCTCCTGCGGCGACAACTGCTCGCCGGCCGCATAGCCCCAGAACTCGCGGCGCACGCGTGCGTGCAGATGCTCGGCGAAGGCCTCGGCGAGCCGGTCGGCCAGGGCCTTGAGCATGATCGCGCTGTAGTCGTCGTGAGCGGCCTCGAAGGCGGCAGCACGCCCGTCGACGCCGTCGCCGGTGTTCACCGCAAACGCGCCGATCCAGTCGCTGACGCCGCTGTCGAGCGGCGCGACGAAATCGGCCAGGCACAGGTTGGCGCGGTCGGCCGCCTTCGGCGTCTGCTGGCGCAGCCCGTGCCAGGTGCCGAGCCGGCGCCCGCTGCCGTCGGGTGCCAGGATCGCGATGTCGTCGTGGTCGACACTGCCCGCCGGGAACAGACCGAACACCGCGCGCGGGCGGATCCAGTGCTCGTCCACGATACGCGCGAGCATCGCCTGCGCGTCACGGAACACGTTGCGCGCGGCTTCACCGACCACCGGGTCGTCCAGGATCGCCGGGTACGACCCCGCCAGGTCCCAGGTCTGGAAGAAGGGCCCCCAGTCGATGTCGGGCACCAGTTCCGCCAGCGGATAGTCGCTCAGCGCCTGCACGCCCAGCTGGCGCGGCGCCACCGGCGCCTGCGCCTGCCAGTCCACAACCTGGTGGCGCGCGCGCGCCTCGGCCAACGGCAGCAGCGGGCCGGGGCCCTTCCTGGCGGCGTGCAGGCGACGCACCTGCTCGTAGTCGGCGGCGAGCTCGGCCAGATAGCCGGCGCGCAGATCATCGGAGAGCAGCTGCCCGCACACGCCGACCGCGCGCGAGGCATCCGGCACATAGACCACCGGCCCGTGATAGTTCGGTGCGATCTTGACCGCGGTGTGCACGCGCGAAGTGGTGGCGCCGCCGATCATCAGCGGCAGCGTCATGCCCAGACGCTGCATTTCGCGCGCGACGTGGGCCATTTCCTCGAGCGAGGGCGTGATCAGGCCCGACAGGCCGATCACGTCGACATTCTCGTGCAGTGCGGTTTCGAGGATCTTCTCGCAGGGCACCATCACCCCCATGTTGATCACCTCGAAGTTGTTGCACTGGAGCACGACCGTGACGATGTTCTTGCCGATGTCGTGCACGTCGCCCTTGACGGTGGCCATCAGGATCCGTCCCTTGGCGCGTGTATCGCCCGAAGCGGCCTTCTCGGCCTCGATATAGGGCACCAGGTGCGCCACCGCCTGCTTCATCACGCGCGCGCTCTTGACCACCTGCGGCAGGAACATCTTGCCGGCACCGAACAGGTCGCCGACCACGTTCATGCCGGCCATCAGCGGACCTTCGATGACCTGGATCGGACGCGCGAAGGTCTGCCGCGCCTCCTCGGTGTCTTCGACCACGTACTGGCTGATGCCCTTCACCAGCGCGTGCGTGAGACGTTCGGCGACCGGCGCCTGGCGCCAGGCCAGATCCTCGACCTGGGCGCGCGCACCGCCCTTGACCCGGGCAGCGAACTCGACCATGCGCTCGGCGGCATCCGCACGCCGGTTGAGGATGATGTCCTCGACGTGTTCCAGCAGGTCGGCCGGGATGTCGGCGTACACGCCCAGCTGGCCGGCATTGACGATGCCCATGGTCAGGCCGGCGCGGATGGCGTGATAGAGGAAGGCCGTGTGGATCGCCTCGCGCACGGCGTCGTTGCCACGGAACGAGAAGCTCACGTTCGAGATGCCGCCGCTGATCCTGGCGTGCGGCAGGGTGCGGCGGATGGCGCGCGTGGCCTCGATGAAGTCGACCGCGTAGTTGTCGTGCTCGGCGATGCCGGTGGCGATGGCAAACACGTTGGGGTCGAACACGATGTCCTCGGGCGGGAAGCCCGCGACACCGGTCAGCAACCGGTAGGACCGCGTGCAGATCTCGACCTTGCGCGCCATGCTGTCGGCCTGTCCGTTCTCGTCGAAGGCCATCACGATCACCGCCGCGCCGTAGCGGCGCACCAGCGCGGCGCGACGCAGGAACTCGGCCTCGCCTTCCTTGAGGCTGATCGAGTTGACGATGCCCTTGCCCTGCAGGCACTTGAGACCGGCCTCGATGACGTTCCAGTCGGACGAATCGACCATCACCGGGACGCGTGCGATGTCCGGCTCGGCGGCGATCAGGTTGAGGAAGGTGCGCATGGCCGCGACCGAATCCAGCATGGCCTCGTCCATGTTGACGTCGATCATCTGCGCGCCGGCGTCGACCTGGTTGCGCGCCACCGCGACCGCCTCGGCGTGGTTGCCGGCCAGCACCAGCCTGGCGAAGGCGCGCGAACCGGTCACGTTGGTACGCTCGCCGACGTTGACGAACAGCGAGTCCTCGCCGATGTTGAGCGGCTCCAGGCCCGACAGGCGCGTGCGCGGCTCGATCTGCGGGATGCGGCGCGGCGGCATGTCTGCCACCGCTTCGGCGATCGCGCGGATGTGCGCCGGGGTGGTACCGCAGCAGCCGCCGACGATGTTGAGGAAACCGGCCTGGGCGAATTCGCGCAGCAGCGCGGCAGTCTCGGCCGGCCCTTCGTCGTAGCCGGACTCCGCCAGGGGATTGGGCAGGCCGGCATTCGGATGGGCGCTGACGTGGCAGTCGGCGATGCGCGCCAGCTCTTCGATGTAGGGGCGCATCAGCGCCGCACCCAGGGCGCAATTGAGTCCGAACGACAGCGGCCGGATGTGGCGCAGCGAATTCCAGAAGGCCTCGGTGGTCTGCCCGGACAGGGTGCGGCCGCTCTGGTCGGTGATGGTGCCGGAGATCATGACCGGCAGCCGCCTGCCGCTGCGCTCGAACCAGGTCTCGATCGCGAACAGTGCCGCCTTGGCATTCAGGGTGTCGAAAATGGTCTCGACCAGCAGGATGTCGACCCCGCCCTCGACCAGACCCTCGATGGCCTCGCCATAGGCCAGCGCGAGGCCATCGAAGTCGATGTTGCGGAAGCCAGGGTCGTTGACGTCCGGGGATATCGAAGCGGTCTTGGTGGTCGGCCCCAGCACGCCGGCCACGAAACGCGGTCTGGCGGGATTTGCCGCCGTGAACTCGTCAGCGATGGCGCGCGCCAGCCGGGCCGATTCCACGTTGAGTTCGCGCACCAGGAATTCCATGTGGTAATCACTCATGGAAGCCGAGGTGGCATTGAAGGTGTTGGTCTCGATGATGTCCGCGCCCGCCTCGAGATACTGGCGGTGGATGTCGCCGATGATATCGGGGCGCGTCAGCGTGAGCAGGTCGTTGTTGCCCTTGAGCGGATGCGCGAAATCCCGGAAGCGCTCGCCGCGGTAGTCTTCCTCGCTGAGCCGGTGGCGCTGGATCATGGTGCCCATGGCGCCGTCGAGCATCAGGATGCGCTGGGCCAGCAGGGCTTCGAGGCGGGCTTGGGTATCGGACATGATCAGCGTCAGCGGGTCGGGCGCCGCACGGCAGCGGCAAAGCCTTTTATGCTAGCACGGCGTGGTGACGGTTCGCAGGCGCTGCGGGTGGTGCCAGTAGGCCAGCCAGCACACCAGTCCGGCTGCCGAAAACCCGGCCATGCCGCCCGCCAGGCCGAGACCGCTGACCGACAGCAGCGGCGACACCACGCCGGCCAGGAAAGCGTTGAGCAGCGTGGCCATGCAGTTCTGCAGCGAGGCCGCCATGCCGCGGTTGTGCGGAAAGAAATCCAGCAGGATCAGCGTCACGCTGGGCATCACCAGCGCCATGCCGGTGGTGTAGCTCATGATCGGCAGCACGGCCCAGGGCAGCGCCGGCGCATGCCAGGCGTTGCCGACCAGATTGAGCAGGGCCGAACCGCAGGTCAGCGCAAAGCCGGCCTGGATGGTGCGCGCGCGCGACCAGTGGCCGGCCACCCGGCCCGACAGCCAGGCGCCCAGGCTGATGCCGGCGATGCCGGGCAGGAACAGCCAGGCGTAGCGGGTCTCGTCCTGATGCAGCAGGTCGCCCACGAAAGCCGGCGCCGACGCGATGTAGAGGAAGAAGGCGGCGAAATTGGCGGCCAGGGTCAGGCTGAGCAGCAGGAAGCGCGGATCCCCGAGAACCTCGGCATAGGCGTGCAGCAGCGGCCTGGCCTCGAACAGCTGGCGTTCCTCGGGCGGCAGCGTCTCCGGCAGATGGCGCTGGCAGAGCAGCAGCAGCAGCAGCCCGCTCAGCGCCATGAAGCCGAAGATGGCATGCCAGCCCAGGTGGTGCAGCAGGTAGCCCCCGATGACCGGCGCCACGGCAGGCGCCAGCGAGAACCACATGGTGACCTGCGACATCATGCGCTGCGCCTGGGGACCTTCGTGCAGGTCGCGGATGATGGCGCGTCCCACCACCACGCCGGCGCCGCCGGTGCAGCCCTGCAGCACCCTCAGCACGATCAGGGCGTGGATGCTGCTCACGAACATGCAGGCTGCAGAAGCCAGCGTGAACACCGCCAGACTCGTCAGGATCACCGGTCGGCGCCCGAAGGCGTCGGACAGCGCGCCATGGAACAGCAGCATGCCGCCGAATGCCGCCAGATAGGCCGACAGGGTCTGCTGCATCTGGACCGGCGTCGCATCCAGCACCCGGGCCATGGTGTGGAAAGCGGGCAGGTAGGTGTCGATCGCGAACGGTGCGATCATCGAGATGCCGGCAAGCAGCACAGGGAGGTAGGGCGAATTGCGCAGTGGCATGGCCGGTGACCGCGTCAATCCGCCATTTTAGCAAGCTTTGGCGGCTGGCCGCTGCGCACCGTCAGCGTACGCCAAAGGCGAACCAGGCCGCCCCGCCGAGGCAGGCGAATGCCGCGAAATGGTTCCACGCCGGGCGTTCGCCGAGGAACAGCACGGCAAACCCGACGAACACCAGCAGCGTGATCACTTCCTGCGCGATCTTGAGCTGGAAGCCCGTAAACATTCCATAGCCCAGGCGGTTGGCAGGAACGGCCAGGCAGTATTCGAACAGGGCGATCAGCCATGAGACCAGCACGGCTTTCCACAATGGCCAGTCGTGACCATATTTGAGGTGCCCATACCAGGCGAATGTCATGAAGATGTTGGAGAGACACAGGAGCAACAGGGTCGGCATGGCGGGTCGGTTCGTTCGATGGACAGGGAGAGGCCCGGCGGGGACGGCGACTGGCGTCGTGGCCGTCGTCAGGCCGGGGCTTGCCTTGGTGCACGGCGCGCAGTGGAAAGGTAGCATGCCGCATCGGGGGGACCGTCCGGGATGAGGCTTGAGTTACGCAGACTGGCCGCAGTCGTCGGCCTTGCCGTGTTGATGGCCTATGTGGCCACGGGCGCTGCGCTATGCACCTTCCAACGCGCGCTGCTCTACCGTCCGCCGTGCACGCCCGGCGGGCCGGCGGCTGCCGTGTTTACGCTTGCGCGTCCGGATGCGCAACTGCGCATCTCCGGACGCATGCGGCCCGGTGCCAGGGCGGCGATCTACTTCGGCGGCAATGCGGAAGACGTCTCCATGGTCCTGCCCCTGCTGGCTAAGGCCCTGCCGCAGCGCGCGCTCTATCTGCTGAACTACCGCGGCTACTGCGGCAGTTCGGGCTCACCCTCGCAGGACGGCTTCTATGCGGATGCCCTGGCGTTGTTCGACCGCGTGCAATCGCGCCAGCCGGACATCATGGTGATCGGCCGCAGCCTGGGCACCGGGGTCGCCGTGTTCCTGGCCAGCCAGCGTCCGGTCAGCCATCTGGTCCTGATCACGCCCTACGCCAGCATCGAACAACTGGTCACGCAGCGCTTCCCGATGTATCCGGTGCACTGGCTGCTGCGCGACAAGTTCGAAGCGCAGCGCTTCGCACCGCTGGTCAGGACACCCACTCCTGGTCCTGAAGACCCAGTATCGTGCGGGACTCGGACATTCGGGCTAGCTCTATCGGTCGACGCCGTCGGGCGGGCTCCGACACAAAGCCGGTAGTCGCCAGAGTCCGTTCCGGCTTTGTCCACTTCGGCGAGGCAACCCTGCGATGCAACACGCTCCTGGATCCGGAAAGTCTCAGGCACGGAGGATGCAAACAGCGTTGACACTGACAGTGGTTGCCGTGAATGCGGTGGCCGTTGCTGAATGGGTCGGATTTGCCAGTGCCTTGAACGCGGGAGATTCAACGGGCACCTACGGCAGTCTTTACGACTTCACGGGTGCGATGCTTTTGCCTGCACTTCTGCTTGTGCTGGTGGTCAATCTTGGCAGTATTCTGTGGGTGGCTCTTGCAGCCGCCAACGGGGGCCAGTCACCTTTGAATCGCTGCGCGCTGCTGTCCGCGGTTCCATGGGCTGTCGCTGTTACCTTTGTAGTGTTCAGGCGTTAAGGACGATCAGCGCGTGCTAAGGCTTTGCCGGACACGCAGCTCTGGGGCAACGAATTCAAGGAATCGTGCTTGGACCTCGGGTCGAAAGCGGTGCGCCGAACACCATCGCCTTGAGCGGCAGCTACCTGGCAGTCTCCGGCCATTCACCTGAAGTCCGCGGCATCAGCCGTCTGCGAGGCCAGGGCGCTGGTAATCGCGACATCGGACTGGGCCGGCCCAAGGTTACGCCTAAACTGGCAGAAAACGTCCCCCTGTTCGTGAGGGTGCCGGCCTCCGCGGCGGGGGAAGCTTGCGCCATGGAACCCCTTCGCCTCGCCTCCCTCTGGTCCCGCGCCTTGGCCGGTGCCAAAGCCATTCCCGTCGCCGTCGAAGTCCATCTGGGCAACGGATTGCCCCAGTTCCAAATCGTCGGTCTGCCGGACGTGGAGGTGCGCGAAAGCCGCGAGCGTGTGCGCGTGGCGCTGCAGGCCTGCGGCTTCGAGTTTCCCCAGCGGCGCATCACCGTCAATCTGGCACCGGCCGATCTGCCCAAGGAATCCGGCCGCTTCGACCTGCCGATCGCGCTGGGCATCCTGCTCGCGGGTGCTCAGCTGCCGCCGGTGGCGCATTGGCCCGAGGGCGGCGCCGAAGTGGTGGGCGAACTCGGTCTCGATGGCAGCCTGCGTCCGGTGCGTGGCGCGTTGGCGATGGCCTGGCACGCGCACGCCGATACGCGCAGCCTGATCCTGCCGGCCGCATCGGCGGCCGAGGTGGCGCTGTTTCCGCAGCTGCGCGTGCGCGTGGCCGAGACCCTGGCCGAGGTGTGCGCCTGGTTGCGCGGCGGCGCACCGCTGCGCAGCGCACAGGCCTGGCACGCCGCGCATGCAGGCCCGGAGGCCGCCGAGGCGGCAGCGCTGCTGCCCTGCGCCAATCTGGATCTGGCCGACGTACGCGGCCAGGAAGCGGCCCGGGAGGCGCTGACCGTTGCTGCCGCCGGCGGACATTCCCTGCTGTTCCATGGCCCGCCGGGCTGCGGCAAGACCTTGCTGGCGGAACGGCTGCCGGGCCTGCTGCCGCCGCTGGAGGAGTGCGAGGTCGTAAGCCACGCCATCAACCGTTCGCTGGCCGGCTTGCCGCTGCGCGCCGGGGAACTGCGGCAGCGCCCTTGCCGACGTCCGCACCACAGCACGCCGGCTTACGCGCTGACCGGTGGCGGCCGGCCGCTGCGCCCGGGCGAGATGAGCCTGGCGCACGGCGGCGTGCTGCTGCTGGACGAGATTCCCGAGTTTTCACGCGCCTGCATCGAGTCGCTGCGCGAGCCGCTCGAAAGCGGCCTGATCAACATCGCACGGGTCGGTGGCGAAGCGGTGTTTCCGGCCGATTTCCAGCTGGTCTGCACCATGAACCCCTGCCCTTGCGGCAATCCCGCCGACGGCAGCCCGGGCTGCCGCTGCTCGCCGCTGCAGGTCATGCAGTACCGGTCGCGCCTGTCGCTGCCGGTGCTGGACCGCATCGACCTGTGGGTGCCGGTGCTGCCCGAATCCGCCAGCGTGCTCGATGGACCGCCGGGCGATTCCAGCAGCACGGTGCGTGCCCGGGTCGCGCAGGCCTATGGCATCCAGCTCGCGCGCCAGGGCTGCGTCAATGCGCGGCTGCGCATCGGCGACACACTGGTGCACGCCGGCCTGCGCTGCGCCGAGCAGCGCATCTGGCACAAGATCGCATCCCGGCACCGCCTGTCAGCGCGCGGCGCGCATCGCCTGCTGCGCGTGGCGCGCACGCTGGCCGACCTGGAGCAGCAGCCGCGCGTGCGCGAGAAGGACCTGCTGCAGGCGGCGGCGTGGCGCACGGCCTTCTGAGTGTGGCCGGATGGCTGCCGTGGCCGACCGCGCGGGTCAAGCCGCGACCGCCATCAGGGCGGTGGCGGCAGCGGTCCGGCGGTGCGGTAGAGCGCGTCGAGCACCTGAGCCTGGGTCAGCAGGCCGACCAGCCGCTGCTGCTCGTCGACCACCGGCAACTGCGCCAGCTTCTGTTCGCGCATCAGCGGCACCAGCTCGATGACGGGTTGCGTGGCCTGGACCTGCCAGAAGCGCCGGTTCATGATCTGGCCAACCACTTCCGGCAGTTCGCTGTGGGTGCTGAAGGTCCTGCGGATGAGCTGACCCAGACTGGGACCGACCTGGGCAAAGCGCTCGGGCTGCGCGTGTTCGACGAACTCCGCCATACTTACCGTGCCGATCACGCGGCGCGCACGATCGACCACCGGCAGCGCCTGCAGCCGCCCTTCGCGCAACAGGCGCCAGGCGTCCTCGAGGGCGGTGCCGAACTCGACGGCTGGCACTTCGGCATCCATCATCTCGGCGCAGCTCAACTGCCCGAAGCGGCGCCGGAACGCCACTTCCTCGGTTTCGTGCAGGATGTCTTCAAGATCTTCACGGCTGATGTCGATGACTTCGTGATGGCGGCGCAGCACCTGGTCGAGGTCCTCGGCCGAAAAGCCGGTGGTATGGGCCTGGGGCGGCAGCGGCCCGGCCGGACGCGGCAGGGGGCCGTGCGGATAGCGTCGCCCGGCCGCCGGATTGAACAGCAGGGCGCACGACAGCAGCAGCAGGGAATTGGCTTCGACCGGCCACAGCACATAGCCGAATCCCAACTGGTGGATGGCCGGACCACCGAGCACGGCGGTCAGCGCCACTGCGCCACTCGGCGGGTGCAGGCAGCGCAGCGCCAGCATGGCGCCGATCGCCAGGCCGCCGGCCAGCGCGGGCGCCAGCCAGGGCAGCGGACACCACTGCTGACAGGCGACGCCGACCAGCGCAGCCACCAGGTTTCCGCCCAGAAGCGACCAGGGCTGCGCCAGCGGACTGGCGGGCACGGCGAACAGCAGCACGGCCGACGCGCCCATGGGTGCGATCAGCCAGACGGCAGCGTGCACATCGCGTACGACGAACCGCGCCAGCACCGCCGTGAGCAGCAGTCCGAGCAGGGCGCCCGCGCCTGAACGCAGCACTTCGGCACGATCGACCGGCGCCACCGCCGGACGGAATCCCTGCAGCCACAGGCGCGCACGCGCGCGCCACGGCAGTGCGACCAGCACGCCTGCCTCAGCGGGCGGCAAGCTGCTGCTCCAGTTCGCCCAGGCGCTTGCGCAGCGCGCGCTCCTCGGCAAAGCGCGCGGTCTCGTCGCGCATCACGGCGAGCACACCGGTCACGCGCTGGTCGGCGTCGCGCAGCATCGCCACCGTGAAGGCGACCGACAGCGCGCGGCCGGCCTTGTCGACTGCGGGCACCTTGAGCACCTCGCTGCCATAGCGCGTGGTGCCGGTCTGCATCGAATGGTGATAGCCCTCCCAGTGGCGTGCGCGCAGGCGTTCCGGGCAGATGAGGTCGAGCGACTGCCCCAGTGCCTCGGCCTGGGTGTAGCCGAACAGGCGCTCGGC
>JAGWIJ010000099.1 GCA_028873535.1 Pseudomonadota bacterium
GCCACGCTGCCGGCGGCAGCGATGCCTTTCGCACCCTGTCCCGTCGCGACCCTGACCCTGCTCGCTGGCCAGGCGCGCGCCTGCGCCGAACTCGCACGCACCGGCCCCGAACGCGCGCGCGGCCTGATGTTCCGCAACGGACTGCCAGCTGACGGGGGCATGCTGTTCGTGTTTCCCGCCAACGACCGCCATGCCATGTGGATGAAGAACACGCTGATCGGCCTGAGCGTGGCATTCATCGACGAACAAGGCCGCATCATCAATATCGAGGACATGCAGGCGCAGACCCTCGACACCCATGCCGCCGCGCGACCGGCGCGCTATGCACTCGAAATGCCGTCGGGCTGGTTTGGCCGGCGCGGCCTGGGTCCTGGCATGCGCATCGAAGGCCTGCCACCGGCAGGCGACGCACGCTGACATGCTTGAGCCGGCCACGGTCGAGTTCACCGCGGCCGGCCCCGGATCGACGCGTCACGGCGACCGCTACCACGGCCCGGCGGGTGCGCTCGCCCAGGCACGCACGGTGTTCCTGGCGGGCTGCGCGCTGCCACAGGCCTGGCAGGGACGCGCGTGCTGCACCGTGCTGGAGACCGGCTTCGGCCTGGGATTCAACTTCCTCGCCACCTGGCAGGCCTGGCGCCAGGATCCCGATCGCAGCCGCCGCCTGGACTTCCTCAGCATCGAACGGCATCCCGTCCCCTTGTCCGACCTGGCACGCGCGCACGCCGCCGAACCCGAACTGGCCGCTCTCGCGCGTCAGCTGCGCATGCGCCTGCCGCCGGCCATCGCCGGTTGCCATCGCATCGAGTTCGAAGCTGGCCGGGTCGGCCTGACCCTGGTGCTGGGCGATGGCGCCGCAGCGCTGGCCGAACTCGACGCGCGCGCCGATGCGCTGTTCCTGGACGGATTCGCCCCGGACCGCAATCCCGAGCTGTGGAACACTGCCGTGGTGGCCGAACTGGCGCGCCTGTCGAGGCCGGGTGCGCGGCTCGCCACCTGGTGCGCCACCGGTGCGCTGCGCCGCGAACTCGCTGCGCACGGCTTCGCTGTCGAACGCCTGCCCGGAACGGGCGGCAAGCGCGAGATCACGCGCGCGGTCCGGCACGGCACCGCCGACGCCGACGCCGGGCCGTCGTCGGCGCTGGTGCTGGGCGCCGGCGTGGCCGGCTGCCAACTGGGCGCGCGCCTGATCGCGCGCGGCTGGAAAGTGCAATTGATTGATGCCGCGCCGGGCCCGGCGCATGGCGCCTCGGGAAATGCGGCGGGCATCGTGCGCCCGCTGCTGTCGCGCGACGACAACCGCGTCACGCGCTGGACGCGTGCAGCCTTTCTCTACGCACTGCAGGCCTGGCGCAACGACGACGGCAGCCTGCGCGCAGGCTGGCATCCGGGCGGTGCCTTGCAGCTGGCGCGCGACGCGCGGCAGCTGCAACAGTGGCGGGACGCGCTGGCGACACTGGGTTTCCCGGGCGACCATGCGCAGCTGGTCGACGCCGGCACCGCCGCCCGCCTGAGTGGTCTCGCCCCGGGCTGCGGCGGCCTGCTGTTCCCCACCGCCGGCTGGGCGCAACCGGCGGTGCTGTGCGCCGAGACCCTGACGCGCTGCGGCCCGGCACTGCAGCTGCATTGGTCGCGCGAGGTGGCCGCGATTGCCGGCGGCGGCGGCGGCGGCGGCTGGCAGGCGCGCGACGCGAATGGCGGCCTGATCGCGGAGGCGCAGCACCTGGTGCTGGCCACCGGTGCCGGACCCTGGCGCGTGTCCGGAGCCCCTGCCGGCGCGGATTTCATGCCACCCGGCAATCGCCCGCTGCTGGCCGTACGCGGCGAAACCACGCAGTTCACAGGACCGGCACTGGCCGGACTCGAGCTTGCCCTGTGCGGCGATGGTTACCTGGCGCCCACCGGCCAGGCCCAGGTCATTGCCGGCGCCACCTACGACGATGCCGGCGACAGCAGCACCAGTGCCGCCGGGCGCGCCGCCAACCTGCAGCATCTGCTGGCGCTGACCGGGCTGGCGGACAGCGAGGTGCTCGCGGCCGGCGGTCGCGTCGCCTGGCGCAGCGTGGCGCCTGATCGGGTGCCGCTGGCCGGTGCCGATCCGGGACGGCGCGGACTCTGGCACCTGCGTGCACTGGCATCGCGCGGCCTGGTGTGGGCGCCACTGGCTGCCGAACTGCTCGCCGCCGAAATGAGCGGACAGGCATCGCCGCTGGCACGCAGCCTGCGCGGGCTGCTGTCCGTCGCGCGCCCGGTGCTGCGGCTGCCGCCTGCCGAAGGACCGTCTCAGGCCGGCAATTCGTCGCGCGCGCCGTCCAGGTGAGCCTCGCAGCCCCAGCTCTCGACGCACCAGGCATGGCCGTCGTGGCGCAGCCAGTGGTAGGCGCAGTTGCGGATCGAGACCCGGCGCGGCTCATGCAGCGGCTGGCCGCTGATCAGCCGGTGCACAGCGTCGAGCACCCCGCCGTGGGTGACCAGCAGCACGCTGCCGCCGGCGTGCCGGGCGCGCAAGGCTGCCAGGCCGCGCGCGCAGCGTTCGGCCAGCGCGATGAGGCTTTCGCCGCCGTCGACGTCGAAGCCCGGATCGCGCGCACGCAGGCGCCGGTGCCCTTCCGGCCAGCTGCCGGCGAGTTCCTCGTAGGTCTGCCCCTGCATGCGGCCGTGGTGGCGTTCGCGCCAGCCGGCCAGCGCTGTGACCTGCAGCCCGGTGGCCTCCGCCAGTGGCAAGGCGGTGCGCTGCGCGCGCAGCAGGTCGCTGCTGCAGATGGCATCGAAGCGCACATCTGCCAGCGCCCGACCCAGCGCATCGGCCTGGCGCAGGCCGTGGCGATTGAGGGGAATGTCGAGTTGCCCCTGGACACGCCCCTCCGCATTCCAGTCGGTTTCGCCATGGCGGGCGAGGCACAAGCGCAGTGTTTGCATCCCCGCTATTCTAGCTGGGTGCCAGCAAACTATAATCATGGGTTCGCTGCCTTCTTTCGCCTTTCTGCCGCCGCAAGGACGTCTCTGCCATGCTTTTCGAACTTCGCCGCTATGAGTTGCGCCCCGGAACCCGAGCCCAGTGGGTCGAGTTCTTCGAAGCCGAGGTCGCACCGTTCCAGATTGCCAGGGGCGTGGTGGTCGCCGGCATGTTCACCTCCGAGACCGAGCCCGACGTGTTCTACTGGCTCCGCCGCTTCGACGACGAGCCGGCGCGCGTGCGTCTGTACGCTGCCATCTACGAGGATGCCGACTGGCTGGCACGGATCAAGCCGCGCATCGACCAACTGCTGATCCGCGAATCGATCCAGGTCACGCGGCTCAATCCGACGCCGCATTCGGTGCTGCGGTGAGCACGGCATGGTGATCACTGCCGCCCAGGCCATTCTTCTGCAGATTCCCTGCGAGCAGCGCAGCCCTCAGCCGGCGCTGTACGGCCGGCCGTGGCACACGCTGGATACGCTGCTGCTGCGCGTCGAGACCGATGGTGGCATCGTCGGCTGGGGCGAGGCCTTCAGCTTCCACGGCGGGCTGACCACGCGTGCGGCGCTCGATTCTCTGGTCATCCCCAACCTGATCGGACGCGACCCCAGCCAGATCGTGCCGCTGATGAACGACCTGCAGCGGCGCCTGCACCTTTACGGCCGCACCGGCCCGGTCGCGTGCGCGCTGTCGGCGGTCGATATCGCGCTGTGGGACATCAACGGCAAGATGGCCGGCATGCCGCTGTTCCGCATGCTGGGCGGTTCCACGCGTACCCACCTGCCGGCCTACGCCAGCCTGTTGCGCACCGGTGACCCTGCCCAGGCCTCGCGCAGCGTCGAGGCGGCACTCAAGCGCGGCTTCCGCTCCATCAAGCTGCATGAGGTCGACCTGGATCCGGTGCATGCCGCACGCGACGTGGCCGGCTACGACATCCCGCTGATGCTCGACGTGGACTGTCCCTGGAGCCCGAACGACGCCATCGACATGTGCCGGCGCATGGCCGACCTCGAACTGTACTGGCTGGAGGAGCCGGTGTGGCCACCCGAGAACTACGACGGCATCGCCGACGTGCGCTCGAATGGCGGCATCCCGATCGCCGCCGGCGAAAACGCCGGGTCCGCGATGGACTTCAAGCATCTGGTGGTGGCCGAAGCGATCGACTTCGCACAGCCCTCGGTCGGCAAGGTCGGCGGCATCACCGAGCTGCGCAAGGTGATCGCGCTGGCCAGCGCCTACAACGTGACGGTGCATCCGCATTCGCCCTATCTGGGACCGGCGCTGCTCGCGACGCTGCACGTCAACGCCGCGGCGGGGGAGGACATGCTGGTCGAACACCTGCTGGTCGAACCCGAAGCCACGTTGTATGGCGCAGCCGTGCGTCCGTTCAACGGCTCGGTCGCGGTGCCGCAGGGCCCTGGCCTGGGACTCGATCCCGATCCGGCGGTGATCGAGCGCTACCGCGCCGCCTGAGCCGTTCCCAGCAGTTCACGCGCGTGCTGGCGGCTGGTGTCGGTCAGCGACACCCCGCCCAGCATGCGCGCGATCTCGTCGACGCGTGCGCCCTCGGTGAGCGCCTGGATGCGGCTGACCGGGGCGCCCTGCACGCTGGTTCTGGACACCTGCAGGTGGTGGTCGGCACAGGCTGCGACCTGCGCCAGGTGGGTGACGCACATCACCTGGCAGTCGGCCGCCAGCTGGTGCAGCAGCCGCCCGACGATCTCGGCGACACGCCCGCCGATGCCGGTGTCGACCTCGTCGAAAATCAGGGTAGGCACCCTGGACACCCGTGACAGCGCGGCTTGCACCGCCAGGCTGACGCGCGAGAGCTCGCCACCGGAGGCAATTCGCGCCAACGGCCCGGCGGGCTGCCCCGGAAAAGCCGCCAGACAGAATTCCACCTGTTCGTCGCCGGCGGCGCTGCCGCCCGACTGTGGCCGCAGGGCAATGCTGAACACGCCCTCGCCCATGGCGAGGTCATGGATGGTGGCGGTGACGGTCGCGCCGAGCCGGGCGGCCGCGCTGGCACGCAGCGCGGACAGACGGGTCGCGGCAGCGGCGTAGTCGGCCTGTGCCTGGCTGCACGCGCGCTGCAGGTCCACCCGCGAGGCCGCCTCGTTCAACTCGGCCAGGCGCCCTCGCAAGTCGCCCAGCCGGGTCTCGATCGCTTCCGGTGCCAGCCGGTAGCGACGCGCGCAGGCCATGATCCGCTGCATCTGGTCCTCGACGGCGATCAGGCGCTCGGGGTCGCTTTCGATGGCGTGCGCATAGCGGCGCAGCGTGTGCACCGCCTCGCCGAGCGCAATCGCGGCGCCCTCGATGAGTTCGCGCGGCGCGCGCAGCGCATCGTCGATGGTCTCGAGTTCGCCCAGGCGCTGGCTGATGCCGTGCAGGCTCGACATGACGTCATCCTCGCCCTCCGCAAGGCGCTCGACACCCCATTGCGCCGAGGACAGCAGGCTGTGGGCGTGGGCCAGGCGTCCCTGCTCCAGCTGCAGCTCAGTCCACGCCTGCGGCGACAGCAGCACTGCTGTCAGATCGTCGGCCTCGCGCGCCAGCTGCTCGCGCTCGGCCGCCAGCGCCTGCTCGCGTTGCGCATGGCTGGCCAGCGCGGACTCGGCCGTCTGCCAGCGTAGCCAGGCCGCGCGCACCTGCGCCGCGTCGTCATCGGCGCCCGCATAGGCATCGAGCAGTGCGCGCTGCGCGACCGGACGCAGCAGGCTCTGATGGGCATGCTGTCCATGGATGTCCAGCAGTGCGGCGCCCAGCGTGCGCAGCTGCTGGGTGGTGGCTGAGCGGCCGTTGATCCAGCAGCGCGAGCGGCCGCCGGCGTCGAGGCTGCGACGCAGCAGCAACTGGCCGTCGTCTTCGGCGAAACCCTGGTCGGCCAGCCACGCCGCCACGCTGCCAGGCACCGCATCGATGTCCTCCGTCGCGCCAGCGGGGGCCTCCGCAGGCGCGGCGGCAGGCCCTGTTGCCGGCAGCGTGAACGTGGCGCTGATCTCCGCGCGCTCGCAGCCGCTGCGCACCACGCCGGGATCCGGTCGCGCGCCAAGCACCAGGCCGAGCGCGTCGATCAGGATCGACTTGCCGGCACCGGTCTCGCCGGTCAATACGGTGAAGCCGCGTTCGAACTCGAGCGCGAGGTGATCGACAATGACGAAGTCACGGACTTCGAGGGCAAGCAGCATGCGCGGGCATCCTCAGAGATGGGCGCCCCAGTGCAGCTTCTCGCGCAGCATGGCGAAATGGCTGTGGCCATGCGGATGCAGCAGCCGCACCGGCCGTCCGGCCTGCTGGATGACGATGCGATCATCCTCCTGCAGGTCGAAACTGTTCTGGACATCGAAATTGACATTGGCCGAAGGGCCGCGCACCAGCACCACCTCGATGCGGCTGCGCTCGGACAGCACGATCGGCCGGTTGCTCAGGGTATGCGGGCAGATCGGCGCCAGGATCAGGGCCGGCAGCGAGGGATGGACGATCGGGCCGCCACAGGACAGGGCATAGGCGGTCGAGCCGGTCGGCGTGGCAACGATCAGTCCGTCGGCACGCAGGCCATACACGAATTGCCCGTCGACGTAGACCTCGATCTCGACCATGCTGCCGCGCGCTCCCTTGCTGACCACCACGTCGTTGACCGCCAGCGTCTCCTCGACCGCATTGCCACCGCGCACCACCACCGTCTGCAGCAGCGCGCGGTCCTCTTCCTGGTAGTGCCCGTCGAGGATCTGGCCCAGCATGGCCTCCATCGAATCGGCCGGGATGTCGGTCAGGAATCCCAGCCGGCCCAGGTTGATGCCAACCACCGGCACGCCATGGGCCACCAGGCGGCGTGCCGCGGACAGCAGGGTGCCGTCGCCGCCCAGCACCACGGCCAGATCGACCTGGGCGCCGAGTTCCTCGAGCGCGGCGACCGCCACCCGTGAAGTCGAAAGCGCATCGATGGAACGATTGTCCACCACCACCTGCCGGCCACGTGCCCGGAGAAAGGCGATCAGACGATCGAGTGAAGGGGTCAGATGGGCACTGTCGTACTTGCCGATCACACCCACGGTATGGAAAGCCGGGCGCATGCCCGCGATTAAACCACACCCGTCCGCCTCCGGCCATGCGCGCATGCCGCGGCAAACCCTGACAGCCTCACGCTTTGTGTAGAATAACCAACATGTTGAATGATCGTGCACAGGCGCTGCTCAAGGCGCTGGTCGAGCGCTACATCGTCGAGGGCCAACCGGTCGGCTCGCGGACGCTGTCGCGCCACGCCGGGTTGGACCTTTCCCCTGCCTCGATCCGCAACGTCATGTCCGATCTCGAGGAACTCGGCCTGGTCTCGAGCCCGCATACCTCGGCTGGCCGCGTGCCGACGCCGCGCGGCTACCGCCTGTTCGTCGACCGCCTGCTCACCGTGCAGCCGCTCGAACTCGAGGCCCACCACCACATCACCGACCAGCTGCACCCCGATGATCCGCAGCGCCTGGTCGCGCATGCCTCCCAGCTGCTCTCGGACCTCACCCAGTTCGCCGGCGTGGTGCGCATGCCGCTGCGCCAGTCGGCCGCCTTCCGCCACGTTGAATTCCTGCGCCTGTCCGAACGCCGCCTGTTGTTGATCGTGGTGGCCCAGCATGGCGAGGTGCAGAACCGCATCATCCTGACCGACCGCCCGTATTCGCCCTCGCAGCTGACCGAGGCCGCGAACTTCCTCAACCAGCACTATGCCGGCCAGGATTTCGAGACGGTGCGCGAGCAGGTGCAGGGCGAACTGACCCGCCTGCACCAGGACATCTCGATGCTCATGACCACCGCCATCAACCTCGGCAGCGAGGCCCTGCGCGAACAGGGCGACGACTACGTGCTGAGCGGCGAAGGCCGCCTGATCCGCGGTCACGAGCAGCCGTCCAGCATGGACACGCTGCGCAAGCTGTTCGGCATTTTCGAGGACAAGACCACCCTGCTACAGTTGCTCGATGCCAGCCAGCGCGCGCAGGGGGTCAGCATCTACATCGGCGGCGAGTCCGGCCTGATGCCGGTCGATGAATTCAGCATCGTCTCGGCGCCCTACGAGGTCGATGGCAAGGTGGTCGGCACGCTCGGCGTGGTGGGCCCGACGCGCATGGCCTACGAACGTATCATCCCCATCGTCGACATCACGGCCAAGGTGCTCTCGAGCGCGCTCTCCCAGTCCTGACAAGGCGGGAACCCGTTTCGGCCGGCGCTGTCTGCCGCCCTTCACCGCCACCACCGGAAATCACATGCCCCACTACATTCCCGAGCCGGCGTTCAGCCACGGCAGCCCTCGCCGCATCGGCATCCTGCTGGTCAACCTCGGCACCCCTGACGCACCCGACGCCCCTGCGCTGCGCCGCTACCTGGGCCAGTTCCTGTGGGATCCTCGGGTGGTCGAGATTCCGCGGCCACTGTGGTGGCTGATCCTCAACGGCATCATCCTCAACACCCGGCCGGCCAAGTCTGCCGCCAAGTACGCGAAGATCTGGATGGGCCAGGACGGCTCGCCGCTGCGCCACTGGACCGCACGGCAGGCCGCGGGACTGGCGCAGGCGCTCGGCAACGATGGCGGCGAGCCGGTGGAAGTGGCCTGGGGCATGCGCTATGGTCAGCCCTCGATCGAAGCGGCACTGCTCGATCTGCGCGCGCGCGGTTGCGACCGCGTGCTGTTCATGCCGATGTACCCGCAGTATGCCGCCAGCACCACGGCGTCCTCGACCGACGCCGTGGCAGCGACCTTCCGCCGCCTGCGCAACGTGCCCGGACTGCGCACTGTGCGTCATTTCCACGACCACCCGGCCTACATCGGCGCACTGGCCGCACGTGTGCGCGCGCACTGGGCCGTGCACGGTCGCCCGGACAGGCTGGTGATGAGTTTCCACGGCGTGCCGCGCTACACCCTGGACAAGGGCGACCCCTATCACTGTGAATGCCACAAGACCGGACGCCTGCTGGCCGAGGCGCTGCAGCTCGACGCCGGGGACTACGTGGTCGCGTTCCAGTCCCTGTTCGGGCGTGCGGAATGGATCAAGCCCTACACCGAGCCCACGGTGCGCGAGCTCGCGCGTGCCGGCGTGGCGCGCATCGACGTGGTGTGTCCGGGCTTTCCGGCGGACTGCCTGGAGACCCTCGAGGAGATCGGCATGGAAGTGCGCGACGCCTTCCTGGCCGAAGGCGGCAAGACCTACCACTACATTGCGGCACTCAACGACGACCTGGTCTGGATCGACGCCCTGGCGCGGATCGCGCGCGAGAACCTGGCCGGCTGGCGCAAGCCGGATTGGACGCCGGAAGCCGAGCACGCTGCCGGCGAGCAGAGCCTGATGGCAGCGCGCCACCATGGCGCGGAGCGCTGAAGCCGGCGCAGGCCCGCTCCATCGGAACGTGCACCGCCCCTCTTGAAACGGAGGCAGTGCGCCCTCACATCGCCCTCAGCCATCGTTTTCAGAGGAGACCCTCGCATGCAGCAGGACGAGCACAGCCCCGCCACGGGCGCCGCCGCGGCCCAGGCCGACAACGCGACCGACGCAGCGGCGCAGATCGCCGAACTGGCCGAACGCCTGGCCGGCACCGAAGCCCAGGTCCGCGAACACCAGGAAGCATTCCTGCGTGCCAAGGCCGAGACCGAGAACGTCCGCAAGCGCGCCGCCGCCGATCTGCAGCAGGCACGCAAGTACGCGCTGGAGTCGTTCGCAGCCGAGCTGATCGCGGTCAGGGACAGCCTCGAGGCCGCCCTGCTCGTGCAGACCGCCGAGGTCGAAAGCTACCGCAACGGCGTCGAACTCACGCTGCGCCAGCTCGCCAGCGTGCTGGAGAAGTTCCACGTGGTGGCAATCGACCCCAAGGGCGAGAAGTTCGATCCCAACCGCCACCAGGCGATTTCGCTGCTCGAGAGCGACGAGCCCCACAACACCGTGCTGTCGGTGATGCAGAAGGGCTACGCCATGCATGAGCGCATCCTGCGCCCGGCCTTCGTGACGGTGGCCAAGCCGCGCAGCGAAGGCGGCAGCGAAGGCGGCAGCGAAGGCGGCAGCGACTGAGGCGCCTTGCTGTGGCAGCAGCCGCGTCCGCTTGAAAGGCGTCGGGCGGCCCCCAACTAGACAACATCGAAACACTCCTGGCAGAGGAAACCATCAAATGGGCAAGATCATCGGCATCGACCTGGGAACCACCAACTCCTGCGTGTCGGTCATGGAAAACGGCGCACCCAAGGTCATCGAGAATGCGGAAGGCGCGCGTACCACTCCCTCCATCGTCGCTTACATGGAAGACGGCGAAGTGCTGGTCGGTGCCGCTGCCAAGCGTCAGGCGATCACCAATCCCGCCAACACCCTGTTTGCGGTCAAGCGCCTGATCGGCCGGCGCTTCGACGAAGACATGGTGCAGAAGGACATCGGCATGGTGCCCTACAGGATCGTCAAGGCCGGCAACAACGACGCCTGGGTGGAGGCACGCGGCAAGCAGATGGCCCCCCCGCAGGTCTCGGCCGAAGTGCTGCGCAAGATGAAGAAGACCGCCGAGGACTACCTGGGCGAAGAGGTCACCGAGGCGGTGATCACGGTGCCGGCCTACTTCAATGATTCGCAGCGCCAGGCCACCAAGGATGCCGGCCGCATCGCCGGCCTGGAGGTCAAGCGCATCATCAACGAGCCGACCGCGGCCGCGCTGGCCTTCGGCCTGGACAAGAAGGAAGGCGATCGCAAGATTGCCGTCTACGATCTGGGCGGCGGCACCTTCGACATCTCGATCATCGACATCTCGGAAATCGACGGCGAGCACGCCTTCGAGGTGCTGTCGACCAATGGCGACACCTTCCTGGGTGGCGAGGATTTCGACTTGCGCGTGATCGAGTTCCTGGCCGACGAGTTCAAGCGCGACAACGGCATCGACCTGCGCAAGGACGTGCTCGCGCTGCAGCGCCTGAAGGAAGCGGCCGAGAAGGCCAAGATCGAACTGTCATCCTCGCAGCAGACCGAGGTCAACCTGCCCTACATCACCGCGGACGCCAGCGGTCCCAAGCACCTGGTGGTGAAGCTCACGCGTGCCAAGCTGGAAAGCCTGGTCGACGAACTGATCCAGCGCACCATCGGCCCCTGCGAGGTGGCGATCCGTGATGCCGGCGTCAAGATCGCCGACATCGCCGACGTGATCCTGGTCGGCGGCCAGACCCGCATGCCCAAGGTGCAGGAAAAGGTGAAGGAGATCTTCGGCCGCGAGCCGCGGCGCGACGTCAATCCCGACGAGGCGGTGGCGATCGGTGCCGCCGTGCAGGGCGGCGTGCTGCAGGGCGACGTCAAGGACGTGGTGCTGCTCGACGTCACCCCGCTGTCGCTCGGCATCGAGACGCTGGGCGGCGTGATGACCAAGCTGATCACCAAGAACACCACCATCCCGACGCGCGCCTCGCAGACCTTCTCGACCGCCGACGACAACCAGTCCGCGGTGACCATCCACGTGCTGCAGGGCGAGCGCGACGTGGCCTCCGGCAACAAGAGCCTGGGCCAGTTCAACCTGTCCGACATCCCGCCGGCACCGCGCGGCATGCCGCAGATCGAAGTGACCTTCGACATCGACGCCAACGGCAATGTGCACGTCAGCGCCAAGGACAAGGCCACCGGCAAGGAGAGCAAGATCACCATCAAGGCCAACTCGGGCCTGACCGAGGACGAGATCCAGCGCATGGTGCGCGACGCCGAACTGCACGCCGAGGACGACAAGAAGGCCCTCGAACTGGTCAACGCGCGCAACGGTCTGGAAGCCCTGATCCACTCCACCGAGAAGGCGCTCAAGGATCACGGCGACGCCCTCGGCAGCGACGAGAAGGCGAAGATCGAGAGCGCCATCAAGGACGCGCGCGAGGCCCACAAGTCGGGCTCGCTTGCCGACCTGCAGGCCAGGACCGAAGCGCTGTCGGAAGCCTCGCACAAGCTGGCGGAGAAGATGTACGCGCAGCAGGCGGCAGAGGGCCAGGCAGCGACCGGTGCAGCCGGCGGTGGCGCGGCCGGTGCTGCGGAAGGCGGCAAGGACAACGTCGTCGACGCCGAGTTCGAGGAAGTGAAGGATCCGGGCAAGGCCTGAACGCATGAGCAAACGTGACCTGTACGAAGTCCTCGGCGTCAATCGCGACGCCGCGGATGACGAGATCAAGAAGGCCTACAAGAAGCTGGCCATGAAGCATCACCCCGACCGCAATCCGGACAATCCGAAGGCCGAGCTGATGTTCAAGGAAGCCAAGGAAGCCTACGAGATCCTTTCCGATGGCGAGAAGCGGGCCGCCTACGACCGCTTCGGTCACGCCGGCGTCGACCCACAGGCCGCCGCTGGCGCGGGCGGCTTCGGCGGCGGCGCCGATTTCGCGCAGGCCTTCGGCGACATCTTCGGCGACCTGTTCGGCAGTGGCGGTGCACGCGGGCGCAGCGGCCCCTACCGGGGTGCCGACCTGCGCTACAACCTGGAGATCGGCCTGGAAGAGGCCGCGCGTGGAACCGAGACGCGGATCCGCGTCCCGACCATGGAGGGCTGCGAGACCTGTCACG
>JAGWIJ010000100.1 GCA_028873535.1 Pseudomonadota bacterium
CATTCCAGGACCTGATCGCCGCTCATTTGCGGCGTGTTCCAGTCGAGCAGGAACAGGTCGTAGCTCTCACGGGCAACGTGTTTGAGGAAGGCCTTGCCGTCCACCAGCGTGGTCACCAGGTGGCCGTCGTCCTCCAGCCACAGGCGCACCAGGGCGGCCTGGTCCGGGTCATCTTCGAGGAGCGCGATTCGCATAAGAAAATCTTAACAAATATCCATGGTGTTGTTGAGGTTTACGGTCCTGCTGCACGACTCTGCAGGGATTCCGGAGCGAGCAGCGGACGCAGTTCGGACTTCGCCCAGGCATACAGGATCGGCGCCGCGATCACGCCATCGACACCGAACAGTGTTTCGCCGAGCAGCATCACGCACAGCAGTTCCCAGGCTTTGCAGTCGACTTCGCTGCCGACGATGCGTGCATTGAGGAAATATTCCAGCTTGTGGATGGCCACCAGGAACAGCAGCGAGATGCCGGCGAGGTGGACCGAGACGGCGAAGCTCAGCAGCACGATGGCACCGTTGGAGAGCAGGTTGCCGACCACCGGGATGAAGCCGGCAAAGAAGGTGGCGACCACCAGCAGCCCGCTGTGACCCAGGTGGATGCCGGCCAGCGGCAGCGCAAGCCATAGATAGAGCGCGGTCAGTGCGGTGTTGATGAGCGCGATCTTGGCCTGCGCGAACAGGATCTGGCGGAACGCTGTCCACAGCCGGAAAATGCGCCGGCCCACGGCATGCCCCAGCACGCCCTGCGCGGCACCGGCGCCTTCGACCGCCAGCATGCTCGCGATGATGCCGGTGACCAGGCACAGCGCGATGGCGCGCAAGCCGCCCAGGCCCGCTTCCGACAGGGCGCCGGCGTGGCTGCTCAGCAGGCCGGACAGGCGCCCCATGGCGTCGCCCGAGTCGGCTGGTATGGCGACCGCCAGCGCATCGGGCAGGCGCTCGTGCAGCAAGCCCAGGGCCGCCTGCAGGCGTTGCAGCAGCGCGGCCCAGTCGGCCTTGAGCAGGGCCTGGACCAGACCGGAAACGCCGGCTACCAGCGCCGTGACGACCAGCGAGGCGATCGCGACCAGACTGATCACGCGCGCCCATCCGGGCGGCAGGCGCGCCTCGATGGGACGGGCGGCACCGCGCACGATGGTGTAGACGAGCATGCCGAAAAAGGCTGCCGCAGTCAGGCCGTGGGTCAGCACGATCCACAGCACGACCAGGATCAACAGGTGACTGGCTGGCTCGGCGCGTCGTGCCGGATCGTCGGTGAGGAATCGCGTCATCTGCAGCGGCGGTGTGGGGGAGGCTGGATTATGCGTCTTTGGTCGGCAGGGCGTGCGCCCGCGCGTGGAACACGATGCGTTCGCCGTCGAGCGCCAGCGTGCCGGCCCCGAGCGCCTGGCGCAGCCTTGCGCTGCGCGTTGCGATGACCAGATCGACCGCTCCATCCAGGCCGGCGTCGATCTCGATGCGCGCGCTGGCGGCGCGCGCGCGTTCCAGTTCCAGCGCGTCACGCTGCGGCAGCAGCTTGGCCCAGGTGCGTACCGAGTGTTGCCACGAGACCTGCGCACGCTGCAGCAGCGCAGGATTGTCCTTCTGGCGGCTCAGGTGCTTGATCAGGGACTGCAGCTTGGCCTCGCCGGCCTTGTGTTCCTCGATGCGCCGCAGGACCTCCGCGTAGCGTTCGTCCAGGTCCGGGTTGACGCCGAGCTCGATGCGCGTGAGCGCCCCTGCTTCGGCACCGACCCAGGGCGCCTGGATCAGCAGCATGGCGCGAGCGACGCCGCCGGCAAGCCTGCCGCGTCGGGCCGACCTGGCGCCGACGCGGATGGCATTCATGGCCTCGAGTTCGCTTTGCAGTGCGTTGTCCTCGATCATGATCGAGGTGCCGGCGCGCACTTTTGCGGCCTCGACAAAGCGTGCCGACACGGCGCCGCCGGCGCGGATGATGCCGTGTGCGATCACGCCGCCGGCCACGCGCACGTCGCCGCCGGCGCTGACCTCACCACCTTCGACGCCGCCCAGGATCACGATATCCCCGGTGGCGCTGAGCCGCATGCCCGACTGGACGTCGCCGTCGACCTGCACGGTGCCATCGAACTCCAGGTTGCCGCTGGCGACGTCGACGCGCGACACGCGCAGCACCTGCTCGATGCGCACGCCATTGCCCTCGCGCACCGGCTGACCGTTGACCTCGGCTTCGAGCACGTCGGGCGAGGCCGCTGAAATGCGCACGCCGGGCAGCGGCAGGTCGAAGGGCAGTTCCTGGCCGGCCGCGGCGGCGACCACCTCGCCGCGCACCGTCAGGCCGTCGACGCCCGGAACCGGCGGGTGCCGGCGCATCAGCGCCTGGCCCGCCACCACCAGCGGGATCGCTCCCAACTCGCGGAAATCGACCAGGCCGTCGGCGTCAACCACCGGTGAACGGTCGCGCGTCTCGCTCACCAGCAGTTCGAAGCGGCTGTCCTCGCCCGGCACCGGCGCGTTGCCGCAGGCCACCACCGCACGCAGTTCGCTGCCGGTCCCGGTGGCCTCGAGCACGCCCGGCGGGGTGATGCCGGAGACCACGCCGGCAGCGAGCAGGGCCTGCCGCACCGCAGCCGGATCCAGGCGCGCCGGACCTTGCTGGGGCGCGCCGAGCACCAGTTCTGCGAGCATGCCGTCCGCGCTGACTTCAATCCTGAAACCCTGCGGTTCCGCTGCCGCTGCCATTGATATCCCTCCCCGTAGATGGCCGGTAGGGCGCGTGCTCGCCCAGTTCGTCGACATAGTGTGCGATCCCATGGCACTCGCGCGCCAGGAATTCCCCGATTGCCTTGGCAAAACGGCGGTCGGCGACGTGATGGGCCGACCACGTGGTGACCGGCAGGAAGCCGCGCGCCAGCTTGTGTTCGCCCTGGGCCCCGCCTTCGAAGACGCGCAGGCCGCGCTCGATGCAGAATTCGATCCCCTGGTAGTAGCAAGCCTCGAAATGCAGGCCCGGCACGTGTTCGAGCGCGCCCCAGTGACGTCCCCACAGGCGTTCCCCGTCGTGCACGTCGAGTGCTGCCGCAATCGGTCTGCCCTCGCGCTCGGCCACCACCATCAGCAGGTGCTCCGGCAGGCTGGTGCCCAGATGGCGGAAGAAGGCGGCATTGAGATAGGGGCTCGATCCGTGTTCGCGGTAGGTGTTGCGGTAGCAGCGGTTGAAGAAGCGCCACATGTCCTCGTTGATCGCGGGGCCGGTGAGCCGGCGCAGCGTGACGCCGGCATCGGCGACGCGCCGCCGCTCCTGGCGTATCTTCCTGCGCTTGTCGCGCGTGAGGCGCGCCAGGAAGGCCTCGAAGTCGGCGTCGCCCTGGTTGTGCCAGTGGAACTGCACGCCCTGGCGCAGCATCGCGCCCTGCGCCGCCAGGGCCTCGCGCTCGGCCTCGCGCGGGAACAGCACGTGCAGCGTCGAGCACCCCTGCTGCTCCTGCAGCGCCACCATCGCCTGCGCCAGCGGATCGAGCCAGCATGGATCCTCGGCCAACAGCCGGGGACCTGAGACCGGCGTGAACGGGATGGCCGCAAGCAGCTTGGGATAGTAGTCCAGGCCATGCTGCTCGTAGGCGCGCGCCCAGGCCCAGTCGAAGACGTACTCGCCGAAGGAGTGTTCCTTCAGGTACATCGGCGCGGCGGCCACCCAGCGATCCTGGTGACGCAAGGCCACGTGGCACGGCGTCCAGCCGGTGCCCGGGCCGACGCAGCCGGTAGTTTCGAGTCCGTGCAGGAAGGCGTGGCGCAGGAAGGGCTGGCCGCCGGCCAGGCGGTCCCACTCCGCGGCCGGGATGTCGGCAAGCGATGGCAGCAGCAGGACTTCGGGTTTCAAGCCGTCCCCCGTTGAGGACTTGCCCTTCCATCGTGCAATGCGACATCGGCGGGCGAAGTCGGTGCTATGATTTTGAGAACCATCCTGCATGCACCCCGTACGGAGCAATCCATGAAGAAAATTGAGGCGATCGTCAAACCCTTCAAGCTGGACGAGGTCCGCGAGGCCCTGTCCGAAGTGGGTATCTCCGGATTGACCGTGACCGAGGTCAAAGGGTTCGGCCGCCAGAAAGGGCACACCGAACTCTATCGCGGCGCCGAATACGTGGTCGATTTCCTGCCCAAGGTGAAGATCGAAGTGGTGATCCCGTCCAACCTCGAGGACAAGGCCATCGACGCCATCATCAAGGCGGCGCGGACCGGCAAGATCGGCGACGGCAAGATCTTCATCACCGACGTCAATCACGTGGTGCGCATCCGTACCGGCGAGATCAACGAAGACGCAGTCTGACGCCTTGCTCCGGGGTGCGCAGGCGCCCCGGCCTCAATCCTGGTCGTGGATGCCGAGCGCGCTGCGCAGCGCCAGTGCCTTGGCCAGCACATCGGCGATTGCGCTGCCGACCACCGTGACGTGGCCCATCTTGCGTCCCGGTCGCGCCGGGTCCTTGCCGTACAGATGCAGGCGCGCCTGCGGCTCGGCCAGCACGTGCTGCCAGTCCGGCACGCCGCCTTGCCAGATGTCCCCCAGCAGATTGACCATCACCGCAGCGGCCGCCGGCTCCGGGTCGAGCGGCGCAAAGCCGCACACCAGGCGCAGTTGCTGCTCGAACTGGCTGCAGCTGCCGGCGTCGATGGTGTAGTGGCCGCTGTTGTGCGGGCGCGGCGCCATTTCGTTGAGGCGCAGGCTGCCGTCGGCGAGCACGAAGAACTCCACCGCCAGCACGCCCACATAGTCGAGTGCGGCGGCGATCGCGCCGGCCATCGCCTGGGCCTGGGCCGCCAGCTGGCGGTCGATGCGCGCCGGCGCGATGGAAAGATCCAGGATGCCGTGGCGATGCCGGTTCTCGGCCACCGGGAAGCAGCGCACGCTGCCGTCGACTGCCCGCCCCAGCACCACCGAGATCTCGAGTGCCAGCGTCAGGCGGGTCTCGATCACGCACGGCACCAGGCCGGGATCGGCGGCCAGCGCGGTGCGCGCAGCCGCGGCATCGGCCACGTGGACCTGGCCCTTGCCGTCGTAGCCGAAGCGCGCCGTCTTGATGATCGCCGGCCAGGTGGTGGCGGCCAGCGCGGCGTCGATCCCGCTGGCGTCGCGCAGCGGCTGCCAGGGGCCGACGGGCAGGCCGAGCCCGGCGAAGAACTGCTTTTCGCGGATTCTATCCTGCGCCACCGCCACGCAATCGGGCGCCGGGCGCACGGCGATGCCGTGGTCGGCCGCGAGACGTGCCATCGCGCTGGCGGGCGCGTTCTCGAATTCGGTGGTGACCACGGCGCAGTTGCGGCCAAGCTCGGCCAGCGCAACGGGATCGTCATAGGGTGCGCACAGGTGGCGCGTCGCGAAATGGGCCGCGGGGGCATCCGGATCGGGATCCACCACCCACACTTCATAGCCGGCCGAACGTGCGGCCACGGTGAAATAGCGGCCGAGCTGGCCGCCGCCGAGCAGCCCCAGCGTGGCGCCCGGCAGGATGGTGCCGCCGCTCATGCCGGCGGCAGCTGCATCGCGCGAACCTGCGCGGCGAGCGCAACGCGGTAGTGCGTCAGCGCCTCTGACCGCGCCGGATCGCCGATCGCCAGCAGGGAAACCGCAAACAGCGCGGCATTGGCCGCGCCGGCTTCGCCGATCGCGAAAGTGGCGACCGGGATGCCCTTGGGCATCTGCACGATCGACAGCAGCGAGTCCTGGCCGTGCAGGTGCCTGGAGGGGACCGGCACGCCCAGCACCGGCACGGTGGTCTTGGCGGCCACCATGCCGGGCAGGTGCGCTGCGCCGCCGGCGCCGGCGATGATGCACGCCAGACCGCGCCCGCGCGCTGCTTCGGCGTACGCGAACATCTCGTCAGGCGTGCGGTGTGCCGACACCACGCGCGCCTCGAAGGGCACGCCGAATTCCTCCAGCACGCGCGCAGCCGCAGCCATGGTCTCCCAGTCGCTCTGGCTGCCCATGATCAGTCCCACCACGGGCGCGGCGGCGCTGCCGCTGCCTGCCTGTGCAGTCACGGCCACGCCGCTCAGTCGACCAGGCCGCGCGCCAGCGCCACCTGGCCGCGATAAGCGTCGAAGATGTGGCGCAGCGCTGCCGCCATGGCTACCTTGGGCGCCCAGTCGAGCTCGCTGCAGGTGTTCTCGATCTTCGGCACGCGGTTCTGCACGTCCTGGTAGCCGCGTCCGTAGTAAGCCTCGGAGGTGGTCTCGATCAGCTGCACCTGGCGCGCGCTGTCGGCGTATTCAGGGTATTCGGCCGCCAGCTTGAGCATCATCTCGGCCAGTTCGCGCACCGAGAAGTTGTTGGCCGGGTTGCCCACGTTGTAGATCTTGCCGCTGGCGATGCCGTCGCGGTTCTCGATCATCTTCATCAGCGCCGATACGCCGTCATCGATGTAGGTGAAGGCCCGCTTCTGGTGGCCGCCGTCGACCAGCTTGATGTTCTCGCCGCGCACGATGTGGCCGAAGAACTGGGTGATCACGCGCGAACTGCCTTCCTTGGCCGTGTGGATGCTGTCGAGGCCGGCGCCGATCCAGTTGAAGGGGCGGAACAGCGTGAAGTCCAGGCCTTCCTGCGCGCCGTAGGCCCAGATCACGCGGTCCATCAGCTGCTTGCTGCACGAGTAGATCCAGCGCTGCTTGTCGATCGGGCCCAGCACCAGTTCGGAGGCGTAGGGATCGAATTCGGCATCGCGCGACATGCCGTAGACCTCGGAGGTGGAGGGGAACAGGATGCGCTTGTGGTACTTCACGGCGCTGCGCACGATCGGCAGGTTGGCCTCGAAATCGAGCTCGAACACGCGCAGCGGCTGCTGCACATAGGTGGCCGGAGTCGCGATGGCAACCAGCGGCAGCACCACGTCGCATTTCTTGACGTGGTACTCGATCCACTCGCGGTTGATGGTGATGTCACCCTCGAAGAAGTGGAAGCGCGGGTTGTCCGTCAGGTCGGCGACACGGTCGCTCTGCATGTCCATGCCGAACACTTCCCAGTCGGTGGTGGCGAGGATGCGCTGGCTGAGGTGGTGGCCGATGAAGCCATTCACGCCCAGGATGAGGACTTTTTTCATGAAGGAGAGGTCCGGCTGACGGGAAACCGGAGATTATACCGTGCCGCGCGCACCGTGTAAGTGCTTGAGGAGCAAGACCGCCGCTGGCGAGTGCCGCACCGCGGCGCGACACGGCCCCGCATGCGCTTCGCGCGCCGGGATCACGCGAGGGCGGTTTCGGTACCCAGACGCGCAAGCACGTCGGCGGCATCCGCCGGCCGGCCGTCGAGCTCGAGTTCGAGGATGCGCAGTGTCGAGCCGTCGGGATGCACCACGTACAGCCCGCTGGTCGGGCTGGCCAGCAGCAGCGGGACACTGCTGCCGCGCGGCGGTGCCGATGGCGGCGCGTGCTGGGTGCGCAACACGCGTGCCGGCAGGCCGCCCAGGGTGGTGAAGGCGCCCGGGTAGGGCGGCGCCACGCCGCGCACCAGGTTGTGCACTTCCGCCAGCGGCCGCCGCCAGTCGATGCGCCCGTCCTCGGGTCTGCGGCCGCCGCAGTAGTTGCCGGCGCCGAGGTCCTGCGGCTCGCGCGGCGCCGTGCCGGCCAGCAGCGCCGGCAACGAGGCTTCGAGCAGCACCTCGGCCGCCCACGTGACTTTCTGGAACACCTCGAAGGCGGTGTCGTCCGGCAGGATCGGCACGCGCTGGCGGCCCACCACGTCGCCCTGGTCGGGTCTGGCGGTCATGTAGTGCAGGCTGGCGCCGGTCTCGCGTTCGCCGCGGATGACCGCCCAGTTGACCGGCACACGGCCGCGATAGCGCGGCAGCAGCGAGCCATGCATGTTGAGCGCGCCGCGCGGTGCCACTGCAAGCAGGGCCGGCGCGAGCATCGAACGGTAGTAGAACGAGAACAGGAAATCGGGGGCGCTTGCTGCCACCTCGGCGATCACCTCGGCGGCGTTCGGATCGTCGGGCGTGATCACGCGGATGCCGTGACGCCCGGCGAGTTCGGCGACGCTCGAGAACCAGATCGCTTCGGCGGGATTGTCGCGATGGGTCAGCACCAGCGGCACGTCGACCCCGCCCGCCAGCAGCACCGACAGGCAGCGCACGCCGACGTTGTGGTAGGCGCAGACCACGGCGCGCGCACGGCGCGCAGCGAGGCCTTCAGTCATGGCCGGCGCCTGGCCGGTTGTCGTCGGCCTGCAGGATCGCCTGGACCAGGTAGCGCGGCCGCAGCCGCACCTGCTGATAGATCCGCCCGACGTATTCACCGAGCAGGCCGATGCCGAACAGCAGCATGCCGATCAGGAAGAAGGTGATCGCGAACAGCGTGAACAGGCCCTCGGCTTCGGGACCGACCAGCAGGAAGCGGCGCACCAGCAGATAGACCACGAACAGCCCGGACAGCGCGGCCAGCGCGAAGCCGAACAGCGAGAACAACTGCAGCGGTACCACCGAGAAGCCGGTCACCAGGTCGAAATTCAGCCGGATCAGCCGGTACAGCGAGTACTTGGACTCGCCGGCGGCGCGCTCCTCGTGGCCGACGATCACTTCGGTGGGGTTGGCCGCGAAGGTGTAGGCCAGTGCCGGGATGTAGGTGCTGACCTCGGTCGACTGCGCAATCGCGTCGACGATACGACGGTCGTACGCGCGCAGCATGCAGCCCTGGTCGGTCATGCGGATGTGCGTGAGCCGCTCGCGCAGGCGGTTCATTGCGCGCGAGGCATACTTGCGCCATGCCACGTCGTGGCGCTTGCGGCGGATGCTGCCGACGTAGTCGTGTCCCTGGTCCATCGCGGCCAGCAGGGTGGCGATGTCCTCCGGCGGATTCTGCAGGTCGGCATCGAGCGTCACGATGCGCTGTCCGCGCACGTTGGAGAAGCCGGCCATGATTGCCATGTGCTGGCCGTAGTTGCCATTGAAGTAGATCACGCGCGTCACCGCCGGGCGCTTCTCGAACTGCGCGCGCAGCAGGGCGCCGGAGCGATCGCGGCTGCCGTCGTTGATGAACAGCACCTCGTAGGCCAGGCCCAGTCGATCGAGCGCCGGATAGAGACGGTCGAACAGTGCCTGCAGGCCATCCTCCTCGTTGTAGACCGGGATCACCACCGAGATCACGGGCGCCGGGCGGCTGACGGTGCCGGCTGCCGTCACCAGGTCGCCGTTCAAGCCAGGCACTCCGCAAGGATCGCCTCGACCGCATCGCAGACGCGGTCGACGTCGCTGTCGGCCATCGTCGGGAACAGCGGCAGCGTGACGGTCTGGCGCGCGATGCGTTCACTGTTGGGGAATTCGCCCTCGCGGTGGCCCAGCACCCGGTAGGCGCTGGTCAGGTGCACCGCCTCGTAGGAGATTCCGCTGCCGATGCCGCGTGCGCCAAGCGCATCCATGAAGCCCTTGCGGTCGATGTTCATGCGCTCGAGCGGCAGCAAGGGCGCGAACATGTTCCAGGAGTGGCCATCATCGCCACGCAGCGGCAGCATGCCCGGGAAGTGTCCGTCGAGCCGCGCGAAGTAGCGTGCCGCCAGCACGCGCCGGCGCGCGTTGAATTCCTCGAGCCGCGCCAGCTGGGCCAGCCCCAGGCGTGCATGGACGTCGGGCATGTTGCATTTCATGCCGACCTCGGCCACGTCGCGCGTGCCGTCGGGCAGGCGGCGGATGCCGTGGAAACGGATGCACGCCACGCGCTCGGCTTCCGCCTCGCTGGCGAACAGCAGGGCGCCGCCCTCGATGGTGGTCATGTTCTTGTTGGGATGAAAGCTGAAGCTCGCGATGTCGCCGAAGCTGCCGATGCGCCGGCCCTTCCAGCGGCTGCCGATCGCCAGCGCAGCGTCCTCGATCACGCGCAGGCCACGGCGTTCCGCCAGCGCGTAGAGCGCGTCCATGTCGAGCGGGAGACCCGCGAAATGGGTCGGCATCAGTGCGCGCGTGCGCGGCGTGATCGCTGCCTCGGTCGCCGCCAGGTCCATGTTGCGGCTGGCCAGGTCGACATCGACGAACACCGGGCGTGCGCCGGTGCGGCGGATGGCATTGGCGCAGGCGAAGAAGGTCTGCGCCGGCATGATCACCTCGTCGCCGGCACCGATGCCGCATGCGATCAGGGCCAGTTCCAAGCCGGCCGTCGCCGATGTGACCACGCGCGCGGACCGGCCGCCGTGATAGTCCGACAGCGCGCGCTCGAAGGCGAGCACCTGCGGTCCGCTGGTCAGCTGGAAGGTGCGCAGCGTGTCGGCCACCGCGTCGATCATGCCGGCGTCGATGGTCGGGCGCGCGAACGGCAGGAAGGCCGGTGTGGGCGCGCTCATGCCGAGGCCCGCCCGACCAGCACCACGCCGGCGATGATCAGACCGATACCGGCCACCTTGGCCGGCGCCAGCGATTCGCCGAACAGCCACCACGCTGCGACGGCGTTGACCACGTAGCCGATCGAGAGCATCGGATAGGCCTGCGACACCGGTACGCGCGACAGTGCCAGGATCCAGACCACCACGCTGACGGCGTAGCAGCACAGGCCGCCCAGGATGGGCGGCGAGCTGGCGATGCGCAGTCCGATCGGAACGATCTGCGACAGTTCGAACTGGAAATGGCCAATGGCGTTGGTGCCGGATTTCAGCAACAGCTGGGCGGCGGCGTTGAGCAGCACGCCGGTCAGGATCAGGGCAAGGCTGGTGGCATTCATCGCGGGGAAACTACCACATGCCGGCTGTCCCGGGCCACCACGCGCATCGGCAGACCCTGTTCGAGCAGCTGGCGGTAGCGTTCGGGTTCCATCACCGCATGATCGTCCGGCTGGCGACCCCAGGTCGCGCGGAACGCTGCCGGATCGGCGATCGCGAGTCCAGGCTCGCGCTCCAGGCCGAACGCCAGCTCGTCCTGGAAGTCGACCAGGGTCACCGTGCGTTCGAGGTAGAAGTCCAGAGTCTGGTCGTAGGTGCCGACGCTGAACAGGCGGCTGCCCGACGGCACCGCGTCACGCCACTGCGCAACCCAGCTGGCACTCGAATTGAACGGCGCCAGTGCGGCTGCGCCGTGCAGGCTGGCGCTGGAGGCCACCAGTCCGGCCAGACCCAGCGCGACGCAGGCTGCGTGGCGCTGGCGGTCCGGCAGCAGGCGCAGCAGCAGACTGCCAGCGGCCAGTGCCGCTGCGCCCACAGCCAGCCACGGCGCCAGCCGCGCGTAGGGCGCCACCATGTCCGGGTCGAGGTCGAGGCGGATGCCGAGGCGTGCGTCGAGTTCCGGCAGTCCGAACAGTGCGGCGGCCAGCAGCAGCAGCAGTGCCTGCAGCAGACTGCCGGTGCCCAGCGCGAGGCGCGGCAGGCGTGGCGCACTGGCCAGGCTATGGGCGATCAGCACCGCGAAGGCAGGAAAGGCCGGCAGGATGTAGCCGGGCAGCTTGGATCCCGAGAGACTGAAGAAGGCGACGACGCCGATGCCATAGGCGAGCACGAAGCGCAGCGGCCGGAACCCCGCCGGCGGCGTTGCCGGTGATGCCCAGGCCTGCAGCAGCGCGCGCGGCAGCACCAGTGTCCACGGCAGCAGGCCGACCAGCAGCAGCGGCAGGAAATACCAGACCGGCTCGACACGCTGGTGGATGGTGCTGGTGAAGCGCTGGAAGTGTTCGTGAACGAAAAAGAATTCGGCAAAGCCCGGGTTGCGCAGGCTGCAGGCCAGGAACCAGGGGCCGGCGACCAGCAGCAGCGTGCCCGTGGCCGCCAGCGGGTGCAGCCGGCGCCAGCCCGACAAGTCGCGGTTGATGAAGGTGTAGAGCAGCAGCGCCACGCCCGGCAAGGCGACTGCGATCAGGCCTTTGCTCAGCATCGCCAGACCGGCGCAGGCGCCGGCCGCGAGCATCCAACGCCGGCTGGCCGGGCTGCGCCGCGACTGCAGGTAGCAGGCCAGGGTGGCGGTCAGGAAGGCACTCACGCCACTGTCCAGGGTGTTGATGTGACCCAGCAGGCCGGCGTACAGGGCGCCCGCCAGCACCAGCGGCGCCAGCAGCGCTGCGCCGGGCGCCGCGCCGGCGGCACCGGCCAGCCACGCCGTCAGCACCAGGCTCAGGAATCCGCAGCCCACCGTCCACAGGCGTGCCGTGCGCTCGCCGACGCCGAAACCGCGATAGGCGAGGGCGGTGGCCCAGTACTGCAGCGGCGGCTTCTCGAAATACTGGATGCCATTGAGGCGCGGCGTGATCCAGTCGCTGCCCAGGGCCATTTCGCGGCTGATCTCGGCGTAACGTCCTTCGTCGGGGCGCGCCAGCGGCCGCTCATCGAGACCGCTCCACCACAGCGCGGCGAGCAATGCCCAGACCAGCAGGACCATGCCTGGCGCGCTGCGCGTGCTGGCGTCGAAGCGCACCATTCAGGCTTTCGATCCGCTCATGTCAGGGGCGCAGGCGCATTCAGGATGCCTTGAGCAGGATCTGCACCGCGCCGGCCCCGCCCGATCCCGGCGGCGCATCGCAATACGCCAGCACTTCGTCCTTCTGCAGCAGCCAGGCACGGACCCGGCTGCGCAAGA
>JAGWIJ010000101.1 GCA_028873535.1 Pseudomonadota bacterium
AAGTCCGTACCGGCCTGCCCGACGTGCGCCCTCCCCGTCCGGCACCGCTGATCGACACCGGTCGAGTCGAGCAGCAGTTACGTGGCGTGACCCTGGCGGCGGCCCTGGTGGCCGTCTGGCTGCTGCTGGTGCTGGCCTGGCAAGGCCTGCGGCCGGGACGCCGCACGCCATTTGCGGCCGCCCAGCGCGACCTGCGCCGGCTGCTGCGCAACGCAACCAGCCTTGCCGGCGCCAGGGCTGCCGTGCAGCGTGTGCACCGGGCCTTCGATGAAGCCGCTGGCCAGCGCCTGTTCAGTGCCGGCGTTGCCGCGTTCTGCCAGCGCATGGGCGCAGATGCCACGCTCGAGAAGCGCACCGAGTCCTTTTTCGGCGTGAGCCAGACGCTGTTTTTCGCCGTCACCGGCAGCGGCGACGCCGCGCCCGCCGCGGTACCGGACGGTCTGGCGCGCGAGCTGGCCGAACTGTGCCGCGCGTGGCGGAAATTCGAAGGTCGCCACCCCTGATGCCGGCCTTCGTCCATCCCTGGCTGTTGCTGGCCTTGCCGCTGGCCGTGCTGCCCTGGCTGGTGCCGGTGCGCCATCCCCTGCAGTGGAGCGACCTTGCCTTGCTCCCCGCGGATCCGCTGGCGGACCGGCTGGCACGCGCATTGCAGGCCGCCATGTCGCTGGCGATGGTCGCCACCGTGCTGGCGTTTGCCGGCCCCTATCTGCCCGAGTCGGAATTCCTGCGCGTCGGGCGCGGTGCCGAGATCGTGCTGCTGCTCGATCGCAGCCGCAGCATGGACCAGAATTTCGGTCCCGAAACCAACCAGCTGCACCAGGGCGACGTACGCATCGACGAATCCAAGGCCAGGATCGCCAAGCGCCTGATCGCCGAATTTGCGGCCGGTCGTCCCAACGACGTGTTCTCGATGCTGGACTTCACCAACATCGCCATTCCCACGCTGGACTTCACGCAGAAGCGCGCAGCCGTGCAGGCCGCGATCCGCGCCGCCGATGTCGGCCGTGGCCTGGCCGACACCGACATCGGCCATGCCCTGCAGGCCGCCGGCGAGCGCTTCTCGGACCGGCCCTACACCGGCTCGCGCATCGTGATGCTGGTGTCCGACGGCGGCGGTCAGATCGAACCCGATCTGCGCAAGTACCTCACCCAGCTCTTCAAGCGCAACCGCATTGCGCTGTACTGGATCTACATCCGTTCCTATTACAGCCCGCCGCTCACCGGACCAATCGACACCGAGAACGAGGATTCCGTACCGGAGCGCTTTCTCAACAAATTCTTCAGTGGCATCGGCATCCCCTACCACGCCTATGAGGCGCAGAATCCGGAGGCACTGAAGCGCGCGATTGCCGACGTCGGCCGGCTCGAAGCCCATCCGATCACCATCACCGACATCACGCCACGCCGTGACCTGTCGCCCTGGCTGTTCCTGCTGGCTGCCGTGCTGTGCGCCGTGCTGGCCTGGACGCGCTTCCTGGAGAGACACGAATGGACCTGAAGCTGCTGTTGCGTCCCTGGCTGCCGGCCATCCTCCTGCTGACACTGGCGCTGCCGGCGGCCGTGCTGCTGCACCGCCTGCAGGAGGCCCAGGGCTGGAACGAGCGGATCCGCAGCGGCCGCGTCCTCGACATGACCGAGAACGGCATGCCGGATCAGGCGCTGTTTGCGCGTGCCGGCGCGCTCGATGCACGCGGCGATGTCGAAGGGGCGCTCAATCTCTACAAGCGCATCGAGGAACAGACGGGCAATGCGCTGGCGCCGGATGCCGCCTACAATGCCGCCACCATCTACCTGCGCCGGGCCACGGCGGCCGGTGGTCCGGCCAGCGATCCGCAGACGATCCCACTGGTGGAGCTGGCCAAGGAAGGCTATCGCAATCTGCTGCGCCAGCACCCGGGCGACTGGGACGCGCGCTACAACCTGGACCGTGCCCTGCGCCTGCAGCCGGAACCGGACGACGATGACGCCGGCGGCGGCAACCCGCCGATCGGGGCCGAGCGCGCGCCCACCACCATGCGCGGCTTCACGCTGGGATTGCCATGAGTGTGCTGTCGCCGCTGGCCTTCCTGGCACCGGCTCGCTTGCGTGCTGCCTGGCAGCACCATCCCGAGGGCTGCCTGCTGGCGCTCGCCGCAGTCCTGCTCGGCCTGTGCCTTGCGCGTCCGACCGTGCCGGTCCACGAGGACCTGGTCCATGCGCTGCTGGTCATCGACGTCACCCAGAGCATGAACGTACGCGACGGGCGCTGGGGCAAGGACGCCGTGAGCCGGGGCGAGCAGGCACGGCTCGGAGCTGCCGACATCCTGCGCACCGTCCCCTGCGGTTCGCGCATCGGCCTGGGTATCTTCAATGAATACCGCACCCTGGTGCTGCTGGCGCCGCTCGAGGTGTGTGCCAATTTCCGCGAATTGCAGGCCACCCTGGACAGCATCGGCAACCGCATGTCGTGGGCTGGCGCCAGCGAGATCGCCAAGGGCCTCAATTCCGGCCTGCAGGCGCTCACGGCGCTGCCGGACAAGCCGGCTCTGGTGATGTTCACGGACGGACACGAGGCGCCGCCGATCAGCCTGGCGCATCGCCCCAAGATCAACGCCAGGCCCGGCGAATTCGGCGGTCTCCTGGTCGGAACCGGCAGCCTGCGCCCGCAATCCATCCCCAAGCTCGATCCTGAAGGAACACCAATTGGCTACTGGAAGGCCGACGAGGTGGCGCAGGTCGACATCTACAGTCAGGGGCGCGAAAGCAGCGTGGCCGGCGAAAAATATGCCGAGGACCCCAACGATCCCGCCAGCAAGCCGGCGGCACCGGCGCCCAAGCCGGCCGGCACCGAGCACCTGTCGGCGCTGCATGAGGCCTATCTGCAGCAGCTCGCCATCGAAACCGGTCTCGGCTATTTGCGCCTCGAAGGTCCCGGCCAGCTGCTGCCGGCCCTGCACGGCAATCACGCCAGCACCTCGACGCGCATTGCCGGCGATGCGCGCTGGCTGCTCGCGGGACTGGCGCTGCTGGCGCTGGTCGCCTGCCATGTGCGCTGGGGCCTGCCGGCGGCATGGCGTGCGCAGGCTGGCCGCCTCGCCGCGCGCGCGCCGGCCAGCCTGCGCCGGACGGCCCGCCCATGACCGGCAGCTACTATCCCAAGTCCTTCTTCAAGCTGATCCTGCTCGGCATCTTCCTGGTCATGCTGCCGATCGTGTACGCCTTCTACGATACCGCGCGGCACCTGGAACGGCTGGCCACGCGCAGCCAGGAGGCGGTCTACGGCGCGGTGCAGCTCACGGCCAGCAGCCGGCGCCTGTTCGAGTTGTCGAGCAGCATGGAACGCGGCGTGCGCCAGTACCTGATCCTGGAGCAGCCGGCCCTGATCGAGCAGTACGACCGCCAGCACGAGGAGTTCCAGCGCACGCTGGCGGGACTCAAGCAATCCGCCGGCCCCTCGGGCATGAGCGACAACCTCGACAAGCTGCGCAGCAGCGAAGCGGCCCTGCATGCCGACGTGCTGGCGCGCCGCATGTCGACCGAGAGCCTGGCAGAACTGGTGCCGCACTTCATCGCGCTGCAGGGGCTTGCGCAGTCGATCTACGCCGACAGCGACCAGCACATCCGGACCGAAGTCGATGCCATGCATTCCAATGCCATCGACGCCGAACGCGCCATGGCCTGGCAGCTGGTGGCGCTGGTGCCACTGGCGATCCTGTTCGCAGTCGGTTTCACGGTGTTCATCACGCGTCCCTTCGAACAGATCAACACCGCGATCCGCGTCATGGGCAAGGGTGACCTGCTGCAGCAGGTCAAGGTGTCCGGCCCCAGCGATCTGGTGGACCTGGGCAAGCAGCTGGACTGGCTGCGCAGCCGACTGCTCGAACTCGAGGAAGGCAAGAAGCGCTTCCTGCAGCATGTGTCGCACGAACTCAAGACCCCGCTGGCGGCGCTGCGCGAAGGCAGCGAACTGCTGGCCGACGAGGTCGGTGGCACGCTGTCGGCGCAGCAGCGCGAGATCGCCGCCATTCTGCGCAACAAGAGCATCCAGCTGCAGCGCATGATCGAGAACCTGCTCAATTTCAGCGCGGGTGACGCGGCACGCTTCAACCGAGGCCTGCTGCACGTCCAGCCGGTCAACCTGCGCCAGCTGATCGCCTCGGTGCTGGAAGAGCATCGTCTGGTCGCCCAGGGCAAGAACCTGCAGCTGCAGCTGGCCGACAGCGAAGTGGTGATCCCGGTGGATCCCGAGAAGATGCGCATCGTGATCGACAACCTGATCTCGAATGCCATCAAGTTTTCACCTGAAGGCGGTACCGTGAGGGCCCAGGCCGTGGCAGAAGGGCCGCTTGCAATCCTGCAGGTCGATGACCAGGGCCCCGGGATTCCCGTCGAAGACCGCGACAAGATCTTCGACCCCTTCTACCGGACACGTACCCCGCAGCAGGGACCGGTCAAAGGTACCGGTCTGGGTCTGGCCATCATGCGCGAATTCGTGTTGGCCCATGGCGGCAGCGTGCGCGTTGCCGAGAACCGTCCCAAGGGCGCCACTTTCCGCGTCAGCCTGCCGAATCCTGGCCCGGAACCGGCCATTGCGGCCTTGATGAGTACAGGCAGAACCCCAACATGAATGTGACTCAACGATCTGTGACCCGGAGACACACGCCGCTCGCACAGCGCGCCGCGCTGATGCTGCTGGTCGTGCTCGCACTGCAAGGCTGCAAGAGCCTGGTGCCGGCGTCCTGGCGGATTCCACCCGGCAAGCCGGCGGCGCCGGTCACGGCACGCTCCACCCTGGATGCCGACGACCTGTTCGCCTATGCGCGGCACGTGCTGGCGCTCGGCCACGACGACCTCAACCAGGAAATCGCGACGCGCAATGAGCGCGTGGTCAGCGGCCGTCTGGCGCTGGACCGTGCCAAGCTCGCCGTGGCACTGGCCCTGCCCAACCAGGGACAGCGCGACACTACGCGCGCCCTGCTGGCAATGTCCGAGGTACCCCGCGACGACCCCGCACTGGACCCACAGGCCTTGACCGTGATCAACTACGTGGAGGCCTTGCTCGCCTGGCAGGCCCGCCAGGAAGAGAGCCTGCAGGCCTTGCTGCAACCCGACCGCCCGGCAACCAGGGACACGGCGCCCCCCCCGAATCCGCCGGCCGAGCTGGCCAACCTCCAGGCCCTGGCACAAAAGCTGCGGTCCGACCAGAAGCGCAACGAAGCGCTGATCGATTCGCTCAATGCCAAGCTGCGCGACGAAAAGGGACGCGCTGACGCGCTGCAACAGAAACTGGACGCGCTGGGCAATCTCGAAAAGAGCCTGGCCGAACGAAAATCAGTACCGAACCGGAACGAACCTGCAAAATGAGCGAAGCACACATCGTCCTTGCCGACGATGATCCCGAGCTGCTGCGTCTGCTGTCGATCCGCCTGATTGGCAGCGGCTACCGGGTCAGCCCGGTCGAGAGCGGCGAAAAGGCCCTGTCACTGGTGGCACGCGAGCGCCCCGACCTGGTCATCACCGACCTGCGCATGGGCGGCATGGACGGCATGGCCCTGTTCGAAGCCATCCGCAACCAGGATCCGGCGCTGCCGGTGATCATCCTGACCGCCCACGCCACCGTGCCGGATGCGGTCGAAGCGGTGCACCGCGGTGTCTTCGGGTATCTGACCAAACCCTATGACAGCAAGATCCTGCTGGCGCAGGTGGAGCGCGCACTGGCGGTCACCGGCCGTGGCCAGGAATCGGCAGCTCCCGGTGCGGAAGGGGCAACAGCCAGGGCCCCCAAGAGCGACGGGGAATGGCGCGCCGGCCTGATCACGCGCAGCCAGCGCATGGAAAGCCTGCTGTCGCAGGCGCGCCTGGCCGCGGAATCCGAGGCCGCAATCTTCATCCAGGGCGAAAGCGGCACCGGCAAGGAGCTGCTGGCCCAGGCCATCCATCGCGCCAGCCGCCGGCGCGACGGCGCCTTCATCGCCGTCAACTGCGGCGCCATCCCCGAGAACCTGCTGGAGTCAGAACTGTTCGGTCACGTCAAAGGCGCCTTCACCGGCGCCACGCGCGACCACGAAGGCCTGTTCGTCGCCGCGGACGGCGGCACCCTGTTCCTTGACGAAGTGGGCGACATGCCGCTCAGCCTCCAGGTGAAGCTGCTGCGCGTGCTGCAGGAACGCGAAGTGCGCCCGGTCGGTGCCACCCAGACCCGGCGTGTCAACGTGCGCGTGCTGTCTGCCACCCACCGCAATCTCGAACAAAGGGTGGCCGAAGGCACTTTCCGCGACGACCTCTACTACCGGCTCAATGTGGTCAAGCTGGAAGTGCCGCCACTGCGCGAGCGGCGCGAGGACATTCCGCTGCTCGCCATGCACTTCCTGCGCACGCTGGGTGAACACTACGGCCGCCGCGCCAGCAGCTTTGCGCCGGACGCCATGCAGGTGCTGCTGGCTTCGAGCTGGCCGGGCAATGTCCGTCAGCTCTACAACGTGGTCGAACGCAGTCTTGCCCTGTCGACAACCGACATCATCCCCGACCATCTGGTGCAGGCCGCCCTGCAGGGCGAGGCGCGCGACGTGCCGTCGTTCGACGAGGCGCGACGCGGGTTCGAGCGTGACTATCTGGTGCAGGTGCTGAAAATGGCGAATGGCAACGTGTCGCATGCAGCACGCCTGGCCAAGCGCAACCGCACCGAGTTCTACAAGCTGCTGCAGAAGCACGAGCTGGAACCCAACAGCTTCAAACCCGCGGATTGAAGGCCTTGGCGCCCGGGTGTCGCCGGAAGCACTGAGAACCCGGTCATTCTGTCGCTATTTCCCGACAAGCCAAACACGATTCAATTCATGTAGTTACATTTTCCATCCGTCCAGGCTGTCGGGTTTTGACGACAGATTTGCGACGGATGCGCCTGTCCGGCTCGGCCCCCAATCCAAGCCACCAGAAATTCCCCTTCAAAATCTGATCGTTACGGAACTGGCACAGCCATTGCTATCAGGTACTGTGAGGGCGCCGATGGTGCCCACCGATCAGTTGAAGGAGCCTGCCATGTTCAAGTCCCAGATCACTTTCAGCGCTGACCGTCACCCGTCCGCAGGAGGATTCGGCGGCACTGGCGCGCCCTGCTGAAGCTACCGTCCCCCCCGTGGCCCCGGTTGCCGTATCGGACTGGGGCCACATTTCTCCCCCAGCCCTGTGAAGGCTTCCCCCCCCTGCCTTCACGGGGCTGTTCTTTTATAGCGCCGGCTTGTCACGTCCCGAGCCGCGCCATCCGGCAAGCCCCGTTCCTGCATGCGCTGTTGGCTGACGCGCCCGACGCTCAGGCGCCGGCGGCGGGGTGAATCGGGATGTGAGGATGCCGCCCCTCCGGGGGTGACAGCGGACATTCCGGCTGCAAGGTGACGTGACGGATGCCATGCACGTCGGCCAGATGGCTGCGCAGGCGACGCAGCACGCCCGGCCACGACTCGAGTCGATCGATGTCGATGTGCGCCGACAGCGCCGTATGTCCAGAGGCCAGCGTCCAGATGTGCAGATCGTGCACGCGCCTGACGTCACGCAAGCCCGCCATGCCCTCGCCGACCCGGCGCAGATCGAGCGTATGCGGCACCCCTTCCATCAGCACATGCGTGCTCTCGGCCAGCAGCCTCACGGTCGAGACCAGGATCGACAGCGCCACCAGCAAGGACAGCAAGGGATCCGCCGGCAGCCAGCCGGTGAACCAGATGATCGCTCCCGCCGTCAGCGCCGCGACGGAACCCAGCAGGTCGCCCAGCACATGCAGCAATGCCGCGCGCACGTTGAGTCCGTTGCCGGCGCGCGCCAGCACCATGGCCGTGACCACGTTGACCAGCAGGCCGATGGCCGCGATCAGCGCCACCGTGGCGCCAGCGACCGGTGCCGGGTGCAACAGCCTTTGCACCGACTCCACCACGATCGCGACGATCACCCCCAGCATCAACAAGGCATTGAACGCGGCAGCCAGCACTTCAGCTCGCGCCAGGCCGTAGCTGTGGCGCAGGCTGGGCGGCCGGCCGGCCAGGCGCGCGGCCAGCGCCGCCATGCCCAGAGCCAGCGCGTCGGAGACCACGTGTCCGGCATCCGACAGCAAGGCGAGCGAGCCCGACCCCCAGCCGCCGAACACCTCGACCAGGGCAAAGCCGGCGGTCAGCATCACGGCAATCAGCAATGCGCGCTGCTGCGCCGGTCCGCTGCCGCTGGGCAGGTGGGCATGGACGTGCCCGCCGGCGTGGTGGTGGGCATGCGCGTGCGCGTCGCCGTGATCGGAGGCTGGCGCGTGAGCATGCACGTGGCTGCCGCTCATGGCGCCGCACTCCAGCCTTCCAGACCGAGCCGGTCCAGACGTTGCTTGGCCGCCACGCAGGCAAGCGGCAGGTCAGCCGCCATCGGCCGCGCCTGCAGCGCCGCCAGCCGCCTGGGCGAGCCGGCCGGCACCGGCGCATCGCCCAGTCCATCCAGCAGGGCATCGGCGGCCTGCGGATCATTGCACAGCATGACCATGTCGCAGCCGGCCGCGAAGGCAGCACGCGCCCTGACTGCCGGTCCCCCGGCCTGCGCGGCGCCCGCCATCGACAGGTCGTCGCTGAAGATCGCCCCGTCAAAACCCAGGCGCTCGCGCAGGACCTCGCGCAACCAGAAGCGCGAAAAACCGGCCGGCTCCGGCGCACACGCCGGGTAGCGCACGTGCGCCGGCATGATGCCCCCCAGGCGCGCGGCCAGGCGCGTAAACGGAAGCAGATCCGCAGCTGCAAGCGTGGCGAAGTCGCGCTCGTCAGTGGGCAATTCGGCATGCGAGTCGGCGGTCACGTAGCCATGCCCAGGAAAATGCTTGCCGATCCCGGCGCAGCCCGCCTGCGCCATGCCGTCGAGCAGACTGCCGGCCAGCTCCGCCACCACCGCGGGCTGTGCCGCCAAGGCACGGCTGCCGATCACGCTGCTGCGACCATGATCCAGGTCGAGCACCGGCGCGAAACTGAAGTCGAGGCCGCAGCGGCGCAGTTCACACGCCAGCACCAGTCCGACATCGCGCGCTGCCAGCACGGCAGCAGCCGGGTCGCGTGCATGCAACTGGCCCAGGCAGGCCGGTGCCGGCAGCGCCGAGAAGCCCGCGCGGAAGCGCTGGACACGTCCGCCTTCGTGGTCGACCGCCACCAGCAGCGGCGTCGGGCGAACGGCGCGTATCTGCGCCACCAGCGCAGTCAGCTGCGCTGGCTCGGCGTAGTTGCGCGCGAACAGGATCACGCCGCCGACGCGCGGATCGCGCAGACGCGGCAATTCGTCGGCCGCCAGTGCAAGACCGGCGACGTCGAGCATCACGGGCGCGATCGCGGTCACGGGGCAGGCGCGGCAGTCATGGAGGGCATTCTCGCGCGCCCCGTCAGGCGCTGCCGCTGGCGGCCGAGACGATCAGGGCCTTCATTTCGCGCACCGCATTCTCCCAACCTACGAACAGCGCATGCGCGACGATGGCATGTCCGATGTTGAGTTCACGGATGTCGCGCAATGCCGCCACCGGACGCGTGTTGTGGTAGTTGAGGCCGTGTCCGGCATTGACGCGCAGGCCCAGCGAGGCGCCGAAGGCCGCAGCGTCGGCCAGCCGCGCGAGTTCGGCGCGTTGTTCGGCTTCGGTCTCGAGTTCGGCGTAGTGACCGGTGTGCAGTTCGATCACCGGTGCACCGGCAGCGGCCGAGGCTTCGATCTGCGCACGGTCGGCATTGATGAACAGCGAGACGCGGATACCGGCAGCGGCCAGCCGCGCGCAGGCATCGCGTACGCGGTCGAACTGGCCGCGCACGTCCAGGCCTCCCTCGGTGGTGACCTCCTGGCGGCGCTCCGGCACCAGGCAAGCATCGTGCGGCCGGATCACCTCGGCAATCGCCAGCATCTCGCCGGTCACCGCCATTTCGAGATTCATGCGCGTGGTCAGCACTTCGCGCAGGATTTCCAGGTCACGGTCCTGGATGTGCCTGCGATCTTCGCGCAGATGCAGCGTGATGGCATCGGCGCCGGCGTATTCGGCCAGCAGCGCCGCCTGGACCGGGCTGGGGTACTTGGTGCCACGCGCCTGGCGGAGCGTGGCGATATGGTCGATGTTGACGCCGAACTGGATCACGGCAGGGTGATCTCCCTGAAGAGTTTGCGGGTGTGAAGATCCTGCTGCCCCAGATGGAAGGAGAGCACCAGGCGCATCAGAGCCTTGGCCTGCACGCCGGTGACCGGATCCGACCAGTCGTCGGCCGCAATGGCCGCCAGCGCGCGGCCTGAAAATTGTACTGCATTGCTGCCACGCGCCGCGACGCGCGGCCCGTGCTCGGGGTCGAAGCTGTAGACGGCAGCGACATCCAGCGGCGCCTGCGTATCGGCCTCGTGATCGAGTTGCAGGCCATAGCCGATCTCGGTCAACAGACGCAGCTCGAAGCGACGCAGACTGACTTCGTCGCCAACGCGCCGCGCCAGTGCCGCCAGCGTGGCGCCATACGCATCATAAAGGCCGGGATGCGGATCATCGCGCGCCAGCAGGCGCATCATCAGTTCGTTGAGATAGAGACCGCAGTACAGGCCCTGGCCCTCCAGCAGCGGTTGCCAGTCGCCCCAGTCGGCCTTGGACAAGGTGCGCAGCTCGCCCTTGCCGAACCATTCCAGATCAAGCGGCTGGAAGGCGCGCAACACCCCTCGCACCGGTGATCGCGGGCGCCTTGCACCGCGCGCCATCAGCGCCAGCCGGCCATGGTCCCTGGTCAGCACCTCGACCAGCAGGCTGGTCTCGCGCCAGGGAAGGGTGTGCAGCACATAGGCCGGACCGTGCAGCCTGCCGCCACGCTCAGAGCTCATGCCCCAGGCTCTTGAGCACCCGGGCATCGTCGGCCCATCCGCCCTTCACCTTGACCCACAGCTCAAGGAACACCTTGCCGTCGAACAGGCGCTCAAGGTCCAGCCGCGCGCGGCGTCCGATTTCCTTGAGCTTCTCGCCATCCTTGCCGATCACGATCGCCTTCTGGTTGTCCTGGTCCACCAGGATCACGGCCTGGATGCGGCGCATCGTGCCTTCCAGCGTGAAGCTCTCGATCACCACGCTGGTGGCGTAAGGCAACTCGTCGCCGAGCAGGCGGAACAGCTGCTCGCGGATGAATTCGGCAGCAAAGAAGCGCTCGCTGGCGTCGGTCAGCTCCTCGGCATCGTACATCGGCTCGCCCACGGGCAGCCTGGCGCGGATCTCGCCGAGCAGCCCCTCGAGCTGGGTCTCCTTCTCGGCGCTCACCGGCACCAGTGCACTGAAGCGCCCCATGGCGCCGAGTTCCCCCAGGAAGGGCAGCAGGCGCTCGCGCGGATGGACGCGGTCGATTTTGTTGATCGCCAGGATCGGCTGCACGCCCTTGGGCAGACGGTCCAGGACCAGGCGGTCGTCCGGACCGAAGCGCAAAGCCTCGATCACCATCACCACCACATCGGTCTCGGCCAGCGTGCTCAGCACGCTGCGGTTCATTGCGCGATGCAGGGCATTGGCGTGCCGGGTCTGCAGGCCGGGCGTGTCGACGAACACGTACTGGGCATCCTCGCGCGTCACGATGCCCTTGATGCGATGGCGGGTGGTCTGCGGCTTGCGCGAAGTGATACTGAGCTTCTGCCCGACCAGATGATTGATCAGCGTCGACTTGCCCACGTTGGGACGGCCGATGATCGCCACCGTACCGCAGCGGTATTCGCCTTGCGGCGTCGGTCCTGCCTGATCCTGCGTTTCGCTCATGCTCCATCCCCCGCGTCCGTCCGGACGCCATCTGCCGTCTGCCTTTCCCGCTCGCCCAGCAGACCGGCGAGTACCTGCGCGGCGGCAGCCTGCTCCGCGCTCCTGCGACTGCGTCCTTCGCCCTGCGCCAGGCGCGGCGGCCGTCCTGCACTGCATTCGGCACGGAACACCAGCGCATTGGCCGGTCCCTCGGTGGCGAGCAGACGGTAGGTCGGCAGGGGCCAGCCGCGACGATGCAGCCATTCCTGCAGGCGCGTCTTGGCATCCTTTTCCGGGATCACTCCCGCCTCGGCCAGCAGGGGTCCCAGCAACTGCAGCGTTGCCGCCTCGGCTGCCGCGTAGCCGCCATCGACGAACACCGCACCGATCAAGGCCTCGATGGTGTCGGCGAGCACCGAAGCGCGTTCGTGCACCGCGCCGCTGCGCGCCACCGCCGCGCTCACGCGCAGCAGTTCAGGCAGCGCCACCTGGCGTGCACACGCCGCCAGACTGTCCTGGCATACCATGCGCGTGCGTGCCACGCTCATGTCACCTTCGCTCCAGTCGGGATGCTCGCGGAACAGGCTGGCGCTCGCGGCGGCACCCAGCACGGCATCCCCCAGGAATTCGAGGCGCTGCTGGTTCGCGCCATGGCCGCTGCTGTGGGTCAGTGCCAGCTCGAGCA
>JAGWIJ010000102.1 GCA_028873535.1 Pseudomonadota bacterium
GTGCTGGCCACCGCCATTGCCGGAGGCCTGTCGGCGCGCTTCGAATTCGGCGAGCGGCTGGCGGCGTGGCTGCGGCGGCGCGAGTCGCTGCAGATGGACGAACTGCCCGGCGTGCTGCTGGTGCTGATCAGCGGGCTGCTGTGGTTCGCCTGGCGCCGCTACCGCGACCTGTCGCAGGTGCTCGCGGCGCACCGGCGCGCCGAACTCGCGCTGGCCGCGCAACTCGAACGCAATCGGGTGCTGCATGGCGAGCTGCTGGCGGTGCAGGAACGCGAGCGTCGCAGCATCGCACGCGAACTGCACGACGAACTCGGCCAGTACCTGGGCGCGCTGCGCTTCGACCTGCACGCGCTGGGGCATGTCGACCGTGGCACCACGGCACAGCAACGCGAAGCGATGTTCCTGCGCGCCAGCCAGACCCTGGGGCACGTGCAGGCCACGCTGCGCGACCTGATCCGCCGCCTGCGGCCGGCCGCACTCGACGAACTCGGACTGGCGGCTGCACTCGACCAGCTGGTATCCGGCTGGCGTCAGCGTCTGCCCGAGACGCGCCTGGTCCTGGCATGCCTCGACCTCGAGCCCTCGCCGCCCGAACATGTGGCGATCGCGGCATTCCGCATCGTGCAGGAGGCGCTGACCAATGCCGCGCGCCATTCGCGTGCCGGCCTCGTCGAGGTGCACGTGCGCCGGGAGCGTGCGACGCACGGCACGCAGCTGGCGGTGGATGTCAGCGACGACGGCATCGGCATCGACCCCGCCGCCGTGCATCATGGCCTGGGTCTGATCAGCATGGACGAACGCGCCAGCGCTCTCGGCGGCACGGTGCGCTGGCGCAGCGCTCCGGGCGACGGATTCGCCGTGCATGCGATCCTGCCGCTGGGCACGTCGCCGGAGGATGCGCCGTGAGCGGGATCATCCGGGTGCTGCTGGTCGACGACCATGCCGTGGTGCGCGAGGGCTACCGCCGCGTCATCGAGCGCTGCGTCGACATGCGCGTGGTGGGCGAGGCCGGCAGCGCGCAGGAACTGCTGCGCAGGATCGATCTGGCGCCTGCCGACGTGGTGGTGATGGACATCGCCCTGCCCGGCGTGAGCGGCATCGATGCAACGCGCCGCATGCTGGGGCGCACACCGTCGCTGGCGGTGCTGATCTCGAGCATGTACGACGATGCGATCTTCCCGGCACGCGCGCTGGAGGCCGGGGCACTGGGCTATGTCAGCAAGGCGAGCGCTCCCGACGTCCTGCTGGAGGGCATCCGCCGCGTGGCACGCGGCCAGCGCTACCTGAGCGCGGACGTGGCACGTGCGCTGGCCGAACGCGAGAGTGCCGGCAGACATGAGCAGGCGCTGTCACCGCGCGAATTCGAGATCCTGCGCCTGCTGGTCAGCGGCCACACGGTTGAGCACATTTCATCGCTGCTGGCGCTGAGCCCCAAGACCGTCGCCAACCACCAGTCCAGTCTCAGGCAGAAATTGGGCGCACAAACGCCTGCCCAACTGTTCCTCGCGGCGGAGCGTCTGGGTCTGGGTCCTGCTCGATAGAGCCACCGGCAGTGCCGCACCTGTCAGCGATGTCCCCGAGGCAGGCCCGATCGCCGCTGCCGCCATCGCTCTCGCGCGCCAGCAGCACGAGGCGTTCGCAGTCCATCAGCAGGGAGCGCATCACCCATACCCATTCGACGGCGCTGAAGCGGGCACCGTAGCGGTTGAGCTGGCGCGTGCGGTTGGGGCGCGCCAGCCGTTCGCGCAGGGCCTGCGCCCAGGCGATCGCGCCGCCGTTCCAGCCGGGGATCTCGGCTTCGATCATGCGCAGGATGTTGCTGCGCGCCTCGTCAGGCGTGACGCAGAAGCTGGCGGGATAGCCCAGCAGGTAGGCGAGATGATGGTCGGACACGGGACAAGACTCCGACACCGGGAACTTTCACTCTACGCCGCGTGCGGCCCCCCTCATTGCTCGCTATTGAGCATGCTGCAACGCGCCGCGCGGCATGGCTTGACCCGGCGCGCCTGCAATCTCAGACCGCCGTGCTGGCACGTCCGACCGCGCCGCTGTCGGCGACCGGCTGCGGATCGACCGCGGCCGCTGCGATGAAGCGTGCGCGCATCGGCTTGAGCACGAGCAGGCCGATCGCGGCGGCCGCGAGATTGAAGCCCATGGCGATGCCGAACACGGCAGCCCAGCCATAGCCCTTGGCCACGAGGGCAGCCAGCGGCACGATCAGTGCGGCGGTGCCCTTGGCCGTGTACAGCATGCCGGCATTGGCGGCCGCGAACCGAGAACCGAAGGTGTCGCCCTGGGTGGCCGGGAACAGACTGTAGATCTCGCCGGACACCGCGAAATAGAGTGCCGTGAGCACCACGAAAGCGATCGGGTCGGCACCGCTGCGGCTCAGCGTGAACAGCGCGATCGCGCCGATACAGAACGCAATGGCCATGGTGATCTCGCGCCCGATGTGGTCGGAGACCCAGCCGAAGAAGGGCCGCCCAAGGCCATCGAGCACACGGTCGATCTTGATCGCGATCGGCAACGCCGCACCGCTCATGAACAGCACGCTGACCGGCATGGTGTCGATCCGGAGGTCCTTGGCGATCGGCGCCAGCGAAGCCGTCATCATCAGCACGCCCGACGCGACCAGCACGAACATCACGTACAGCACCCAGAACACCGGCGTGCGCAGCACTTCCGCCGGAGCGAAACTGCGCCGGCTCTGCAGCGCCGTCGCCGAAGGTGCCGCCACGCGCGGCGGCGCGCGAAGCGCCCACGCCAGCACGAACACGATGGCGCCCTGCAGCAGGCCGAAGAACAGGAAGGCCTGCTGGTAGCCGGCCGACTTGATCATGTCGGAGATCGGCGCCACGGTGAAGGCGGCACCAATGCCGAAGCCGGCCGCCGTGAAGCCGGCCGCGAGACCGCGACGGTCATGGAACCACTTGAGCGCGTTGCCGACGCAGGTGCCGTAGACGCAGCCGGTGCCCACGCCGCCGAGCAGGGCGCCGGCATACAGCAGGGGCAGCGAGTCGGCCACCGAATTGAGAGCCCACGCCGAGGCCACCAGCACCGAGCCGCCGAGCACCACCCAGCGCGGCCCGAAGCGGTCCACCAGGTAGCCCTCGACCGGGATCAGCCAGGTCTCGATCAGCACGAACAGCGTGAACGCCACCTGGATGGCCTCGCGCCCCCAATGGAACTTGGCATCGATCGGATTCACGAACAGCGTCCAGCCATATTGCAGGTTCGCCACGCAGGCCATGCAGATCACGCCGATGATCAGCTGGATCCAGCGATTGGCAGGCCGGGCGGCCGGGTCGGGCTTGGTCATGGTTTGGTGCTCTCCTCGCAATGTTCTTGTCGTCACTGCACGCCAGGCAGTGTGGGCATTGGGCCCTGCCGGCAGCGATTGCGCAATTGGCAGCGCAACAATCGGCACGCCACGTGCCGGATGGCACATGCCTGAGGCCGCACTGTATCGCCGTTTCCTATCGGAATCATTGCTAACAGTTATGCTTCCATAGAGAACGAGCAGGTATTCTGTGGACCTTGAGCCGCCCGCAGCAGCGGCAGCGACAATCGAAACTGGAGAAGATGCATGCGGATCTGTGTGATCGGTGGCGGCGGCGCCATCGGGGGCTACCTGGCGGTGGCGCTGGCCCGGGCCGGCAACGAGGTGACGGTGATGGCGCGTGGCGCCACGCTGGCGGCGATCCGCGAGCGTGGCCTGCAGCTGATCATGCCGGAGACGGGTGAAACCCTGCACGCGCGGGTGAACAGCGTGGAGCACCTGGCCGATGCCGGTGCGCAGGACCTGGTGATCCTGGCCGTGAAGGCGCATCAGGTGACGCCGGTGGCGGCCGAGCTCGCGGCCATGCTCGCCGCCCAGCCCGACTGCGTGCTGATCCCGATGCAGAACGGGATTCCGTTCTGGTATTTCCAGCGCCACGGCGGCCCCTTCGAAGGCCGCGCGATCGAGACCGTCGACCCCGACGGCCTGGTGATGAAGCGCATCAATCCGCAGCAGGTGATCGGCTGCGTGGTGTATCCGGCCACCACCACCGAAGGCCCGGGCATCATCCGCCATGTCGAAGGCAACCGCTTCCCGATCGGCGAACTCGACGGCCAGACCACCGAGCGCGCCACGCGCATCGCGGACGCCTTCGTGGCCGCGGGACTGAAGTCGCCGATCCTCGACAACATCCGCGCCGAGATCTGGCTGAAGCTGTGGGGCAACATGACCTTCAACCCGATCAGCGCGCTCACCCACGGCACGCTCGAAGGCATCTGCCAGTACCCGCTGACGCGCGAGCTGTCGCGCGCCATGATGACCGAGGCGCAGACCATCGCCAACAAGCTCGGCATCACCTTCCGCGTCGACATCGAGCGGCGCATCGCCGGCGCCGAGAAGGTGGGACGCCACAAGACCTCGATGCTGCAGGACCTGGAGGCGGGCCGTGCGCTCGAGGTCGATGCCCTGCTGGGTTCGGTGATCGAGCTGGGACGCATCACCGACACGCCCACGCCCTGCCTGAACACGGTGTTCGCGCTGACCAAGCTGCTCGACCACGCGGTCCAGGCAAGCCACGGCCGCCTGGCCCTGCCCGACCAGGCACACTGAAGCACGACGGCCGCGGCGGGCGCGCGTGCGCGGCCGCCGCGTGCCTGTCCCGGTGGAGCGCTAGCCGGCGGCGTGCAGCACGCCGTCCGGTGCCAGACCGTTGTGGCGCGCCAGTTCGCGCAGCAGCGCCGCGTGATCGAGAGCGGCGTCGCCGTGATCACGTGCCGCCGCGAACAGGCTGCGCAACAGGCCGGTGATCGGCAGGTCCAGGCCGGCGGCGCGCGCCTCGTCGAGAGCCGTGGCGAGGTCCTTGAGCTGGGTCTGGACTGCGCCGCCGGGCACGAAATCGTCGATCAGCATGCGCGCCCCGTGCAGTTCCAGGATCCGGCTTTCGGCGAAGCCGCCTCGGATCGCCGCGCGCACGGCAGCGGGATCGGCGCCGCCGCGCGCGGCCAGCAGCAGGGCCTCGGCGACCGCGCCGATGGTGATGCCGACGATCACCTGGTTGGCGAGCTTGGCGAGCTGACCGGCACCCGCCGGCCCGACATGGGTCACCCTTCCCAGCACGGCCAGCGGTGCAGCGTGGCGCGCGAGCAGTTGCGGCGCGCCGCCGGCCATGATCGCAAGCGTGCCGTCGCGCGCGCCGACCACGCCCCCCGACACCGGCGCGTCGAGCGCGCCGAAGCCGGCGGCAGACAGCCACTCGGCGTGCTCGCGCGCCATCGTTGGCGGAATCGAGCTCATGTCGCAGAGCGTGGCCTGCGGCGCCGCAAGGGCCAGCACACCGGGCCCCGGCGCGCTGCCGAAGAGGAGCGCGCGCAGCGCCGGGCCGTCGCTCAGCATGGTGATCACCAGCCCGGTACCGGCCACCGCGGCATCGGCAGTGGCGCACAGCTGCAGGCGCGCATCAGCCGGCGCAGCGGCTGCGAGTGCCGTGCGCGCAGCCTCCGAACGGTTCCAGGCGCGCAGCGGGAATCCCGCCGCCAGCAGGCGCAGCGCCATCGGCAGACCCATGCGGCCGAGCCCGAGAAAGGCGATGGGGGCGTTCAATCGTGTATCCTCCAGTCATGGCGGCCGGCGGGATTCCGGTCGCAGGAAACGACACGATGAACCAAGCCGACAACTTGTTCCACCGCCTCGATGCCCATTGCGCGGCGCTCGAGGCACAGCTGATTGCCTGGCGGCGGGATTTCCACCAGCATCCGGAACTGTCCAACCGGGAATTCCGCACCGCCAGCGTGGTGGCAGAGCATCTGCGCGCACTGGGTCTGGACGTGCGCGAGCAGGTGGCGCATACCGGCGTGGTGGGACTGCTGCGCGGCGGACGTCCGGGTCCGGTGGTGGCGCTGCGTGCCGACATGGATGCGCTGCCGGTGGCCGAGGAGGTGGATCTGCCCTTCGCCTCGCGCGCGCGCGCGCAGTTCAACGGCGCCGAAGTCCCCGTGATGCACGCCTGCGGCCACGACGCCCACACGGCCATCCTGATGACGGTGGCTGTGGTGCTGGCGGGCATCCGAGCGGAACTGCCGGGCACGGTCAAGTTCATCTTCCAGCCTGCCGAAGAGACGCCGCCGCGCGGCGAGACCGGCGGCGCCGCCCAGATGATCGCCGAAGGCGTACTCGAGGATCCGGTGCCGGCGGCGATCTTCGGCCTGCACGTCATCGCGGGCATCGAGACCGGCCGCATCGGCTACCGCCCGGGGCCGACCATGGCGAGTTCCGACGAAATGCGCATCACCGTGGACGGTTGCCAGTGCCACGGTGCCATGCCGTGGATGGGCGTGGACCCGATCGTGGTGGCATCGCAAGTGGTGCTGGGACTGCAGACCATCGCCAGCCGTCAGGTCGACGTGACGCGCGAACCCAGCATCATCACCGTCGGCGCCATCCATGGCGGTGTGCGCAACAACATCATTCCCGACCGCGTCGAACTGATCGGCACCATCCGCACGTTCGACGAATCGATGCGCAGCGACATCGCGGCACGCGTGCAGCACACCGCCTCGCACATCGCGCAGTCGGCCGGCGCGCGCGCCAGCGTCGAAGTCGAGCGCGGCTACGACGTCACCGTCAACCATCCGGCGCTGACCGAACAGATGCTGCCGACGCTGCTGCGCGTGGCCGGCGTGGATCAGGTGTTCCTGGCGCCCAAGCTCACCGGCGCAGAGGATTTCTCCTGCTACCAGCAGCGCATCCCCGGCCTGTTCTTCTTCCTCGGCATCACGCCGCCCGGCAGCCCGCCCGGACAGGTGGCCTCCAACCACTCGCCACGTTTCCGCATCGACGAAAGCGGCCTGCTGCTGGGCGTGCGCGCCCTGTGCCATCTGGCCTGGGATTTCCTGGCCGCGCCCGAAGGCGACGGCTGAGACTGCGCACCGCAATGAAGAGCACCCGCCGCAACCACTACCGCACCCTCCACGTCCAGCCGGAGGCGCCGCCGGAGATCATCGCCGCGAGCTATCGCACGCTGATGACCAAGCTGCGTGCGCATCCCGACCTGGGCGGCGACCCGGACCTGGCGGTGTTGCTGAACCAGGCCTACGCGGTGCTGAGCGATCCCGAGAAGCGTCGCTGCTATGATGCCGAACTGCGGCGCCAGGGACGTCTGAACAAGGGCCTGCGCGAAGGTGACGGCGCGGCAGGCGCCGGCAGCGCGCGCGGACCCTCGGCAGGCGTCAGCGGCGGCGCGCGCGGCAGTGCAGGGTTCCGCGAATCACCGCCGCGCACGGCGGTCTGCAACTGGTGCACCGAGGGGCTGCCGGCCGAGATCCGGCCGGACAGCCGCTGCCGGCGCTGCGATGCGCCGCTGGCACCGCCGCCGCGCGGACCGCAGGGCAAGCACGACCTGTTCGGCCGCCGCTATACCCAGCGGGTGGCGCGCTCCAGTCCGCTCGCCGTGCATACGGCCTGGGGGCAGCCGGCGCGCGCCGGGCGTCTGCGCGACCTGTCGCTCACCGGGCTCAGCGTGCTGGTCGATTTCCGTGTGCCGGTCGGCCAGCTCTTGCGCTTCAGCGACGACGCCATGGACCTGCTCGCCGAAGTGGTGGCCTGCCGCAGCGAGGGCCGCCGCTGGGTGTTGCATGCACGCACCCTGCAGGCGGTCTTCGTGCGGCGCACCGGCGCCTTCGTGTCGACCAGCGCCTGAGCAGCTCAGGGCGTGCGTGCGGTGCCGGCCAGCGCCAGCCAGGTCGAAAGCACCGAGTCGGGGTTGAGCGAGATCGACTCGATGCCCTCCTCGACCAGCCACTGCGCGAGGTCGGGATGGTCCGACGGGCCCTGGCCGCAGATGCCGACGTACTTGCCGGCCGCGCGGCAGGCCTGGATGGCCATATGCAGCATCGCCTTGACGGCAGGATCGCGCTCGTCGAAGGCATCGGCCACCAGGCCGGAGTCGCGGTCGACCGCCAGCGTGAGCTGGGTCAGGTCATTGGAGCCGATCGAGAAGCCGTCGAAGTGCTCCAGGAAGCGGCTGGCCAGGATGGCGTTGGACGGCACCTCGCACATCATGATCACGCGCAGGCCGTTCTCGCCGCGGCGCAGGCCGAACTGCGCGAGGATCTCCAGCGAACGCTCGGCCTGGGTCAGGGTACGCACGAAGGGCACCATGATCTCGACGTTGGTGAAGCCCATCTCGTCGCGCACCTTCCTGAGCGCCCGGCATTCCAGCTCGAAGCAGTCCTGGAAGCTTGGCGCGACATAGCGTGCCGCGCCACGAAAGCCCAGCATCGGGTTTTCTTCCTCGGGTTCGTAGTCGGTGCCGCCGATCAGGCTGGTGTACTCGTTGGACTTGAAGTCCGACAGGCGCACGATCACCTTGCGCGGCCAGAAGGCGCACGCCAGGGTCGCGATGCCCTCGACCAGCTTGGCCTGGTAGAAGTCCCTGGGGCTGGCGTAGCCGCGCGAACGCGCTTCGACCTGGTGCTTCAGGCCTTGGGGCAGCGCCGGATAATCGAGGACTGCACGCGGATGGATGCCGATGATGGCGCTGATGATGAATTCCAGCCGCGCCAGGCCCACACCGTCATTGGGGATGCGCTGGAAACCGAAGGCCAGCTGCGGGTTGCCGACGTTCATGGTCAGCTTGACCGGGATCTCGGGCATGCGATCGAGCGCCACCTGGATATGCTCGAAGGGCAGCAGGCCTTCGTAGATGTTGCCTTCCTCGCCCTCGGCACACGACACCGTGACCAGCTGGCCATCCTTGAGCACCTCGGTCGCGTCGCCACAGCCCACCACGGCGGGGATGCCGAGTTCGCGCGCGATGATCGCGGCGTGGCAGGTGCGTCCACCGCGGTTGGTGACGATCGCCGAAGCACGCTTCATCACCGGTTCCCAGTTGGGGTCGGTCATGTCGGTGACCAGCACGTCGCCGTCGCGCACCTGGTCCATGTCGGCAGTGCTGAAGATCACGCGCACCGGGCCCTGGCCGATCCGGGTGCCGATGGCACGGCCGACGCTCAGCACCTTGCCGGACGACTTGAGGCGATAGCGGTCCAGCGTCTCGGCACCGCGTCGCGAGGCAACCGTCTCGGGACGCGCCTGCAGCACATAGAGCTGGCCGTCCTTGCCGTCGCAGCCCCATTCGATGTCCATCGGGCGGCCATAGTGGCGCTCGATCAGCACGGCGTAGCGCGCCAGTTCCTCGACCTGCGCATCGCTGAGGCAGAAGCGCTCGCGGTCGTCCGCGCTCACCGCGACGGTATCGGTCGAACGACCGGCGGTGGCACTGGTGCCATAGACCATCTTGGTGGCCTTGGAACCCAGGGTGCGCGACAGCACCGCGGGGCGTCCGGCGGCAAGCGCCAGCTTGGACACGTAATACTCGTCGGGATTGACCGCGCCCTGCACCACGCTCTCGCCCAGGCCGTAGGCGGCCGTGATGAAGACCGCGCCGTCGAAGCCGGATTCGGTGTCGAGCGTGAACAGCACGCCGCTGGTGGCGAGATCCGAACGCACCATGCGCTGGATGCCGGCCGACAGGGCCACCTCGGAATGCGCATAGCCCTGGTGCACGCGGTAGGAGATGGCACGGTCGTTGTAGAGCGAGGCGAACACGTGGTGGATCGCCTCGATCACCGCCGGCAGCCCGCTGATGTTGAGGAAGGTCTCCTGCTGGCCGGCAAACGAGGCATCCGGCAGGTCCTCGGCGGTGGCCGAGGAACGCACCGCCACGTTGGCGCTGCCACCCGACTCCGACTCGAGCGTGCGATACGCCGCTTCGACATCGGCCTGCAGCGCGGCCGGCAGGGGTTCGGCCAGGATCCAGCCGCGGATGCGCGCGCCGGCGGCGGCCAGCGCGGTGACGTCGCCGGCGTCGAGCGTGGCGAGTTCAGCTTCGATACGGCCGCGCAAGCCGGTCTGCTCGAGGAAATCACGATAGGCCAGCGCCGTGGTGGCAAAGCCGCCCGGCACCCGCACCCCGGCGGCAGCCAACTGGCTGATCAGCTCGCCCAGCGAGGCGTTCTTGCCGCCCACGCGGTCGACGTCGTGCATGCGCAGGTCCTGCAACCACAGGATGTACTCGGGTTTCATGATGGGCGCTCCCAGGACTTATATAAGACTGCCGAAAAATGGCATGATAACACTTGTATAAGACTGTCGCGCACGCCGCCAGTCATCGGAGCCCCGCCATGAAACGCACCGTGTTCTTCGTGTCTGACCGCACCGGCATCACCGCCGAGATGCTCGGCCAGAGCCTGATCAGCCAGTTCGACGATCTGGCGCCGGAACGCCAGTCGCTGCCCTTCATCGACTCGGTGGAAAAGGCCGAAGCGGCGGTCGCCACGATCAACCTGGCCGGGCGCGCGGAAGGCCAGCGCCCGCTGGTGTTCAGCACCCTGGTCGCCGACGACACGCGCGCCATCCTGCAGCGTGCCAATGCCCTGGTGCTGGACTTCTTCCAGGTCTTCATCAGTCCGCTCGAGACCGAACTGGGGCTCAAGTCCTCGCACACGGCCGGCCGCTCGCACGGCATGCAGCGTGCGTCGGACTACAACCGGCGTATCGATGCCGTCAACTATGCGCTGTCGCACGATGACGGGGTCAGTAACCGGGGCCTGGACGACGCCGACGTGATCCTGGTCGGCATCTCGCGCAGCGGCAAGACGCCGACCAGCCTCTACCTGGCCCTGCAATGCGGCATCCGCTGCGCCAACTATCCGCTGATCCCGGAGGATCTGGACAAGATGCGTCTGCCAGGCAAGCTGCACCATTACCGCGGCAAGGTGTGGGGCCTTACCATCCGCCCCGACCGCCTGCACCAGATCCGTTCCGAGCGCCGACCCGACAGCGACTATGCCTCGCTCGGCAACTGCCGGCGCGAGGTCATGTCAGCCGAGACCCTGATGCAGACCCACGGCGTCGCCTATTTCGACTCGACCAACCGCTCGATCGAGGAACTCGCGACCGTGATCCTGCAGCAGGCAGGACTGGAGCGTCACCTGTTCTGAGTGCCGCGCTGGCGCGCGCGCTCGAACAGCAGCACCGAGCCGGCCACGGCGGCGTTGAGCGATTCGCAGCCGGATGCCAGCGGGATCGCCACGGCCGCGGCGCAGGCGCGGCGCAGCGCGGCGCTGAGACCGGCGCCTTCATTGCCGATGGCAACGCCGCCCGCCTGCGCGAGATCGGCCTGCCAGGCGCTGAGCGCGCCATCCGCCGCCGCCGCCAGCACGCCGCCCTGCTGGCGCGCGAAGGCCGGCAGGTCCTGGTCCTCGAACAGCCGCAGCCCGAAGTGCGCGCCCATGCCGGCGCGCAGGACCTTGGGCGCCCACGGCTCGGCACAGCCACGCGACAGCAGCACCTGTGTGACACCAGCGGCCTGCGCCGAGCGCAGCAGGGTGCCCAGGTTGCCGGGATCCTGGATGTCCTCGAGCAGCAGCGCAAAACCGGCCGCCGGACGGCCGCGCCCCTTGGCAGGCAGCGGCATCAGCGCCAACACCCCGCTCGGCTGCTGGGTCGGTGCCACCGTGCGCAGCAGGCCTTCCTCGAGCAGGAACCATTCACAGCCGCGCGATCCGGCGAGCGCCACGGCTGCCGCCACTTCGTCCCTGGCCAGCGCGGGCGCGCTCACCACACCCCACTCGGGCGCGCCGCCGGAATCCAGCAGGGCGGTCAGCAGATGCACGCCGTCGAGCAGCGCCACGCCGGCCTTGCGGCATTCGCGCGGCCGCGCCACCAGGCGCTGCAGCAGCTTCAGGCGCGGGTTGTCGCGCGATTGCAGGGCCTTCATGAGCCCAGCGCCCAGGCACGGCCGCCGGCATCGTCAGCGGCGGCAGCGCCTGCGACGCCAGCAGAAATCACGGCGCGTACCGGCGCGAAGCTGCGGCGGTGCTCCGGCGTCGGTCCCAGCCGCGCCAGACAGGCCAGATGTTCCGGCGTGGGATAACCCTTGTGGCGGTCGAATCCGTAGCCGGGAAAGCGTGCGTGCAACAGCATGAGTTCGGCGTCGCGCGCGGTCTTGGCCAGGATCGACGCCGCCGAGATCGCCGGCACCAGCGCATCGCCGCGCACCACGCATACGCACGGCAGGTCCAGCCCGGGATCACGGTTGCCATCCACCAGTGCCGCACGCGCGGCCGGCGCCAGCGCCGCGACGGCGCGCCGCATGGCGAGCAGGCTTGCCTGCAGGATGTTGAACCGATCGATCTCGGCGGCAGAGGCCTGCGCCACCGCCCAGGCGAGCGCATCGGCACGGATGCGCAGCGCCAGCGCCTCGCGCGTGGCTGCGGCGAGCTGCTTCGAGTCGGCAAGCCCGCTGATCGGACGCGCCGGATCCAGGATCACCGCGGCGGCATACACCGGCCCTGCCAAGGGTCCACGGCCGGCCTCGTC